>JBHLOX010000009.1:7419-40271 GCA_048940045.1 Promethearchaeota archaeon
CACATATGATAGACACAAGAAAGAGGTAGAATAAAATTGACAACGGAAGAAACGAACGACACTGTGGCTATGGACACGTCAGCGACTATGTCTATAGATGAGGTTCATAGCACCACACATGATATCATTCGAGAATGCAGCCGCATTATCGTTGGGAAAGAAGACATCCTGCGAGATGTTCTAATTGCTTTCCTCTCAAACGGTCATGTCGTACTTGAAGGAGTACCTGGCATCGCAAAAACCTACATGGCTCGAACATTCGCATCTATCCTGGGCTGTGCCTTCAAGAGAATACAGCTCACTGTAGACACACTTCCAGCTGATCTGTTGGGAAGTAATGTGTTCAATCAACGAACAGGCGAATTCTGGTTCCGAAAGGGCCCAGTGTTCTCGAACCTTGTACTAGCTGACGAGATTAACAGGTGTCCTCCCAAGTCACAGAGCGCGTTACTCGAAGTAATGGAGGAACGACAGGTATCGATTGAGGGTGTGACTCGTAAACTCCCGAAACCATTTCTGATCATTGCTACTCAGAATCCGGTGGAACAGGAAGGCACATACCCCCTTCCAGAAGCGCAGCTTGACAGGTTCATGTTTCGTCTGATTCTGGACTATCCAACTGATCAAGATGAGGCGGAAATTGTACGTAGAAAACACCTTGGTGAAGTGACTGACCTGAATGTTCTAGCAGACCCTGCAGCCATGGTGAGGATGCAGAACACCTGCCGGACAGTCTTCATCGAAGAAGATGTCATCAACTACATACGCGATATCGTTGTTCGAACTAGAAACGACCCGCAAATCCTGCTTGGAGGCTCCCCAAGAGCATCACTAGTGCTCATGAACGCCTCAAAAGCCCGTGCTGCGATGCTTGGGAGAGACTATGTCATCCCAGAGGATGTACGTCGACTCTCAGTGCAAACAATGAATCACAGACTCATTCTCAAACCAGAGGCTGAGCTTGAAGGTTTGACGGTGAGTCGCGTTGTATCTAAAATACTAGGAGAAGTAGATTGTCCCAAGTAGTACACTATGCCATAAGCTAGATGGGGAAGATACGACTTGATAACGCAGAGAGGTTTCGTGGTGGTGTTTGCAGGAGTCCTACTACTGACTAGTGGGTTCTCCTTCATAAACTTCTACCTCGTCCTACTAGGTGTCTATTGTGTGATTGGTCTAGTCGTCACGCTACCTCTCTTCGCTTTGACTGCCAATCTAGCAGGCATTGAAGTCGATCGCCAAATCGACAAAGTCAAGGTTTTCTCAGGTGATTTTCTACGGGTCCGTGTTACGATTCGAAATGCATCCAGACGGCATTTTGACTTTATAGAAGTCCATGACCAATATCCAGAAACCTGGATTCTCGCAATTGGTGAGAACTTCATCGCATCCAGGATTGAGCCTGGGAGCAGTATGACGTTCTCATACATCTTACAGGTCCGAATGCGAGGTCGCTATTATCTTGGACCAACGGAGGTCATTATGCGAGACAGACTTGGTCTACACTATTACAAGAGGACCTTGAAGGAACAAACAGAGGTTCTTGTTTATCCTACATGGAAGGACGTTCGACGTCTTGAGTCCTTTGCAAAACAACGACAGCTGGGCTTGATGTTTGGAGCTCATCGAACCAAGACAGTGGGAATGGGTACTGACTTTGCAGGTTTCAGAGAATACGTTCCTGGAGATGAGTTCCGGCTTATTGATTGGAAGACAAGTGCAAAGCGTGGAGATATGGTCGTCAAGCAGTGGGAACAGGAAAAGAACGTCCAGATTGTATGTATGGTGGACACTAGTGGAAGCATGGGAAATGGTTATCCCGAAAACACAAAGCTGGAGTATGCAATCCGAGCAGCTGTTCTACTCACTCACATGGGTCTTGAGAGAAAGGACCTAGTTGGCACATGTGTTTTCAGCGATATTGTTCATGGATACGTACCTCCAGGAACACGACCAAATCATATGTACGATGTTCTCGAGGTTCTGGCCATGGCTGAACCTAGAGGATGGAGTGACTACGAAACAGCCATTGCACATGTTGTTGGCCAGAGTAAGAAACGCACACTCATTATCTGGTTGACAGACCTAGAGGAGAGCCCTGCTCCCCTCCTCAACGCAATGAAGACTCTGGTTGCAAATGGCCATAAATCTCTCATAATCAGTCCCTTTGGACCGTGGTTTGAGGCACCAGTTGGTCAATTTGGACCTGTGGAGAAGGTTCTTTCTGAGGCGGTATCTGAGGAGCTTTGGGAGCGTCGGAATAAGATTGCAAGAGCACTCTCCAGATTTGGAATCAATGTGATTAATGTTGGACCTGAAGACTTCCTTCCAACAATCATAAGAACTTACGAAGAGGCCAAGCAACGGGGGGTGGCGATGTTTTGAAGGTCGTCACATGGATTCTTCGTATTGCATCCGTCGCAACATTTGCAGTCATGGCATTCATGGTGTATGACATCTTGGATCCAAATGACTTTTGGCACTGGGATGCTCCATACACATTCGTTGTGACAGTATTCCGTCTATTGTCCTTGATTGTCTTTTTCTTTGCAACAACAATGGCAAGTGGTCTCGCTAGTGCATTTGCAGGTGGAGCTTTGCCAGATAACCTGATTGTGGGGCTGTACAACACACTCGTCCTTCGGACTTGGTACATGCAACCCTATGGACATACTGGTCCATTGACAGACATCCAACAGGTGTGGACATCATTTCAGGGAAACCTGAACAATGTAATTTCTGTCCTCTGGGATAACACATTCCTATTCCTCTACTTTCTATGTGCTGGAATTGGCATCGCACTATTCCTACAATCACTGGTGAGGATGGATCACAAGTTTGTTGGTGGCGCTTTTCTTGCAATTCAAGCGATAGTCATTCTTGCCGCATATCGGGCTCTGATTGTTCCAGATATTCCAAGTCCATTCCCTGTAGAGTTTATGGACTTTCTATTGACAGAAGCTCAAATCCTCGCACTTGTGTCCTTTGCGTATCTTGAAGTGAGTTATCAGATGATCTACAGTTATTCAGTTGGAAAGCCAGTCGAAGACCGAGAAGAAACACTCAAGAAACAGCTGCTTGCACTACGCCAAGCTACAAGAAAACAGGATGCAATTGAACGCGGTGAGAAGGTCAGCATAACTGGCATGAGCCGCTCCACGGGTGCAACTGCATTCTCCTTCCTCCGTGAAGCAATAGAACGCAAAGTGGTCGGAAGTCAAACGGCTTTGGAGAATCTGGATGCGGTAGCAGATGTCCGTAGGCTGCAAATTTATGTTGACGAGCTACTTCAGAGTGACCCTAAGGCAAGAGATGAACTGACTGCAAAAGCTGCTGCTCCGTCCTCCTCCTATGTCATCGGTTCTACTATCACTGGTTCAGCAATAAGGTTCCTCACTGTCGTAGCTGTTTCATTTATCCTTATGAGCCCCAATGTTGTTAGGATGCTACTAAATCTCCCAATTGGGATAGAGAACAGTGTTGAAATGCTACAACCTGAGATTGTTGTACTGTTCCTTGTCCCAGTAGTTGGGCTCTTCCCATTCGCAGCGGCAGTCATTAGCTGGACAGCAAGACGAGAGGTCGTCGAGAAGGAGAAACTCACAAAGGAAGAGAAAGAAGCCCAAAAACAAAGGCGGAAGGAACTGGCCAGCAAAAGAAAGGAAGCTGAGAAAGCCCGTAGAGCTCGCGCCAAGGCAAGGAAGAAGCGAAAGGATGATGAGGTAGAAGTGGATGAATGGGACAAGGCTCTTGAGGACGCATTTAGATGATAGAGCCCTTGGTGGAAGATCTCAATGTCAAATAGTATTGTTCTGACCCATGGCGACCTTGATGGGATAACCTCTGGAGCAATCGCATTATTGGTCTTCCCAGGCTCGGAGTTTTACTTCACTAGGCCCTCACAGGTTCACCAGGACCTTTACCGCGTCGCAAAAGACAAACCTGACA
This sequence comes from Promethearchaeota archaeon, assembly GCA_048940045.1. Classification (GTDB taxonomy): domain Archaea; phylum Asgardarchaeota; class Thorarchaeia; order Thorarchaeales; family Thorarchaeaceae; genus SMTZ1-45. The sequence continues at coordinate 11,368 of JBHLOX010000009.1, forward strand.
TTGTCCATGTAAGTGATATTGCTATCAACTCCAAGAAATTCGATGAGGTTCTCAGGGCTCTTGACAGATTCCCTGAATCAACAGAGATACATTGGATAGATCACCATCCCATGACACCAAAGGAGTATAGGGAACTAGAGAAACGAGTGGATTTGTTTCATGAAACTGGTCCTTGTGCAGCTGAATTGGTCTATAGGAAATTTGAAGGGCCACTCCCGGAGCATGCACTTCGTCTTGCCCTCTATGGTGCAATTGGTGATTATTGCGATGATACACCATTCGCAAGGACACATTTTGATGATGTAGACAAACGAACGCTCTACCTCGAAGCAGGGTTGCTTGTACAGGCACTACAAGAGATTGATTACCGAAAAGAGTCAAAAGACTTGGTCCATCAGCTGGCAATGGGTATCAAACCAAGTTCGATGGATGACATAGTTTCTCTTGCATTGAAAGCGACCAGAATCGAGCATGAAGTGTTCAGGTATGTTCAACAGAATGCGAGGAAGCTTGGTCCAGTCGGCTACATTCTGGATATGCCAATTAATGGTTATCGAGGAAAGAGTGCAAAGTTTTCAGCTTATGTGACGGACTCCAAGGTCGGTATTAGCGCAAGGTCCTCTGATGAAGAGGTGGACATGAGTATACGCCGGAGAGGTACAAAAATGGACCTCAACAAAACACTCAACATAATACTGAAAGATCTGGAGGGTAGTTCTGGTGGTGGACATCCAGCAGCCGCTGGAGCCAGTCTAGACAGGAATGACTTTCCAAGATTTCTTCAACTGCTTGCAGAACATGTTGACAAGCACGCCTAGATGAAAATAAATGCGTTCAACATGACCCATATCACGGTCACTACAGCCTCCCCCGCTACAATACCACTTAGAATCCGACTTGTTCTAGTAAGTCCTGGTTCAACTACCTCGACCTGCTGCGGTAGATGTTCAGTTAGGTGAACCGGTTCTCCTTGTTGTTGCTTCACCCTATAGTTGATTAAACCACCCAATAGAATCGTGACTGAAGTAGCTGGTGGAATGAGTATTCCCACAACTAGGCTAATTGGACTCATGCCTCTCTTATTGAGTTCCCTTCCAGCAAGAAAACCACCAATACCCCACAGAAGGAGATACAAAAAGGCGATTAATGGATGTATTCCTGGAAACTTGTCCAATCCTGGTAGTTGCAGGTTTCCGATTCCTTCAAGACTGAGAACAAGAAATCCGAAGAGTTGTGCAGCTGGACTCGGGAAATCAATTCCTCCAAATCCATAGATGCTGAATATCTGAAAAGTAATGAACGATCCAATCGTAGTTCCAAGTACAGACCCTATGAACACACCTTTCACGATATCTCTTCCACGGACACCAGTTAGTTTTCCGAGTTTGAGATGAACAAGGAGTGCTATCGCAGCATCTTGTATTGCACCTAGCATTCCCATGAACGTTGTAATAGCTGAGAATGAAACTCTAATGAGGAGTATTGCTGGGATTGCTATGACGTCTGTTATGTAGCCTGCAAGCATTCCAGTTTCACTGATTGCTCGCGCAGTGAAATATGCCGATACGAGAGCCAAAGGTGTTCCAAATATTATTAGGATCCAGTGTATCTCAAGAGCTTCAGTGGAACTCTGCATGAATGGTTTGATGAACCAGAATACAATCAGACCTACAATCATGAAAAAGCCCATAGACACAAAGGCAATCCACACTGGTATCTGTCCTCTATGTGATCGCAAGTACCCCCGAGGATCCTCGACAATCTCCCGTATCTCTTCCTTGAAGGCTTCAATCGAGAACAGCTCCTCTTTGACTCTCAAAACCCTCGATAGTTCCTCAGTCTTATGAGGGGTTTCAACAATCATCATCCCCTCATCATCTTTTGTCTGAGTCTTTTCATGAACCTCCTCAGGCGTTAGGTTCCGATCATCCCTACTACTCATCACATCTCCAAGGATCACTGTCACAAAAACACCCAATGCCACATACAGAATCTCAGGTCTCTTTAGATGCGCGGTGTATATGATGGATCCATCTGCACCCTCAATAAAGATCCAGATTAAGATTGACAATATACTCCCCATGACCATGATGATTGCTCGTTTCCATCCCACGAAGAAACCAATCCCTGCAATCATTGGTGAGTTGCTTATCCCAATCCAATCAGGAATGGCTGTCGCAGCAGGAATTATAGGTGTCAGAGCATTCGGGACTGTGCTCAATGACCTACCAGTAAGTCTCTCTACAACTTTCGATGTCCCGACCCACGCTCCTGAAGCAGTGAGTCCAATACCCACAGTCTTTCTTGCTTCAACATCACCTCCAATAGAGTTGATGCATTGTGCCTGAGGTTGGACTTGAGGCCAAGGGTCTTTCTCGAACCTAGATCTGAATGGTGCTAAGATGATAATCCCAAATATGGCGCTGATTCCGGTTGTGAACATGATGAAGAAGAAGGTCGCAGTTGGGTCATAGAGCGCATGATTGAGGTTGAAAAGAGGGTTATCAGTGTCAAAGATTGCGATGGCTGGGTAGGTGAGGAGCACTCCAAGAGCCACCATTGATGATGTGTTAGCGATAGTCACCACAATTGCGTTCTCTTCTCGTGTATACATCCCGTACATGCTAAGGAAGATAGCTCCTAGCAACTCTGCACCCACAAGGAACACGACACCAATCTTGAGAGCAAGGTAGATACCCATGAAGGTCATAACTATCCCAACAACAAGTCCTGTTCCCATAGCCCGCTTGGTCAGCGGGAATTTTGGTTCAGCTCGCACAACTCCATAGAAGGCACAGCTTCCTAGTGTCCAGATGACAACTAACGAGAAGAAGCCAAAGAGAACACTTAGTGAGAAACAAAGAATGATTAGCACACTGATTGCGCCTAATTCCTTTTTATCAGGTGGACGCTTAATGAGTGCCATATAGAGCAATACAATATGGATAACCAGAGCCATCAGAGTGTCTGCATATACCGCCATGCTCTGAACCATAAGGTAGAGCGCGAAGAAGATTCCAGCTGAAAAGAAACCACCAAGTAGAGCCTTTGTTGGAGGAAGCTCGACCCTTACAGTCATAGCAACATAGATTGCAACTCCACCCAAGGCAACAACAACCATGTCGGAAAAAATACCTAGTAGTACACTGAGTGGATAGTAGATAACTGCTAGAAGAACCATTATTCCAATTTCTTTCCGATTGAGTGGTGCTCTAAACACTGAGATGTAGAGTAGCACAAGCTCAACAAAAAGTGTAATTATGACATCAAGGTGTGCGAAACGACCTGCGACCATAGCCAATGCAACCAAGACAAGACCCACGATATACGTGGCACCAAGAAATGTGGTCCGGTCTAATCTCATCACAGATGTTGTCTCCGAGTGCTTGGTAATCCTAAATATCGAGATTCTGCAGAGAAAGAATCAACCTAAACCCACTATTTAACTGCCTATGTCACACTCATGAGCTTGCTTGTGAGCTCTTCAGCACTCATACCCACAATTAGCATGGTCTTCTCTTTAGATTTATGACCTGCAACAAGACTGATTTCAGATGTCGATGTTTTCAACATTTTTGAGAGCTTCTTGAGTAACTCAGAATTTGCCTTTCCTTCCTTCGCTGGACTCTTGAGGTTTACAATTATAGCTTCGGGAGTGATATGTGCAATGAAGTTCTTTTCCTTTGAGTTCGGACGCACGATGACTCGGAGTAGTGTTCCTCTTGCAGTTTCCCAAATAGCATTAACCATGGGTCCCAAATCGTATCAGTCCATATGAGTCTGTTTAAGACTTACAATTTGGGGCCATCAAGGATTTGTTTATTTGGAGTGGCTACTCCGAGTTTCTATAGGCCGTAGCTTGTACGGGGTGAATTACGATGAGCGATCCAGTAATGGATGCATATACGCAAGCATACAACAGTTCAGGAAATATGGTCCAAGCCTTTGGTGTGATATCTGAATCCGGACAGGTCCTTTGGCAAAGTAATAATTGGGACTTGACTGCTGATGCCGCAAACCTGATGTCTGCGGTGAAGTCTCGGGCATCTAGCGTTGTTCAGAATCAGGTAAAGTATTCCACAATGCGGTCTACCCCAGAGAGTCTAGTCGCGCGTAATGTGCAGGGCAACGGAATTCTGATTCTTACCAAGGTCGACGCAGCAAGTGATAGGTGGGTTGTAGCATGGGCTGATGCTCAAGCTCAACCAGATGGTGTCTATGTAGACGTAGACCGAGCTGCAAAGACTCTACGAGGGAAGATCTAGTACTTTCCGAGTGAAATCGTATTTGGGGAAAACTTCAACACGTTATCCCTTTATACACATCTTTGCAGACGTGGTGGTCTTGTCTTGACACTAGTAATTGGACACGAATGGAACCTTCTCTTTGCGAATAATCCAAAGATTCATGCATTCGCAGTTGCCAAAGATGGAGCAGTTATCTGGCAAACTGATAATTGGGATTTAGTTGAGGAGATTAGCGATATTCTAGATGCTGCGGACAAAGACCGGACAAAGGTAACTACTGGGGGAGTGACTTACAAACGAGTTTCTTCCTCTGACGACTCATATGTTGCTACTGCTGACGATAACAAAGGTCATCTTATACTAGTGTTGATCGATGAACATAGCTGGGCTATTGCTTTTGCAGCACCATCATCTGTTCCTGAGCTGGCAATAATCGATATTAGAAAGACTGCTATCAAGCTGAGAGGACATGTGTAAAACAACTGCATTCCACGTTTACCATTGACTTACTTTTCAGGGAAGAGGATCTCCCGGATTCTGTAAATGGTGTCCATGTATTCTTTGGAACCAACCGAGTAGTAGTCCAAGAGCATCTCATACATAGAAAGGGTTTCCTTGGTCGCGATGTCTAGATTGACCATTTCAGCAATCTTAGTCCTCCACTTGTACTGCATTTGTGCTCTCTTGACACTCAGCTCTAACAGTTCCTCACGTTTTTCCTTAGAGAGCTTCAGATTGAAGGTCTCTAACATCTTGTCAGTAAAGCCCTCTAACTTCTCACGGATACGCTTTTCCTCTGTGCCCCATGCACCTGTGGTAAGCATAAAGCCCTTGGCTGTTCGACGGTAGTAGTCTGTACTACGTTTGCCTTTGGTCACAGTCCCATACTTGATGACATATCCATACTCAATCAGTTTTGGCAAGTGATGATACACTTGGTTCTTAGTGATTTCCTCGCCCTCAACGCAACACTCTGGTGAATGCTTCACGATCTCTACTACCGATAACGCATTTCGTTTGACAACCTTTTGTCGGATTATTGTGTCACCAGTTTCTTTATCGACTGTTCTCGTTGTCAGAGTGTCCTCTATGCCCTTACGCAGAGTCTGTAAGATATTGTAACGAACAGTTTCATCAAGAACATCAGCTTTTTCTTCGTTCGTCACAAAAACAATTTCTTTTTGGGGTTCCTTCCCCTCTTTCGTTAAGACAATTCCCTCAAGGCTGTCCGTAATTTCTATTGTAACTTCGTCGTCACCCACGTTTGTGCCCACCAATACATTTTCAATCCGTCGATTCGTCAAGCGACTCGGAATAGCCCGGGAATCGTTCGTTCTGAATTTTCTTGCGGATTCTAGATTTTAAAACCCGCCAGAAGCGTATTTAATCGCCTCTAATCTATATTATTCTGGACAAACTAATTATTTAAATTTGCTGGTGGTGGCGAACCATTCCATGCAAAAGAGTTTGCATACTATGATTTTTTCATCCATTTATATATAAATAGTACATCTAAGCAACAACAAAAAACGAAATGGTTGGTTAAGCAAACCTTATATACAAATTTGGTGTGCATATACCTGTGATAAACAATGTATCGCAATAAAATGACTGACAACAATCGTGAAACGTTGGACAACAAGTTTGCGAAGGTTTACACAACTGACGCTCTCTTGTACGCATTCGCATATCGGAGGTAAAGTATCATGGCACTTAGGATGAAGTATAGGCTTAGGAAGGAACTCTCTACTGACGCTCTCACCCACGCCTACACCTACAGAAGGTAGATCGCAATGCTAGCAGAAGACAATAGCAATTGCTCTGAACTGAGGAAGGCGAGAAGTTCAGTGAGCACTTCTACGCAAGCTGATATTACAGTTGAAGATGTGCTCATGTGGGAAGCCACTTGAGCGCTTCTACTCTTTTTACGATAATATAATCGAATTACCCTCAAGGTGTGTTAACACCAAATCTGCATCTATTTCCTGAAGACAATTTGATAGAAGGTTTCGTTCATTACAAACGAGACCTCAACATCTTTTGCCTTCTCTGGGATGTGTTCCAAGGGGGGTTTAGCAGCAAAGAGTAAGTTAGCTTTCATGATGGCCTTACCTTCATCGGTTTCCCGCTTCCTAGGAGACATTCCTTCATCAACCACAATGATGAAACCGTTGGGTTTGGCTATCCTGAGCATCTCATTCAGCGCCCCTGGGATGTCAGAGAATGTGTTGATTCCTCCAGAGTGCAGGACAATGTCAAAGAGATTCTTCTGATACGGAATGTTAAACACACTACCATGGGTGAGACTGACAAGCAAATCGTTCTTGGTGAATTTAGCGTTAGCCACCTTTAGCATTCCTGTGGAGAGGTCCATTCCATGAAGGTTGAACCTACCCATTTGATTCTTGAACTGGCTGTGCAACGCAATAAAGTTGGCACCTGTACCTATGCTTACATCGATTATTCTCACAGGACCCTCAATGGGGATGTAATGATGGAAGTTCTCTCGCTCCTTCATCATATCAACGCCTAGCCAATCATCATACTGCTTGACTAGTTCGTCGTAGTTCCCAGCCATCTCATCATATTCTTTGATCCACTTAGCATCCTCATCTGTTATGGGGGGATATACAAGAGATGGGATTCCATCAATTATTGTCCAGACATGCCCCTTCTGGCACACTATCTCCCCCTCCTTTATGTCTGAGAGTGGTTCAAAACTTCCGTTGAGAATGAGTTTCTTTCCACATCTTGGACATTTGAGGGCTGCAAGATGAGGTTCATTCACAGTCTTTATGCTCCTATCTGCAAACTCCGCTTTTTACTAAAATATGAATCGAAATGGATTTTCAAAGGTCGTAGGATATGTTGACCTATAACATCTCGCCCTGGATTATTGCTTCCACACCTGATAGGACAGTCTTGACAACCTGCCATTGGATCATCACCACAAGACGACTTCGGATGTGTAGTGCCCAAGGCTGGGATGTGTCATCCCCAGGAAGGAACACACCAATGCTCTCTCGACCATCAACATTCAAAATCAGCATTCGAGTTGGTTCCCACTCATCGGGAGAAAGGGGTGGTGCTTGAAACACCTCTTTGAAACTCTCCTTCAGTAGTTCTGTACTGGGCATTGCGATGGATATTTTCAGGTAATGCTCAAGACCTGGGACCTCTTGTGAGCCTGGAGTGGTAGTAAACAACTCTATCTCGACATCTCTATTTTTCGCCTCACTGAAGGCACCTCTGAGACGTCCTAAGAGACTTGGAGATGCCGATGCGATGTAGATGAACTCTTGTGCGTTTTCAATTGCTGTCCGTAGACCAACAATAACCTGTTCCATACCCTGTACAGCCCAGGCGAACTCCTTTGCTTCAGTGCCTCTCAAGGACTGAAGTCCCTTCAACATCTTCCTGGCACTTGCCGCAGACCTCTTGACCTTCTCCTCTAGGTGGTCCAAGGCAGCATCCACTGGTGCAGGATCAAAGAGCGTTGGATCACTCCCAGCGACCTTCTTGATGATACCACGTTTCTCCAGAAGGTCAAGTGTTTCATACACTTTACTCCTTGGAATACCGGAGTCTTCAGCGATGACCCTGGCTGAGGACTTGCCAAGTCTAACAAGAGAGTGGTATGCCTTAGCCTCATTCTTGGTGAGACCCAGACTTGTGAGGTCTCCAACTATTGTGTTCTGAGCCATACTTATCCCAGGTTACACATATGCGTTCCAGAATTTTAAACCTCTTGTCACTTTAGGAGTGACAGGCTGCCTTCAGTCTTCGTCGATTCCCTCCCCCTCGAGAATACGTTCAACCTCGTAGAGCCTGTTGATTATTGCCACACCCTTGTCAGTCAATGACAGGTATGGGGCATTGTTCTCGCCACGAAACTGATAGACTATCTCTTCCTCGAGGAGTCTATCTCTAATATCAATGAATTCTGCATCGGAGGATGTCTTGGTCTTCAGGTCTTTCTCAAATCGGTCTCCCCACATCAGTTCGAACAGGACCTCAAGGACATTGGTACGAGACAAGAACTCTAACGACATGATGACAACAAGAACCCACCACATCATAAAGAAGTATGCTATGTTACTCCTTTCGTGACACCAGCATAATATGTTATGGAGTTCTAGTGATATGTAGGTGATTCAACTGACCTCCATGGTTGAAGTTACTAATCTCACACATATCTACAAGGGTGGTCATAAGGCCCTGAACGAGCTCTCTTTCGCAGTCGAGAAGGGAGAGATCATTGGTCTCTTGGGTCCAAATGGGGCTGGAAAGTCTACCACAGTCAAACTGATCACTGGGATACTGAAACCCACCTCAGGTAGTGTGAGGGTCGCAGGGCATGAGGTGTCCGACAACCTCGATGAAATACGCAAGCTTATTGGATTCATGCCACAAGAAACCGCGCTCTACCAAGACCTGACTGCATACGAAGCTTTAGAATATCATGCAGAGTTGTATGGAGTCCCCAAAGATGAGGTGAAGGACCGTATTGCAAAGATGCTTGAACTGGCTGGACTTACTCATCGCAAAGATGACCTTGTGAAGACATATTCCGGGGGAATGAAGCGTCGGTTGGCACTCGTTCGTTCGATACTTCATGATTCAGAACTTCTCATCCTGGATGAGATGTCCCTTGGAGTAGACGTTCAGAGCCGGAACCTTATCTGGAATCAAGTCCGCAAGCTGAAGGATGAAGGTCGTACAATAATCTTCTGTACCAACTACATGGACGAGGCAGAGGCATTGGCTGATCGTGTTATTGTGGTTGACAATGGGGTTCTTGTTGCCTCTGGAACCCCCAGTGACCTAAAGCGTGAGTATGTTGGTAACTACCTGATTGAGGTATTGATTGAGGGAATGGATTCAATCCATGGGTCTGATTGGTTAACAGAGAAAGTAAAGCTTGATGTCGAGAAGGTTTCTGACCCACTTGATGGGGGTCCGCGTACAGCCTGGATTCGAAGTCAAGAAGGGCAGTCTGACCTACCAGTAGTAATCGGTCGGCTCTCTGATAGTGGTCTTGTTGTGAAACAAGCGTCAATGAGAGAACCCTCTCTTGGTGATGTGTTTCTGGCAATAACTGGCTCTACCCTGAGGGATTAGAATGCTACGGGAGATAGCTGCAATAGTGAAAAAAGACCTGAAGCAGGCGAAGCGAGACCCCAAGTTTCTGGGGCCAAGTTTGATAATTCCATTTGTCTTTCTGTTAGTCTATACCATCATGTGGACTTCAGTGGGGGGTGGTGAGTCCTTTGCCTGTGGTCTTGTTGTCGAGGACATCTCGCCAGAGGCTAACGACATGGCTGATATCCTTGAGAACATGGTTTCGACAACGAATCACACGTGGTTCAGCATTGAACATTATGATCTTGAAACAGCTGAGGAGTTATTCAGGAATGGTGAACTGATTGCATATATCCTGATTCCGGAAGGTTTCGGAGATAACATTACGTCAGGCCAGAACGCGACAGCTGTGATGTTCATCAACAATGTGAATGACGATGTCGTCAAGAATTATGTTCACAGATTTGAAGCTGCAGTTCTTCTTTTCAACCAAGGCGCTGTGTATCCGGACTTTGATCAAACAACTGCTCCCATTGCAATTGACGAGTCTCTCAGCCTTACAGCAACACCATCCAACCAAGAGTACATGGCTGCAGTTGCAATTCTCTTATCACTCATCGCCTGTTCACTTGCAAGTCAGGCGATGTTAACGGCTTCCGAGTTTGAAACAGGTGCGTTGCAGGACACTCTGAATTCGCCTATACCAAGACTTGCGTTGGTTCTTGGTAGGACCATTGCTGCAATTCCAAGGTCATTCTCAGCTCTTCTGATATCTGCGCCCGTCATCTGTGTAAGTATGAATGTTTTTCCAATCGGCAATCTTCTCATCCTACTTGGAATCCTCTTATTGACAATTCTTGCTCTGGTTCCAATCGGGGAGCTGATTGGAATGAAGATCCGCAATCGGGAACAGGCTTTGCTAGCGGCAGTTCTGCTCACGGTGACTGGTTTCATACTAGGAGGAGGAATGGCCCCCATTGGACTGTCCCCCTTCGGAATACGGATAATCATGTTGATCCTTCCCACAACCCACTCACTTGCTCTCTGGTCTCGCGTCTTCTTCCTTGACACGATGCTGGGTCTTACAACCAGTGCTCTGTATCTTCTAGGAACTTGGGTTGTACTGTCTGCAGTGGTCATGCATCTGATGAAGAGGGAGGTTGAGCGAACATGAATTTCTCACCGAGAGTAATGAAGGCCAGTTTCATCAAAGAACTCCGAGTCTGGAGGAGAACTCCACAGAAACTCGTACTGGTTATACTCCTGCCGCTCATGTTCTTCGTTGGATTTAGCATGCTCATGGGCGGTGTCTATTTCGGGTCTGGTGTTGAAACCGCTGTCGTCATGAATGAACAGAATCCAGGGGTTTATACAAATGGACTTCTTGAAATACTAGGTGAGAATGACCCCATCCCACCAAGGTTAGACCCCCTCATGATGGATGCAGACACCGCAGATAGGCTCTTCCAGAATGGAGAAATCCTTCTTGTAATCACGATACCTGATGGGTTCGAGGATGCCATAACCAACAACGAATCAGTGTCTATTCATGTCCAAGTAGCAAACATACATGAGGATCTCACAAAGAACCTAAGAATGCCTGTTATTCGGAAGCTGGATATCTTCTATCAGACATACTTCCTGAATGACTCACTTGTCGATTTCGAAACGGTTGACCTTAGACCATTCACACCACCAAGATTGGCGTACATGGCGTGGACAATCTCTGTCTACTCTGTCATGTTTGGAGCTATTTTCGCAGCAGGATCTGCAATGACACAAGAGTTTGAACAAGAAACGATGGATGAACTCGTCTTATCTAATCAACCGCCTCATGCCATTTATGTCGGAAAGATGTTCAGTGGTGTTGTTATTAGCTTCTCGGCAGTCCCAGTCCTGTTCCTCCTCAGTTACATCCTGTTCGGTGTCTGGCCAAATGGAGATATTCTAACGTTCTTTTCACTGACCTTTCTACTTGCTCTCTTCAGTTCAGGTATTGGTATCATTGCTGGTGCCATCTTCAGAAACTCAGTCTTTGTAGTACCTGTGGCTGCTCTTGGAGCAATATTCTACTGGATAGTTGGAGGTGGAATTGCCCCATTGAGTCTGGTTGGCGCAACATTTGAAACAATGAACGAGTATCTTCCTGTATCCAATGTATACCGATCATTGATCAGAATGTTTGTTGAGGGAACCTACACATCTCTTGTTATCGACCTGACTGTGATTGGTGTCTTTGCCATGGTTTTCTTAATAATCTCGCCAATCATTACTGAGAGGCTCACCGAAGTAGACTTCGGGCAGAAGCTCGAAGATGTGAAGAAGCGTCGTGCTAGGCGCGCTCAGTGACAGATTCCTCAATAGAATCGCTTCTCCTATATCGGCCATTCAACCAGAACAGACCATAAGCAACGATTGACATGATTGAAGCAAATATCATAATTGGGGCATACCCTGGCCAAATCGTGTAGATTATTGCAGCAATTATGGGTCCTACAGCTCCTGAGAGCGACAACGTCGATGAAAGAAGACCTGAAGCAGTAGAGCGCTCTATGTTGTTCTCCGTAACAAACTTCAAAGCGCCCACATAGAGTGTTGCCCAGGAGAATCCTAGCAACACCTGCGAAGGTAGTATCTCTACGATATTTCGTGCCAAGGGGAACCAGGCGAATGTGATTGTTGATGATACTAATCCCAACGAAACTAGCGTTTTGCTATCTAACCGATCAGTAATGGCCACCATAAACACGATCTGAGCAACAGCATTAATGGCTTGAACTACCCCAATAGAGAATGGATCGCCACCAAGATCGTATAGGAACAATGGCCACAGTGTCCAGATTGCAAAGGCACTACTATGGCGAAGGAAAACCGCCAAGTAGATAGAAGCATTTCTCTTGAAGGTTTCAACTGGGAACCACGGAACTCCAACAATCTCTCTCGGGATGTCAGGTAAAGTAAGGGCTGAACTGAAGGCAATAGCTAAGAAAAGGGTAGCCATAAGAAATGCGTAATAGATGTTGAAACTGGCTGCATAACCCGCAAAGAGTGTTCCAACACCCCAACCGGCCGCACCCCAGGTAGCAAACCGTCCCATCTTCATCTCAGACTCATAAGCATAGGCCGCAAGAGCTCCAGGATACATTCCAACACAGAAACCATTCATCACACGAACGAAAAACAGGGTTTCAAAGCTTGATGAGAACAACAACAACCCAAATGTGACTGTGCTTAGCAAGAGTCCTAGTCGTATGATTATCCTCCGACCATAGACATCTCCTGCACGACCAAAAATGTAAGACGAGATGAAAGAGGCAGAAGCAAATCCCCCAACAATAATGGTCACAAGAATCTCCGATATACCCAGACTCTCTCTTGCTAGGATTGGGACAAATGTGAAAGCAGAGAACAATGCAGCTCCTGACATTAATTGGATTGTTTCGGTCTTCAAGAAATGGTCACTCTTGTCGCGGCATGTCAATCCCCTTTTCAATGGTACTATCTATTCAATATTGAAACCCCACGGAACCAGTGGCAAACCTTTTTCTCCTGTCAAACGTAATTAAGCTCAAATGAAGGACGGATGCCCAAAATGGTAGACTTCTCTCCTCGAGCCAAATTCATAGCCATAACCGTGGATGAGCTGATTCTCGTACCAATCGCAATGTGGATTGTATATGCTTTCAAACCTGACTGGTTTTTACCAATAACAATCCTCCTCATCATAGGTGCTGCTATTTTCGTTGCGGGGAAGTACTATCTTGTATACCCCTCTCTGGTGGATCAGACTAGTCCATTCTATGAGTTGCAAGGGATGAAGGGTAAAGTGATTTCTGATGTATCACAAATTTCTGGCAAGATACGAGTTGGAGCTGAGATTTGGGAAGCTCGATGCGATGTAGGAGAGATCAAATCTGGTACAGAGGTAATAGTAGTTTCACGCGAGAGCATGCGGGTTCGAGTAGAACCGTTCTCCCACACTACTGCAGGGAACTAGATAAGAGGAGTTTCATAAGTAGGTCTATTGTCATATCGACATCCAATAGGTTCACAGTTTCGAAACTAGAGTGTGAATATCTACATGGTATAGCTAGGACTGCTACAATCTGACCTTGGGAGGCAAACTGTACACCATCAGTCATGTAGGAGTGGAATACAGCCCTCTGGACTGGGATTCTCTCCTTCTCAGCTGTCTTGATGATGTTCTGGATTAAGTCATGTGAGTAATGCAGCGCATTGTCTTTAATCACAACGACTGGACCTTTTCCTAAGGCGATACCTGTGTCATTCTTTGTCCCGGGATAATCATCTGCAAGACCAATGTCCAGCACAACAACCGCATCTAGGTCAAGGTCTTTTGCGACAACGGCAGCTCCTTTTGCACCCATTTCCTCCATTACCGTTGAAACAAAGGTGATTGTAGGTCGTTTGCTCTTTGAAACCTTTGCGAGCTGTTCCAAGACCTTCAACAATACAACTAGTCCAACCCTGTCATCCATTGATTTTCCCGAAACATGATGATTCAATAACTTCTCAACAGGTGCGGCATAGACAACGGGGTCTCCGATGTTGATCCCTAGTTCTTGGACATCTTCAACACTCTTTGCCCCAATATCCAAAAAGACCTCCTCGTATGTTGGGATTCTACTCTTCCCTTCGGCTCCAGCCAGATGTGCCGTCTTTACACAAAAGACTCCAGGGATCAAGCCAGTCTCTGTCATAATCAAGACCCATTGACCTGGTAAGAGTCGGAGGTCTGGCATGTGTCCTTGTGTGTTCCACTTAACCTGCAAGAACCCACTCTCATCGATGCTACTTATGAGGAATCCAACCTCATCCGCATGAGCAACTAATGCATAATGTTTGTCGACTCCTCCCTCCAAGGTACCCACAACATTACCAAGTCTGTCTTGTGTGAACTTCCCACAGTGACTCTTGAAGTGTTCTTTGACAATGTCTTGGATCAATGCTTCTCTCCCAACCGGACCTGGAGTCGCAGACAAGGTCTTCAATAGATTCAAGGTTTCTTCAGACATGCAGACTCACCAGTTCTATTCTTACGTAACTCACACTTAAGGGTCAGGTTTGAAGAATCTACAACTTCATGTAATCTCCAGCGAATACCCTCAGATTACCTGAGAATATATGGGGTGAGTTCCTTGTCATTGTATGGCCCCCACAGATATTCTAATCGGACTCTCAATCGGTTTGGTCATCGCAGCAACGGTTTACCTGATTATGAAGATGCAGCTCCGTCACAAGATAGCAATGGTGGAGAAGGAGTTTCGCCTGACCTGGGCTGAGCAGGAGTCTTCAATCCGAAAGGATGCCGCTGACAGAAGTCGTTATGTTCTGAAGGGTAAGATTGCTGAACATATGGTCCCATTGTATCGTGATGTCTTCAAGTATGATCCTTCAGATGCTCGTTTCATTGGTGCCCCAATTGACTATCTCATTTTTGATGGCTACTCTGCAGTAAAGGATGGTAACTCCAACGAACCAATAACCGTGGTTCTTGCTGATATCAAGACCGGTGAAGCCTCTCTGAACCGCACTGAGCGAAAAATCAAGGAAGCTGTTGAGCAAGGTAGAGTGCTCTGGGAAACAATCAGACTTGATTTCTAGTGCTACTCGCAGAAACAATCTTTCATGATGGCTTGCATGACTGCGTCCTGCATAGATTGTTCCTCGGGCAGTCCAGTTATGTGTTTGTCACACACCTTGATAGTCGGCAGCATCGTGACATCGTCAGTTCTGCAACCGCACTCTGCTGCTCTTTCGACATCGACAGCGCGAATAGCGGTTCTTGAAACTCCAAAGTTGGTCAGAGCGTCGATTAGTATCTCCTCTGCGGCGTCACAGAATACACAAAACTCGGAAGTGTACATGATTATACAACTGCACTTGCCGCATGCTGTCTTTACTTCTGTTTCAGACACCGAAATCGCCTCAGTCTTCATCGTTCTATCTCTTCGAAGGTTTTCCAGATCATTCAGCTGACATCTACTCATGTACTGAAACCTGGTGGCGCAAGGCTACAAACAGCCCTTAGCATATTAAATATTATCAATTATTATGTTATAACTGTTGTTATTCTTGCTCCGAAGATTCCAAATCAGAGGTATAAGACCCCTCTTCAGGCTCTTCCTCAAAGGCTGACTCTTCTTCAGGAAGTGATGTGTCTTCCATAGGCTCTTCCTGCGATGGGGGCGGGACTGATGGTCGGGGCTCTTGAGAAGGTACAGGTGCTGGAGCTTCCTTCGGTTTGAACACCCTCGGATGGATGAACCTCCCAATAAGGCCACCAAAGAGAGCAAAGAACAGGGACATAGCGTATACGAGGGGGGCAAGCACGACCAATAATACTATGATGGCTATACCTTCAATCCATGGAATTGGGGCATCTGGAAATCTCATACGATACGAGATTGACAGTGACATGACGAGCCACATCCGACCAAAGATGTCCGTTGCTGTGATAGTGACTTCCGGGAAAAAGATCGCTGGACTCATAGCTAGTAGTCCGACACCTATTATTTCAGTTAGCAACCCTGCAATGAATCCTCCTGAGATGTCACCCGCTAGGATTCCAACTATTAAGACTAGGATGAACAGTGTCCAAATTCCACCAAGTGCAACTGATATCCATCCATATAACATGTCAGTGATGAACAAGATTAGACCAATTATTATAGCAAATAGTACTTTCTTCAACTGCATTCTGTCTATCTCCCAACTATGTAAATTCAGAATCCTTTAGACTCTGATGCTTATGAATTATTGTCATATCTCGCGATTGAAACTACTCCGCTATCCTTTTAGCAAACTGATTGCCAAAGTCTAGTGCTCTCGATTCCTCATTATCTGCGAGAGGTCCCTTGCGTCCAGTGACCTTGGCTGAAAGACTATCGATTAACTCGATTCCCGGAAGCTTGTCACGAATCTTGGCTTTTAGTTTGGTCACAGCAATATCCTTGTTTCCACCTGTATATGTATCAAAAGCAGCACCCATCTTATCTTCCAGGTGGACAATTGATGCTCGTTCTATGAACTTGACTAGATTCAGCGCGGGCCCTTGGTTATGGTTTGGACACCCAAGTAGTATAGCGTCATACTCACATAGGTCGTCTGTATGAATCTCCCCTGTCTTTTTGACAATACAA
This sequence comes from Promethearchaeota archaeon, assembly GCA_048940045.1. Classification (GTDB taxonomy): domain Archaea; phylum Asgardarchaeota; class Thorarchaeia; order Thorarchaeales; family Thorarchaeaceae; genus SMTZ1-45. The sequence goes on from JBHLOX010000009.1 coordinate 27,860, forward strand.
TCAACACCCTCCACCCTGTTGATCCCCTCACAGATTGCCTCTGCAATCCTCTTTGTGTTTCCATAGACGCTTTCATAGACGATGATTGCTTTCTTCATGAGTCGTCGCCGAATGAATCATCGTTCTCTCTACCTTATTTACATTGTTTCATGGACCTAGGTGGATTGTTCTCATGAAAACCCGCAAGACATTACGTGAAACTAAACGGCTATTATAGGGACTCGCGATACTGTGACAGTCCGCTAATAGGTCCCAGAATGCAAAACTGCTTGGGACCCTGTCTAGGAGTTTCAGAGCTAGTGTAAAACATGAGGTGAACTGAGATCACACACAATAAAGCTAAGATACTACCTCTTACCTTACTTCTAACATTAACAATTGCACCGGTGCATGTGATGGCTTTACAGCCGGAAGGATTAGTACCAGTCATTGAGAAGACAATCACACCGTCTGTGACTCGAACCTGGAATCCAATCACTCTGCTCTATGATGAGCAGTTCCATGACTCCAATGAGGTTGACGAGGAGATCGAGAATGTACATAGTCTAGTGCCTGAGCTTGTTGACCTAGAGGTTATTGGCCAGAGCTACCTTGGACACAATCTGACATGTCTTCGTATCACAAACGAGATGAACACGGTACAGAAGGCCAAGACTCTGGTCGTTGCTCAACATCATGGAAGGGAACAGATTACCGTTGAGATGGCCTTGAGATTTATACTCCACCTACTCAACAACTATGGTGTGAACGATACAATCACCGAATATGTGGACACACAGGAGATTTTCGTTATCCCAACTCTCAATCCGGACGCTCTGGATGTTGTGGTGAACCAAGGGAATCACTGGTTACGGAAAAACCTTCATCCATATGATAATGATGGAGATGGTCGAATCTCTGAGGATGATGTTGAAGATGTAGATGGTGATGGACGGATCTCTAATTTCTATGTGTACGAAAAAGATAATCCAAGTGATGAACCACATTATCTGAATTATGATTGGGAATATTGGGAGGGAATTGACAATGATGAGGACGGTTTAGTTAACGAGGATGAAGTCGGACTCGTCGACCTCAATCGTAACTATGCAACATTCTGGAGCGTTGGTGGTGGTGACCTGCTTATTCCTGAAACGCAGGTGTACTGTGGAAATGAATCATTTTCGGAACCTGAAACTCGAGCATTCCGTGATTTCGCCCTTAAACACAGATTTGCCATGGCATACTCGCTTCACTCAGGAATTAATGCAACATACTTTCCCACCAATACTTTTGAAAACTGGCCGGAAAATGAACTCTACTACCATATGTCGCTGGATTTTGCTGATATATTGCCAGATGGATTTAACGAGTATCTAGACTACTTACCATTGGAAGCATCTCCTAAAACTGGCCTAAGTGGTGGTTGGAAGGAATGGATGTACTTTGAAAGAGGCACCACAGTGCCCATCACATTTGAATTGTATCATAATGGGTCTTCAGACCTAGAAGAAGCTCATGTGATCATCGAGAATAACAATACTCACATCATCCGTGAATGGAAGGAAATCTATGGATACTTCAATCCAGTTGAAGATAGCATTAACAGGCTCTGGAACGAATTGCGACTAGCCTTCGAATACCTTCTTGAGATGACTCCTAGACTTGATGTATCTGTTTCCGCTATCTCAGGAGGAATAGAGGCTGGAGATGCAATCTCATTCTCTGCTCAAACTGAATGTCTTAGTCCCCGATTAGGTAGCAAGGAGGGCATATTCATCCTTGACATAGCTAAGAATGTTCTTGACACAATCATTGCTGTGGGCGGTGCCCAAACCCTCACGAATCCCGTGGAGATTACACTCCCAGAGGATTTGACCAACTCCGGTTTCAGAATACTTGTTGGAAACAACTATACCGGGTTTACAGAGTTCGTGATATCACTTGGAACTCCTGGAATCACACTTGACCCACTCCTTGTTGGTGCAGTTGTCGGTGTAGCAATTGGGGCCGTCGTGCTTGTAATCATTTTCGTGAAAATCCGCAAGACCAGCTGAAATACAGATTTGGAGGGGTCTGATGACCCCTCCTTGAACACTTTTCACAATCATATCCTCTTGAGCCCAGACGAAGCAGCAAGACACTGGAGTTATATCTCAGATTAGTCGAAAAGCGGTCGGTGAAACCACTTTGGACCGAGAACGATATCATCGGATCATGTTTCTTGTAGCCGCGTTGTGGAACTGGGTCCTTGCGATAGCCTTTTTGATTCTCCCTAGAATTAACATGAACTATTTTCTGGCAGTAGGTCTTGTAGTACCTAACACAATGCTCTGGTTTGATTCCTTTATGGGACTAATCTTTGCTTTTGGGTTGGGGTTCTTCTTTGTAAGCAAAGGTGTGAAGGAGAACCATGGTCTCATCCAGATGGCCATTTTTGAAAAGTCCTGGGTCTTCCTTATTCCAGCCCTGTGGTTTGTCTTCGGCCAGGCATCAATTTGGGTTATAGCTTTTGCGACAGTCGACCTGATATTTGGGCTGCTATTCATAGAGGACTTTCTAGCTATAAGAAAACTGGATTGATCGTCAAACTGCAGAAGTGTCTATAGCGACCTCCAAATTCGCAGAGTGTCTGAAAAATATCCTTGTGGTACGGCTGGTGAGTCTGCGGACAACCCGTTGACTAGTCAAGCTCTCAGTCACTATTCTGAACAGCAATTCCTCAAACCGCGACATCAACGCGATCTCAATCTCACCCGTGTGTGGTTCAGCAGTCGGAGTGTCCCATATCATCTCATAGTAAGCAATTGCATCCCCGACGGTCCTGTTTATCATACTCTGTAATCTCACATCAAGTGGTTCCAAGATAGTCTTGATGTAACCCTTCTTGTCACGTAGTGGACCTTTCAGACTCACTTGACCAACTCCATGAGCCGCACAAAAATCAATGACTCCATCCAAATAACTCCAGCTGATTCCTTCTAGAATTGGATGTGCTTTAGTATATCCCATCCATACCAGATTATAAGTGAGGAATGTATGTGATAGCTCCGGACGAATTAGAAATGGAAGAGATAACTATCTGGAGTGAAACCAAGAAGGGTGGAAAGGTCGTCGAACGTTTCCCTCCAAACACCACAACCATTGATCTCAGTGATAGAAGAATCGGTACAACTGATCTTTCCGTTCTCAAGCAATTCTCTAACATCGAAGCATTGACACTCTCAGGGAATGAAATTCAGAGTATCGACCTGTCGCCTCTGAGTGAATGTGATAATCTTCTTGAGCTATCACTAGGAGGGAATGAGATTGAACAGATTGACCTTACACCATTAGAGGGTTGCACAAGTCTGATGCATCTTGATATGTCATTTAACAGAATCAAGACCATCGACCTCACCCCACTAGCTCATTGTAAAGGCTTGAAGGCACTTCATCTATATGAAAACAAGCTCGAGAGTATTGACCTCTTAATCCTGAGCAAGTGCAAGAAACTCAGGAATCTGACACTTGAGAAAAATCAGTTAAACACCGTTGACATATCACCACTCTTTCTCTGCCCAAACCTTGTCAAGTTTGGTATAGACCAAGATGTAGCTCTGACTGCTACATCAAAACTAAAGGCACAATCAAAGGTTCCAATTGGTCTCAAAAGTCATTTTAGTGGAATCAAGTGGGACTGACTCTAGCTTGTAACATGCCCAGACTCAATGACTTCAGATGTTGTTGAGATGAACAATTCATCACTAATGTATTTCTGCCCTGAATCTGGAAGAAGGACAACAATGACTGCTTTTTTTGGATATTGGTCATGAAGTTCCTTAGCTAGTGTAATGGCTCCCCACATCGCTGCACCGGAACTAGGTCCAACAAAGATACCTTCTTCTAGACTCAGCGCTCTTGCAGTTAATCGGGCTTCTCTCTCACTGACTCTAAGTCTTTGATCTAGGAGTGACTCATTAAAGATGCCGGGAACATACTGAGTGTCCAAGTTTCTAAGTCCCTGAAGGAATGAATCAGAATCCGGTTCGACTGAAACAATCTTGATACTAGGTAGAGTTTCTTTAAGTCCACGTGCCATTCCCATAAGTGTTCCAGAGGTTCCAAGACCAGCCACGAAGTGAGTGACCTTTGAATCGGTGGCCTCGAGAATTTCTTGTGAGGTGTTCCTGCAGTGTGCAAGCCAGTTAGCATTGTTATCATATTGATTGGGTGAGAAGTATTTCTCAGGTTCTTCTGCCAACTTTCTTCTCACATAGTCTTGGGCACCATCTGTACCCGTTTCAGCAGGGGTTAGTGTGACATGTGCACCGTACGCCATCATTATCTTACGACGTTCAATTGACATAGACTCAGGCATCACAAGTTCACAACGATACCCTTTCATGGCACTGAGCATCGCAAGACCAATGCCTGTGTTTCCACTGGTCGGTTCGATTATGATTTTGTCGGGAGTGAGAATGCCTCTTGCTTCTGCATCTTCAATCATTGATTTGGCAACTCTGTCCTTGACACTGCCACCTGGATTAAACCACTCTAGCTTTGCTAGAATCATGTTCTCTGGGTATGGGTTTAGTTTGTTGATTTTGATTAGTGGAGTCTTCCCAATGAGCTGACCAATGTTTTCATAGTACTGCATTATAATCAAAATGAAAAATTAAACATAGTTAAGTCTATTGTCATAGCAGCCAAACGATAAATACAACCGTGTTTGATGTGAAATAGGTATATGGAATGAAAAATCCTATTCCTCTTCTGAAGCTAAGTTACATGATTGGTGCCATTTTGGATGCACTTGTTGGTATTCAAATGCTATTTCCAGATATTCTTGCCCTGACAGCAGGACTTGGAGCCTTCTCTCCAGGGCCAGAATATCTCTATGCGTCCTACATGAGTGGGGTGATGATGATCGGTTGGGCCGTCCTTCTGATTTGGGGATACATGAAACCAGTTGAAAGAAAGGGCATTCTCTTGATCACAGCATTTCCTGTTGTCGTGGGACTGATGATTAGCGACATTCTCAGCACTGCGGCAGGATTTCTACCTCGGATGACTGCTGTATTGTTCCTTGTGATTCAAATATTCCTTGTGATTCTCTTTACAGTCAGTTACGTGTTGAATAAACCAAAATCGGAGAAGATGTGAGTTTCCGTAGTAGCTCGGACCCACCGAGATGCATCGTTATCTCTTTCCATGCTTACGGTATCGTAGGAAAATGTGTAGGGAGAGCGCAAAACCAACACCACCCAACACTGAGGAGCTTTTTTTTCCGGGTATGACTCTAGCCGTCTGGGAGTACATTAGGAACGCTCTAGCAAAGGCAAACACACGGGCTTGTTTTTCGTAACAATGCCCTCATACGAAAACTCCCCCCTCCTACCACGATTTCCCGCGTGTTTGCCACCTTTTCATTCTGTGTCTACTCTCGAGTACTGATCTGAAGCTCCACTTTTTCTAAAAGTGAAAACAGTAACCTCTATAATGTGGTTTTAAACTCGCAGAGTTGAAGCGGCAATGTCGACAGTTCTATTTCTATCAGCTGGGTTCTTAGCTGGCTCTCTTGCCATCTTAATTGCCGTTTACATATATTGGGATGTGATGAGGGCTGATGAAGGCAGCGGCAGAATGAGGGAAGTGAGCGGCCTAGTAGAGAAAGGTGCGTACTCTTTCATCAATGTTCAATATCGTATCCTTACTATTTTCACAATTATCCTTGCTATTCTAATCGCACTCGCCTTCCCAGTTTTCGGTGTTCCGATCTCGATTTCATACATTTTGGGATCTTTTGCCAGTATGGCCGCTGGATACATCGGAATAGTGGTGGCAACCAAAGCGAATCGTCGGACTGCAGCTGCAGCTGCAACTGGAGGCCTAAACCCTGCATTCAAGATTGCATTTCGTGCTGGGTCAGTCATGGGTCTTACTATTGCAGGAATCGCACTTGTGGGTCTTTCATCTCTATATGCGATTTGGAACTTTGTCCTTCCAGATTCACTCTTTGATGGTGTTTCGCGTTACGCAGAGCTCTGGGAGATTATCACAGGCTTTTCATTTGGTGCCAGTACCGTCGCTCTTTTTGCCAAAGCTGGCGGAGGAATCTACACAAAGACCGCTGACCTTTCAGCAGACCTTGTTGGGAAGATTGAACATCATATTCCTGAGGATGACCCGCGAAATCCAGCAGCAATCGCAGACGCTGTCGGAGACAATGTTGGAGATGTGGCTGGGACTGGAGCAGACATTTATGACAGTAATGTCGCAGCGATTCTTGCAGCTGCAATTCTTGGTGCTGGAATTGATATATTCATTGAATCTTCAGTTCCATTTTATGGACTTCTCCCTCTAATAATCGCAGCACTTGGTACAATAGCCTCTGTGCTGGGTGTATTTCTTGTCCGGCCAAAACAAGACCAGGATCCTGGCCCTATTCTAAATCGAGGGACCTATGCCACTACGATCTTGTTTGCCATATTCACAATCATAATTATTCTAATTCTCAATCTAAACATTATCATTGCAATTGTCGCTATAGTTGGCCTGTTGGCTGGAGTGTTCATTGGATTCACAAGTGACGTGTTCACCAGTGATCGAGGGCTGTCCGGATTCAAGCCCGTGCCCAAGATGGTCGAATCCGCAGACAAAAGTGCTGCAAATCTGATTCTGTCTGGTTATTCACATGGACTACTCAGTGTGGTGCCTTCTGTAATTGGAATTGCAATAGCCATGGTGGTTTCATACATACTTGGTACCTTTCTTGGATTCGGGGAGGAGGGATGGGAAGGTGGCATTTATTGTGTAGCAATTGCCGCTGTTGGTCTTCTCTCCACTAATGGTATGATAATGAGTTCTGATGCTTATGGTCCAATCGTTGACAATGCAAGGGGAGTCATCGAACAGGCGCAAGCACCCAAGGAGGCAATTGTAGCCTGCGACAAACTGGATGCCAGTGGGAACACGACAAAGGCAATCACCAAGGGGTTTGCAATTGGAGCCTCTGCTATCTCAGTTTTAGCACTCTTCGCTGCCTTCATCGAGTCGACTGCTACACTCAAAATTCCTGGAATTGATGGCCTTCGTATGGTGGATATTTCTCATCCTGCTGTTTTAGCTGGAGCTCTAATCGGAACACTTGTACCTGTGACATTCTCTGCAATCCTTATCCTCGGTGTTGAGCGCAACTCTGAACGAATGATAGAAGAAATCCGTCGGCAATTCAAAGAGGACCCTGGTATCCTCGAAGGAACATCAAAGCCCGACTATGACAAATGCATTGCCATCGCAACCTCAGGGGCTATTAGAGAACTGATGCCTGGGACTCTAATTGCTATTATACTGACCATCATCTCAGGAGTGATCCTTGGTCTTGAAGCTCTGGCTGGCTATCTTGGTGGTTCTGTTATGTCTGGTCTGATACTGGCTCTACTAATGGACAATGCTGGTGGTGCTTGGGACAACACCAAGAAGATCATCGAGTCTCCGGAATACATTAAATATGAGAAAGGAACTAATGATTGGCATCGAGTCCATGACATATCTGTCACAGGGGACATGGTTGGTGACCCGTTCAAGGACACGGCAGGACCATCCATCAACACACTGCTTGTTGTCATTTCTCTCACAGCAACGCTGTTCCTACCAATAATTGCACGGTTGCATATGTGGTTCATGGCCCTGTTCTAGAGATAAAGAGTAGATGTTTCTCTCCTAGCCTGATGCCTGCTTTGGAGATGAAGACTTCTTTCTCCGTTCCCACAAACCATGTATGATCAATATCTCAGTGAATATTCCACTAATTAGAAGAATGTATGATACAACATTGGAACCAGTATACCGTGCAAGAAATTCATTGATGTTGCTTTGCTGGATCTCGATATCTACGTCTGATCCACCGAAACCACTCGATCCCAGTGTCATCTGGTCAGTATGACTCTCCATGAATATCCCGGATAATTTGTTGTAGAACAAGATCTCACTTGAGTATTCATCTCCAAGACTGCGATGAGCTTTCCATTCTGCCCCCTCCGAAGAAACCACATAGAGATTACCAGCTATATTCACATCATCTCCTGAGTTCCAATCGGACACGTCGATCCAAAGAGGATAGTTCCCAACCAGGTAGCTACTCAGTGTAGATTCGTAGTCGTGCACAACGATTGGGAGATTGACTATAATTGTGTTATAGCTATGATCGAAAGAGTAACCGGTCCCTGTTACTGTATGTTCTTCATACTCAATATAGAGAGTGAAAGCTGCAGTTGTGTTCACGTTGATCTGAATCATCGACACACATGTTATGGTGGTCAGATAGAGTGTGACATAAAGAACAAACACAATCCCTCTCGTGAGCCGATCTCGGGGCTTAGGATTCCCTTTCATCCATATCCACACTTATTACTAATCCTTGAATCGAGATAAGTCTAAGCTGAAATGGAGTATGGAACGAAAAAGGTCCTTGAGCCCCTGGACCAACTACTTTGGCGGCATGCAAGCAATGGACTTTGTAGCACCGATTCCTGGTTTTCCATGTTTTACAGGTTTGTTGGCGACTGAGAATGAGGATGTGAAAGGCTATAAGATACCCATTGACTACACTCAGTTGAACTCAAAAAAAGAGAGTCATTTCCCAGATATTGCCAGTGAGGAGGGATAGGAATGACGTTAGATTACATTCGACAACTGATATTGCAGAGAGAGTTCGATCAGGCTTTGGAGGAAATCCCACAGCTTCCAGATGGAGATAGAATTGAGGGACAGACCTACAAAGGAATCATTCTATCTAAACAGAATAACTACACAGAGGCATTAGCTGTCGTTGATCAAATCCTATCCGAGGATGATATTAAACTCTCCCACGAGTTTATAGCCAGAATTGGCAAAATCCAAATTCTACTTAGAATGAGGGACTACCTAAACATCTTTGGTGAGATGGCACCCTGTGATCAGCTCTTAGATCGAATGAACAAGAAGGAGCGTGCAAGTGTCAAGAGGTGGGAAGGACACCTACTCTCTACCAAGGGAATGTTCCATGTTGTAAGCGGAGAGCAGGATGAGGCTATAGAGAGCTATTCTCGAAGTGCTGAGCTCTTCGACGAGGTGGGTGACAATTATGACCAGCTCCAACAGGTCATCAATATCAGTTGGATATATCGTGCCCAGGGACTCCTAGACGAGGCCTTAGAATACTCACTCCAACAGTTGAAAATCAGTGAAGCCATCGGTGAGGTAAGGTATCTGGGTTGGTCCAACTTCAACATAGGGATGATTTACTTCTACAAGGCAGATTTAGCCAAAGCAGCATATCATGCAGAGATTGGAGAACAGGTCTTCAGAAAGATTGGCCATCAAGAGGGACTCGCTATGATTCAGATCCTCATTGGCTCTGTGTATCGAGGCACAGGAGACTTCGACAAGGCCTTGGCTTATTGTTATGAGATCATACAGAGCTACAAAGAATCCTTGGGTACTGAGGAACCCCTGCCCCATAGCTGTTGCCTTGCCTATAGGGACTCCGGCATCATATACATGTATCAAAACAGACTCAATGAAGCAATAGAAGCCTTCCAAAAGGGGCTGCAAATCCATAGAAAGAGGTGCAAGCTCCGAAATACAGTCATCGATTACGAGATAACGGTCGCCAACCTCTATTCTGTGTATGCGAAGATAGTGAAGGGTGAGGTGAACAATCTCCAAGAACACGTTGACGATATCCGAAGAACTGCTGAACAATACCCTTGGCTGGATGTATTTGTTAAGACAACTGAGGCGTTGATACTCCAACACAAACCACGAGCGAAGGACAAAGCAAAAGCCTTAGAGCTGTATGAAAAGGTTCTCAATGAGAAGTTTGACTATGAATTGGAGCTTTTCATCCAAGTCAATCTTAGTGTATTATTACTAGATGAATTGAAGCTCTATGGTGAAGAGGCGGTACTTAGCGAGCTCAAAGATGTTCTGTTGAGAATATCTGAAACAGCTGACAAGCAGCGTTCAATCATCTCACTCATATGGTTGTACATTCTCCAAGCAAAACTAGCAGTCATCGAAGGGGACACTGAGCACGCAAAAGCCCTCCTCGACAGGGCTCTGGCCATAACTGAGGAGAAGGGTCTTACCCTCTTGTTTCATCAAGTTAAAGCAGAACAACAACTTGTTTCAGAGCAGTTGAAGGAGTGGAAAACGCTCTTCGTAAAGAATTCATCAATTCAGGAGCAAATCGAGCTTCTACAGTTGAAAGAGTACATCACCGAGGCAGTGACATCAATCTTGGAGAAGAGATTCGAATCAGCAGGCAAGTTCAATCTGGTCTTCAAAGACCTTCTGAAGGGTAGAACACCGGTTGAATCATGTTGTGTAGGAATCGCCCAAATCGGTTTGAGTGAAAGCAACAATTTCCTAGAGGAGTATTTCCTAGAAGATGCTCCGGGGATATTCCAACTCAAAGATGAGAAAGTAGAACTAGTCAGAAAACGCCTAGTCGAACTTATTGATGAAGCAGCGAGTAACAATGTCAACATCCTTCTGTTTCCTGAACTGAGTATTGATCTGGGACATAAGTCACTCCACAAGACATTGAGTGACCTTGCTTCAAAATACAAGATGTACATCATTCCTGGTTCGTACCATGACACCAAGAACTTGAAGAACACCAGTACCGTCTTCAGTCCAGAAGGAATCCTATGGAAACAGGAGAAACACACTCCAGCCATCATTCATTTCGAAGGAAACATGATTGAAGAAGGAATTGAGGTTGGTTCCCGTCCTCATCAGATTGTCGTGTCGGACACTGAATACGGAAGGATTGCTATTGTCATATGTAGAGATTTTCTTGACCTCGATCTTCGTGTTGAATTAAAGAATAGCGAGAATCCCATCGATATCATTCTGAATCCTGCATTCACTCCAGTCACAGCGGACTTCAAAGCAGCACATTTTGATGCACGTCGTTCCATCTATGCATACTGCTTTTTTGCCAACGTGGCCGAATATGGCAATTCCTCTATCTACACACCTGAAAAAGAAAGAACAGAGTATGAAATTCCAGCTAAAGAAGAGGGTCTTATCTACAAGGATGTTGACCTATTCCAACTGAGAGCGGAACGTAGACGATGGGAGAAACAACAGACCAAGAAACGCCCATTTATACAAAGCACACGAAGCTAGTTTCTTCTCACTTTTATATCAAAAACTGAAGAGAAAAGGACTCGATTAGCCCTTATCTCAGTAAGAACCTCTGTCTTTATTTCAGCGGTACATAAGCAGATGATTTTGAAGCACCGATTCCGGGGTTACCATGCTTTACAGGTTTTACTCTTCTCTTGGGCGAAACACGAATCTCTGCATGATCATCAGGAGATGACACAGAATTCGATATCATTGACTGCCGCTTGCAGGTCTGATGATACTTGAATATCAATTGAGTTTACTTGAAAACAACTTCTTAGGGCTTGTGCAGACACCTTGAGTGAAATATCCATGTAGACTTCCAGACCTTCAATGCCAAGAGATTCCAGGCCCTCAATAAGTCTGGTTGAATAGTGAACATCTGTATTTCGATAGTCCTTAACGTGCATCGATTCATTATCTCCCTGCCATATTACCTGACCATCAAAGACTGATCCGACATAGAAATCAAGTAAAAGAGTCCACGTTTCATTTGCAAATGGTTCGAATTCAGCCCATTGTATATAGAAAGAACGTGCGCCCCTATCCTCTAATAAGTCGTAAAGTGCGCCTGTTCCATGACTTAGATAATCTCCATATCCGTTTCTCCAATCAATAAGTATGCCATACACGTCATTTTGAATTCCTGGAGCTTCCCAATGATACTGGAGGGTGACCTCATCAGCTGTTGAGTTTGATTTGAAGTCCAAAGCGACATCGAGTTCGATTTCCTTCGGTGGTGGGAGATTCATTGCCACTATGAAGGTCATTGGGACAATGACTCCAACGAGTACCACAAGAGCAATGTATCTTCTAAAGAGAGAAGGATTTTGCCTTTTGATGCGCATTCCTGCATAGGTGATCACTATCAGGAGAAGTATGACCAGCCCAAGACCTGAAAATGCAAATCCAAATTGTGTCTGCATTATCCTACGCAAACTCCCGGACAACCTGAGAATGTTTAGTGTCCAGTATGATATGAGTTTTACTTAATTCAGAGATTAATGGATGGAGCTCGCCGTGTTCCATGATATTACTTCAGTGGTACGTAGGCAGAAGACTTCGTAGCGCCAATACCTGGATTTCCATGCTTTACAGGTTTCCCAGTGACACTAAACTCACCCAAAACATGTCCAATCATCTGCGGTATGATTTTGACACGGGTGAAGTCCTTACCGTTGTGAACTGCAACAGTTAGGTCGACCATCTCGGGGAGAATGACCATGTCACGGCAATGGGTGCGAACGACAACTTCCTTCCCCTTTCTCTGTTG
>JBHLOX010000267.1:0-2665 GCA_048940045.1 Promethearchaeota archaeon
TTTGAAGATAGTTTGACAGCCAGAGAAAGCATTTCAGATTCAAACAAGCTAGTCAATCCTGAAGCATTTCCCGAAGGCGCAAATCATGTAATCACGTCGACGCACGAATTGGAGGCGGCTATTGGAAACATTGGAAGTCCTATTGTTATATTGACTGCATGTCTTCTTGGTGGGACAGAACTGCCCTTGATGCTTATGGAGCACGGCGCAGTGGCTGTAACTGGGTCTCCCCGAACTGTCTACTTCCAACCCGCTGGAATGTTATCGGTGCTTGTAACACAATCTCTATGCGCAGGTTCCACTGCTGCTGAGGCTCTATCCTACGGAATTACGGTTACCTCCTCCGATTACTCTTATCCTTCGATTCCACGAGTAAATCACGATTATGCAAATCAACAAGTCCTCTTCGGCGACCCATCCGTTCGACTATATGCTCCAGCAGTATATTCCCATGTAACAGCCATAGACCCGCTTGAGGCCTCAATCAGCAATCATGTTCCTGGACACGGAACGAACGGAGTTGTTGCACTTGGCGCATCCTCCTATCTCCCAGCCACACTAACCTCATTGAGTATTAGCTTTGACTATTATGAAGCAGCAAACTACTCTGAGTTTTTGCAGCTTCTGTCACTCAGGCAGGTTGTTCTCATTGAGCCTGATACACTGACTGACTTGGGTGCAAGCCTTTCCTCATCTAGTAGTGATCTTGAAACCTATGTACGAAATGGTGGCACTTTAGTCATTTTTGGAGTTTCAGAGAATATTAGTTGGTTACCTTGGCCTGTTTCTTACCAAGCAACTGGATCTGGAACCTCCATTACAATTGTGGATACAACCCATCCCCTACTAAACTCGCCAAATACTTTGACATCTGTCGTGGACTATGCCGGATATTTCTCATCTGTATGGACAAACTTCTCAATCCTTGCCACAGATGGCTCTAATCCTGTGATTGTTGCTGGTGTAGTAGGTTCGGGCAAAGTTGCATTAACAACAACGTTTCCAGCGGGAATTAGTAAAAACGTGACAATTGAGAATGCAGTCACTTGGAGTATCATCCCTTCAATCACGCTATACGAGATTTCACTTAGTGAAGAGATTATTTGGGCTGGGGATCAAGTTCTAATCACCATTGAGCTAACTGATTTGGTTGGAAACGATATCGAATCAGCAGACTTGAATGTATGGTTGAACTCAAGCCAAATCGATGCTGTTGAAGATGGGTCTGGATTCTACACAGTCACTCTGACAGGTGATTGGACTAGAAACAATGTTGGTTTATCCCACATACACATAACGGCAACCAAAGCTGGTTATGACACGCTCACACTCACATTAGAGCAGTTCTTACTCGTTCGACCATTTCCTTGGCTTATGCTCGCTATAATCGGTGGCGGACTCTTCATTGTGGCTGGTGTTTGGATATACTGGAAAAAGACACACGGCGAAAGTATCGGGTGGAAACGTGAGCGTGAGCCCCGCGACAGGAAGCAAGAAGCTGAGCAACGGAAAAAGGACAGTAAATCTGATGTGAAAGAGTTCTTTGGGGTTTAGACTAGCCCACGATTGTCAAATTCAATCAAAAATCAAGAAATGCAATAAGTTATTATAGAGTGGCCGGAAACTAGCGTTTGTTCGGATTACTCGAGGGTGCTAGTATGGCCAGTCGTGTGGATAGCATCAACAAAACTATTCGTGATTTTGAAACCGTGCCAGGTGTTGAAGGTGCAGCTCTTGTTTCTGCAGATGGTCTGATGATATCGTCTGCTCTACCTGAAGCTGAACAAGAACGCGTTGCAGCAATCAGTGCTGGTTTATTGTCACTTGGCGAGAAAGCAACAACCGAATTGGACCGTGGCAACCTCAAGGAAGTCTACGTCAAGGGTGAACGAGGGTATACACTTCTCACATCCGTTGGTGATAACGCACTCCTTCTTGTTCTAGCAAAAGCAGATGCTCAGATTGGTCTAATCTTCGTTGACATGAGAAGAATTGCCGAATCTCTGCTCGAGATATTGTGATCTCAGTTCATTCTCTCTACTATTTCGTCAACAATGTGACGCGCTATCTCCCTTTTGGGTGCAAGATTGACGCTCTTAGTAAAATCTTTGGCGCCTACTATCAACACTGCATTAGTGTCAGTACCAAAAGCAACGCCTTTTCTCTGCGAGTCATTGGCTACAACAAGATCGCAGGTTCCTGCTTCAATCTTCGTCCTCGCTCTTGATGCTAGTTGTTCATCAGTAACTCCAGCCTCTACTTTGAACCCGACAATGAAGAGATCCTTGTGCTTCTTTCTAGCTTCTTCAATTATCTTTGCCGTGGGAACAAGTTCAATGCTCAAACTCTCTGCACCTGAGGCCAACTTAGTTTCTTCTTTTTTTGCAGGAATGTAATCAAGAACAGCTGCTGCCGACACAAATCCATCTGTTTTATGAGCAGAGAGTTCTGCCATGACGGTGTCTAGCATTTCCTTGGAAGTTGTGACTCTGTGAATCTCTGCAAGGTCCGGTCCTTGTTCTGAGGTTGGACCAAGTACAAGACTCACTGTTGCTCCTCGTCGAATTAGCTCTTCAGCTACTGCAATTCCCATTTTGCCTGTTGATGGGTTTGAAATGAATCGCACTCGATCTATCCACCCTCTTGTAGGACCAGCTGTCACAAC
>JBHLOX010000001.1:0-121259 GCA_048940045.1 Promethearchaeota archaeon
TTCATCACTTCTCTGAAAATGTCCCTTTGTCCAGTTCTCAGGATTGGTGAGCCACAACAGACCTCGTCGCTCAGAACTGTGAAGTCCATGCCCAGTTTTCTAAGGATGCTTGCAGTGTGATCAGCAATATGTTGTTGCCTGTAAGCCGCAGTGCAGCCGACATAATAGGCAACTTTCGCATCTGGTTTGTCAATAACGTCAGTGTATTCACCAAGCCACTTGGTACGTTCCTCTCTGGCGCCTTTGTAGGGATTTCGAAGGTCTTTCTCATCTACGCGTTCTCCAAAGATTTTGTGTTTGTCCAAAGGCTCAACGCCAGCCTCGATAATAGCTGCACGAAGTGCCTCTGTCACATGCACCGTGTCTATATAGTTTGGACATTGGGTTTCACACATTCCGCATGTTGTACATGCTTCAGTGACTTCGAGTAATTCCTTGCTAGCAGGGAGCTCGCCATTCAGGAATGCTCGTGCCATCCACTGCTTACCTGAGTTGAAATAGCCTTCCCAGCCAAAGTATAATCCAGCAGGACAACCTTGAAGCATTCCAGTATATTCTTCGGTTTCTCCCTCTTTGTCGGGCTCTCCAGAATAGGCGTACTGGCACGCTCGGCAGTGAATGCAGCGCGCATTGATCCTTCGCAGGTCTTCTAGACTTGTCATCTCAATCGTTCCTCCTTGTACCTGTAGAATATATAGTGGTTATGTTCTGTAACATATTTCGCATCTTGGTTTCACTCCTTCACTCCTGTAGTGGACTGGGAAGGTCAGTGACACTTTCCCAAGGAATAGCTAGTCTGCCAGGATGTAAAATCATGTTCGGGTCCAAGACCTTTCGGAATTTGACCAGCATCTTGTAGTATTGCTTTGCCTGACTGAAGGTCTGGGGTGAATGGACGAATGGATCAGGTCGATAGTTAAGCCAGCCCTTTTTCAGAAAGCTCTTTGTGGTTTCTAGGTTGAACTCCCTGATTTTGTCCGTGATGCCCGGCTCAGTCCAATCAAAACAGAGGATTGGCATTACAATTGCTTGCCTTGCATGATCTATGGATGCAACCCACATTGTTTCTGGGAATCCATAATCAGCCATCGCTGCGCAGTACTCCTCCATCATCTTGCTACTCTCAAGCCATGGGCAATACCATGTGATGAACAAGAATCCAGCTTGCCAGAGTGAGTAAGGAATAGCAATCTTGTTTGGCTTTTTGAGTCTGGAAGCTACCTGTTTGGGATGCAGGTCCTGCTTTGGCGTTGTGCGCTTCTCCCTGACCTCGTAGTCCTTGTAGATCTTGTCAATACCATTGAGTGTTTCGTCAAGCTCCTCCTGTGACCATGCCCAACATTCGTAGTTCATCCACTTCTTGTCAACGCCAATCTTCTTGTAAAAGTCATAGTCGATTGGAACATTCTCTTTGGGCCAGCGAGTCATGACGAGTTCATAATTGCCTCCTTGGACCATGACTGTACGTTCACCAATACCCATCTCGTGCTTGGATATTTCCCAAGCGGGCTTGACGATGTCGTCCCAGGTTTCACCCCCGTAAGCGACTACTGTCTTGTAGTGGGGATGAGGAACCATCTTGATAGCACACTTCGTGATGATTCCCATTGAACCCTGAGATCCTAGGAACAGCCCATCGGGATTTGGACCGACACCCCAGCGGTAGAAGGGCTTTGCTCCAGGAAGTGCCCAGGAACCAGTATGAAATATCTCACCAGTCGGGAGGACTATCTCCATGCCCATTATCATATCAGCCTGAGGACCGTAGACACCAGTCACAAGCGAGAATCCTCGTTCAATGGCATCTCCAAGCACCGTGGCAGCCGGGGGTGCACCATCGGGAATGGGGGGCGCCCAGTCTGGGTAATTGGTCTTGAAAATTCTCCATGCATCACCGGACCTGACACCAGGTTCTACTATCATGACTCTGTTCTCAGTGTCGACTTCCATCTTGTCCATTCGAGTCATGTCCATGTAGATTCCACCGGGCTCAATGGCCGGGAGTGCGAAACCTCCGCTGAGGCCTCCAGCTGCGGGGGTTACAGGGCTCAAGTTCTCGTTCGCAACGACGAGGATCTTGGATACTTCCTCAGCATTTAATGGTCTTATAATGACCTCTGGAACGACAGCCTCGAGACCCATAATCCCTCGAGCCATATAGCTATGACGAAGTGGTTCGCTTGTGGTTACATATTTCTCACCACAAATCTCGGTGAGTTTCTTGACCACGTCGTCAGTGACCTTGTTGTACTCTACCAAATGACTAATCCTCCATTCTCAGCCTTTGAGCTGATTCGTGAATTGTCGAAAGCAAGACCTCGCTGGAAAGTTCCATCATAAATAGGATTCGGCTAACATTGTTTGCGTACAAATATGTGATTATAATGGAATATTCAATTATCTTGCAGAAGGAAGTGTTAGGATGGAGTCTCAAGAGTCGTTTCTCTCTCAGAGAATTATACTGGCATTCATCATACTTATGGCGTTTGACTGGTCATCGCTCATACTAAGTGGAGAGATCAGCAATTATCTGGCGTTGGATGGGTTTACTGGATTTGCATTAAGATTTGGAATTAGAGGCGTCCTGTTTCTGGGTATTGCCCCGTTTATCCTTAAAGTTCCAAATGGTCAGAGATCATTTACACAATATCTTGCGGATATCAAGATATCAATATTCAGACCAGTAGGGAGGAATTTGATTGTAACAATTGCATCAATAGTCCTACTTCTGGGGGGTCTCTTTATTGCTGCAATTCTCTATGGTAACTTCGTTCTAGACCCTAGTATCATCTTTTTAGGAGAATCACCCTATGTCTTGATTGCAATAAATGCTGGACTATGGGAAGAAATTATGTGGAGAGGAATTGTACTAACACTCTTCCTTAAAAGATACAGTGTTCGAATGTCCATCATAATAAACTCTGTATTGTTCGCCTTAGCACATCTAATCAACTTCTTTGTTCGTCCAGATATACTCATGATGCTAGGCCAGTTAATCTTCGTACTAATTGCAACTCCTTTCTTGGCTACTATCTTCATCAAAACTGAGAGTTTACTACCGGGAATTCTGATTCATTACTCAATAGATGCCTTTGGTGTACTATTCTATGCCTCAATGATTCAACCAGGACCCAACCTGATCATTGGAGGAATCTATATGTTGACAGGATGGTTTATTGGGAATATTCTAGCTTTCGGATTTCTCAGAGTCTATCTGAAAGATACAGAATCACTAGAAGGTGAATGAATTAAAGTTTGGAATCCAAATTGAACCACAGATGGGCTACAAATACGAAGAAATTGTAACTCTTGCAAGGGCATCTGAAGATGCTGGTTTTTACAGCTTCACTGTTTCAGATCACTTCTTTGGGAATCCTGAGAGTGTAGAAAAGCAAGCCCATGACGCATGGACACTTCTTGCGTTGTTGACGCCACAGACGGAACGTATTCGTCTGGGAACTGTAGTTAGCTGCCAATCCTATAGAAATCCAGCACAATTGGCCAAGATTGTAGCAACCTTGGATAACGCATCGAATGGGAGGATTGACTTTGGTATTGGTGCAGGATGGAAGAAATCTGAGTATGAGGCATATGGCTATGAATTTCCTTCCGCCAAAACAAGGGTTCTCCAGCTGAGAGAAGCCATTCAAATCATCAATCTCCTCTGGATTGAGGAGAGACCAAGCTTTGATGGGGAGTACTATAGCATTAAAGAAACCATGTTCCAACCGAAACCTGTCCAGAAACCACGAATACCCATCTGGGTTGGAACTCAGAAATTGAAAGCCCCCATGATGGAGGAAACTGTTGCACGCTATGCTGATGGATTGAACTACGATTCCGAAACGCCAGAAGAGCTAGTAGAGAAGAAAAATCGAATGAGAAAAGTATGTGAAAGACTCGGACGTGACTTTGATGAAATAAAATGGTCACTCTATCTTTGCACATCGGTAATTGGGGAGAATAAGGAGGATTTTGAAGTAAAGAAAAAAGAACATCTGAGTCAGCACTGGTTGTTCGAAGAGATTACTGATGAGATGAAACCAAAGGTCCTAGAAGTTATGCTTTCAAAGTATATCTCAGGCACCATAGATTCAGTTGTTGAGGAACTCTCTAAATACAGGAATGAAATAGACATCCTTATTCTAGGTCTTCCTATGGTTGGTGATCTTCGCAAGAACGGGTTAGAGACCATCAAGATACTGAAAGACCAAATCGTGCCCAAACTCTGAGATTAGTAAGAAGAGAGAATTCAGAAACAATACCAATTAGTTCGCTTTTCGTCCTTACTATAGCAGTTTGCAGGCGTTTTTCAAATGCAATGGGTTGTAACGATTTAATATTCAATCAAGCATTGTAAGGAATAGAAGCTCAAAGAAGTTAAGGAAGTGAATAATGAAATGAATCAGTCTAACTTTGAATATGCGCCTCAAAGAGAAATGGAGGAGCAAAATGTGAGCACCAAGAGCAGTAACATACCAATTGACCTTGGACTCTACATAGTAATAGCCTATAGTTATACCTGGCTAAGCGGGCTTCTGATTGTCTTGGCTGGATTCTCTTTTGATGTCGTGTTGATCTTATCGACTCCAGGTCCTCTACTAGGGGCAGTCTTGGTCACTCTGAGATCAAGTGGCATGAAAGGTGTTCGGGACTTGTTTCGCGGAGCTTTTCAATGGAGGTTCCATCCTGTATGGTATGTTTTGGCCATGCTGGTCCCTCTAGCTGTGTTTGCTGCACGCTACTGGATAGGGATTTTTGTTGTTGGAGCTGAAGCACCTGCGACATGGATCGATGTCACTTACTTCACAGCCATAGTAGGTCCAGTTTTCCTGATATGGAATGGAATCGGTGAAGAGATGGGTTGGCGTGCCTTCGCTCTCCCGCGACTTCAACAGCGTCTTGGTTCCCTTGGGGGCACAGTTGTTCTCGGAGTTATTTGGGCTTTCTGGCACACTCCATTATTCTTCATTCCGGGGTCCAAACAATATGGTCAGTCTATGTTTGAGTATGCAGTATGGGTTGTGTGTCTTAGCATAATCATAACCGCAATCTGGAACAAGTCTAAACAAAGTGTGCTAGTAGCAATCATCGTGCATGAAACACAGAACACAATTGCGTTTTCAATGACCTCACCTGACGGAACAGGATACTATTTCCTAGCACTTTGGTTACTGTTTGCTCTAGTGTTTATCGCAATACTACCAAGACCTCTCGTCAAGATGGAAATCTCACCAGAAACGAGTTTAGAAACATGTCCCTTATGTAGAGCCCGACTTCGGTTCGACGATGAAGAACTTCAAGCAGGTAGAATCACCTGCCTGAACTGTGGGAATACCATCGATGTGCCTGAAGCCATCTTGAATCAAGATGACTCTTGATTAAGATGGCTTTTCGAATTTTTTTGAAACCTGATAAAGGTTTTCTAAGGTTTTAGAGGCTTATGCGTGTCGATTTGGAATTGAATTTGAAAAGGTGCTTCATTGTCATTATATAATCAATTTCTGACTCTTTTGTTCAGGTGTTATGATTGAACGCACGCATAGTAGAAACCCCTACCGGTGAACAGATTGTGCTTAGCACAGTGCCGCCCATGATTGAGGACTTGATAATACTGTCCTTCGGTCACGCAATAATAGAATTCGAGGCAACTCTTTACGAGAAATTTCTTCGCCTGACTAAAGGTGTTCTTGTTACTTGTAACGAGTTCAAGGCATATCTCCAGAATATGGAAGAGAGAGGTATTCTCGTTTCATCAGAGTTTCTTGAGAAACGTTGTTGGTCGATGAACCCCGAATTTATGCCAGAGAATTGATAAAAGCACCCAATTGAAAGGACCACAAATTCATCAACACAGGTATAAATGGTTTCACGATAAATTGGAACAAGGGTAGTAGGTTTGTCGCGAGCCATTGATGATTTCGAGAGGTATTGTCTTGGATTACTTAACGAGTTGAGTCTATCAGAGGAAATACTGGAGAAGATAGACAAAACTGTGAAGGTTCTTCGGCGTGAGCTGAATGAAGAGGCTTACTTACGAGTCTTCCATATATGGCAAGAGGCTTTTTCAGCTCTTGCAGAAACCGCATTTGATGGACTTGGTACAGATCAGCTGCTTGAGAAAGCGTCCAACCGTGAAATTCAGGACACATTAGATTCAGATTGGTTGAAACGGTTTGACATAGTTGAGTCAGTAACAGCATATGTTCTCATTGACGCTGAGAAACGTTTCAAAGATAAGGTATATGACACAATTATTGATTCCTTGATCACTCAATTTGGAGCAGGAAAGGTCATTGATGTTTTCATAGGTTCTTGGGCCAGTTCATTTGGCGAGGAGTTGAGGTCAAAGAGTAAGTTATGCAACTTCATTCTTTGTGAGAATGCACTCCTGACAAATATCCTATATTCTCCTGCATTAACTACTGAAATCAATGAAGAGTGGTGGATAGCACCAAAGAACATTAGACCATTGATTTTCTATATCCCTTTTGGCATAGTGAATAGAGTTACTGCTCCTAGTGATCTGTCACATTGGGATGGGTTCGGTTCTGCACCTTATGATCTAAAGTTGCAATTGAGAGTTGATGATGATTTTGAGGAGAATAGACTACCATATGTTATGAACAGACTGAAACTGCTTAGACACATGGTAGTCTTCGATGAAGTTGACATCCACATTCAGATTAAGAGAAATGAGGATGAGCTTGAAGACGATTATAATGAACGGAATTCTCGAGTCATCCATCATATAAAACAGCAAAGTAACACATCGCTTAGCGGTGAGTACTCCATAGCTATGATTGTGGAGGGAGAACCGAGAGCACCGTATGATACAGCTCTATCTTGTCTTCATTACGTTGATCTAAGGCGATATTTCTAGTGAAAGGATGAGATATTATAGACGAAAAGAAAGCTTTCTTGAAGGAGATTGTAATAGGAAAATTCGAATGTTGTGTCCTCTATGTGGTTGTTAAGAGGGAATGAATATGAAGGCGAAGCATCTGTATAAGAGTCTAGACACGCAGTTTGAACTAGACAGACTGGAAGACGATGAATGGGGGTCTTTGGATC
The DNA here is from genome assembly GCA_048940045.1 of Promethearchaeota archaeon. Taxonomy (GTDB): domain Archaea; phylum Asgardarchaeota; class Thorarchaeia; order Thorarchaeales; family Thorarchaeaceae; genus SMTZ1-45. Next base: position 7,075 of record JBHLOX010000001.1, read on the forward strand.
TTGGAGATTACGTCACAGAGAACTTCAAGCAAACGCGGATGGGGCTTGTGCTCGATAACGCAGATGAGATTAACAGGGTATACACAGCGGTGTTCCCCAGTGAGCGTGTGCTTGACAAGATTCTGTCATCGGGGCAGCGAAATGTTCTCCTCTTTACTCATCATCCAATGATTTGGGACTTCAGTAGTGGTGGCTATCCTTTCAAGAACATACCGAGAGAGTATTTGGAGCGACTCAAAGAACAAGCGATTTCATACTATGCAATCCATGTGCCCCTGGACAGGAATGGTCCCTACAGTACTGCAGTATCCTTGGCTAGAGCATTGAAGATAGAAACTGAGAGAGAGTTCTTTGACTATTATAGTGTGAAAGTTGGCATCATTGGGATGACAAAGTGCAAAACTGTGTCTGAGATGGCCAAGCAGATCAAGGATCTAGTTGGACATCCAGTGAAGATTTGGAGTTACGGTGATCCACAGATGTCCAACCAAAAGGTTGCTGTCATTGGAGGTGGTGGCAACTACCCAGAGATTGCTGAAGAGCTTGCTGAAACAGATGTGAGGACATACATTACTGGAGTCACTAAGAAGTTAGCAAGCTATGAACCCGGTTTGAGGTTCCATGAGATTTGTAGAGAGAACAGAATCAATGTGATTGCAGCCACTCACTATTCGACTGAGAAATTCGCTTGTATTGCAGTGCTGAAGTTCTTTGAAACTCATGGATTACCATGTGCGTTTGTTGATGATGAACCATCCTTCCACGATTATGAGTGAATTTTCTTTTGTTAAAAGGGGAATAAGTAAATGTACTCATCATTCCCTAGGGGTTGGTGAGAGTAGAAGGTCATTTAATGTTCGTATTCGAGGCTAAAGCAGTCGTATCGGCTCGTTCTTCACAAGGACAACATAATTGTCATCACGGATTTTTACCTTTGACTCCAATCGGAAAATTCGACAGAAACGCAGCGCTTGTTCTACATCTTTACTATTCTTAGTTGAGTTTAGAAGAACAGACCATTCGTTCTTATAGTGTCCAATCGCACGGTCAACGGCTTGGATCTTTAACTTACAAAGACCATCAGGGCAGTCCGGGTTCATTTCAAGGTTGCACTCCGCAGTGTGCTCGAAGACTGTCAATGCTTCGCGTCCCCGCCATGATACCGGCATATTATGGTTTCGGTCACCAAAACCCCGTACAGAAGCCCAATTAGAAACAAACAGAATTGGACGCTGTCCTAGTTATCGAGTTCAATGACAACCTCTCAATTTTCATCAAACTTAAAAAAACCAATGGGATATTATATGTATTCGATAATTAGAGGGAGATTGATTTGCGAAGATTTGCGTGGATTGGTGTGATCCTACTGCTCTCTGTTGTAACATACTGCACAATGTCAGGAGTTACAACACATACATCTCAAACAGGCAAGACTGTCCAGATAATGAAGGAAGATACGAAATTCGAAACAGCATATACTAGTAGAGGTCCCATCTTCATTTATAGCGACAGTGATTTCAGCGCATATGGGTTTCCAGGAACGGGTGATGAAAACACACCATACTTGATTGAGGGGTACAGTATAACTGATAGCATCTATGAGTTGATTGTAATTGAAAATACTGAAGCGTACTTTGTGATTCAGAATAATTACCTTGATAGTGTCACAGCATCTCTGGACGCCATCTATATTCGAAACGCAAAGAATGGTCGCGTACATGCAAACATAGCGGTCAACAACAGGCATGGAATTTTCCTAGATGTGGGTTGTCAAGGGATAAATGTCACCCATAACGTGATTGAAGATTCTTCTGAGAGTGGAATCAGGGTGAACTCATCAAGCCAAATCGTAGTTCATTATAACGAGGTTTCTGATAACACATACAATGGCATCTGGGCTAACTTCTCCACTGACCTTGACATTAGAAACAACACAGTCTATGATGATGAACTAGGTGTATGGTTGGAGAACACCAATAGTAGCACAGTCGTTGGAAACGCAATATACGGAAATGACAATGCAATATGGATATCCAATCATTCTAGCTCGAATGACATCTCTTTCAACCGTATCTTTGATCCTCAAGGCCTGAATCCCAATACTTGCGGCATACACCTCTCCCACAATGCTCACCTAAATCAGATACTCAACAACACAGTAAGCAACTCAACTGAACATGGATTCTATGTTGAGGCTACATCGGGGAACAACACGATAAAATGGAACTCATTTATTGGAAACAATGTCGGAGGGAGTTCTCAAGCATTTGATGCTTATTCAATAAATGTTCTGTATAACTATTGGAGTGATTGGACGACACCTGATGATGATTTTGATCAGATTGTGGACATTCCATACCCACTAGAAGGATCTGCAATGAATGATGATCCATTCCCATTAGCACAGCCTGCAATTCCACCTGTATTCCACTATATCACACCTGTGACTGTACTTTATCCTAATGGTGGTGAGGAAATAACGACCTCGGTAGTTATTCAATGGAGTACATGTTATGATTCTGAGGGGCATGCTATCAACTACTCAGTCTACTTCTCGGACAACTCAGGAGCAAATTGGGAGAAGTTAGTCGGTAATCTTACTACAACCAGTTATGAGTGGGATACAACTTCTGAATTAGCTACGACACATTATCTAATTCAGGTGGTTGCTGAATGTTCAGATGGGCTGACAGTATCGGATCTGTCTGATGGAGAGTTCACCTTAGTTTCTCATACCTTATCAGAGTTTACAATAACTTCTCCATCCGATGCAGGTCCATTTGATGTAAGCCTGACAATAGAATGGGAAACAGTTGAAGATTCATGGGGGTGGAGTGTGAGCTATTCTATACAATATTCATCTACTGGCGGTTATAGCTGGAGTGATTTGACCTCTGGACTAAGTGACACGACCTACCAGTGGGACATCTCTCAACTAGGTGAAGATGACACTTATCTGATCAAGGTCGTTGCTTCAGCTGATGGGGGAGTCACTTCAGAGGCAACCTCTGTGCTATTTTCGATTCAGCATGAACCGACAACTACAACACCCACGGAAGGCATGGACATGGGTCTGATATTTGCGGGCGCTGGAATTGCGGGAGCTGTCGTGTTTGTAGTCATCGTGGTTCTTCTGAAGAAGAGAAGTCCTGGTGAATCCGGAACATAGAGAATGCAACAAGTCAAGGAGTCTTGAGAACGGATGAAAGAGAGAGCTTTAGTTATAATATGCTTGAGTCTACTTTTCCTATGCTCATTAACTGCTACAAAGTACAGTATTAACATCGAATTTGGCATTCAATATCAAGAAACACAAAATAGTGTGATGCCTAGCGAAGGTCTGTATGAAGAAAGCCCACCTATTGTAATCTCTAATAACAGTGACTTTGCAGATCAAGCAATGACAAACCTGTGGGATGGTAATGGGTCAATAAGTGACCCATATATAATCGAGGGCTTAAACATCACAACAATTGGAGCCTCCGCAATTCACATAGGAAACACAACTGTATTCTTTGAGATTGCAGGTTGTTTTATTCTTGGGGGCACTGCAGGAATTTTTCTAGAGAATGTAACACACGCCAAAATCTGGAACACAACCATTAGATATTCAGAGAGTCGTGGTATTCTGGTCAGTGAGTCAGATGATGTCAAAGTTACTAATAACACAATAGTTGGGATGAGTGGTGCAGATTCAACAGGATTGTATTCTCTTGGTTCTCACTACTGTGAGTTCTCAAACAACACCATAGAAGCAGTGCTTGGATGGGATATTCTCATTGATTATTCCCATAATTGCTCGATAACTCATAACTACCTTAGCACGGCATACTACGATGGCATTCGTCTACGTGACTCATCTGAGAACAATATAACACTAAATGAAATAGCACATAGCAGGTTAAGTGGCATCAAGCTTGGTAATTCCCATAAATGTAGAATAGAGCAAAATATCGTAGAGTATAGCGAAGGCGATGGTATCTCGATTGAAGCATCGTCGAGTTGTATGATCGAGGAAAATGTTGTCCACGAAAGCGGTTATTACTCTCTTGATTTGGCGGGAGATACGTCTGATATTGTCGCTAACACATTTTACAAAAGCCAGATACAGGGACTTCGTATTCAATCAGATAGCAGCCTTGTTACTCACAACAATTTCATCGAGAACAACCTTGCATTCACACTATTTTCTTCCTATATTGCTGATGTGGGATTAAACAACGACATCTCTGGTAACTACTACGATGTGTGGACATGGCCAGATGAAGACGAAAATGATATTGTTGACAGACCATATTCATATGGTGATGAAGAGATCGATCCCGAACCACATGTTAAGGTCTTCCAGACAAATCTGATGCATATCCTAACAAAACCAAGACTGATCTATCCAAACGAAACAATTGCTGGAGAGAAATTCTGGGATCAAATACAACTCAGTTGGACTATTGCTAGTGACACATTTGGTCATGATGCGACCTATAATGTATCAGTTTCTACAAACGGAGGATCATCATGGATTCAGCTTGCGCAAAATCTGATTGATACAAATCTGGATTGGAATTCATCAGAATTCTCTGAGAGCACTGAATACAGATTCAGAGTTGTTGCTCAGTGCACTGAGGGGTTAGTTTCAGAGTACATCACCAATGCGGAATACGAAGTCAAAATTCATACACTATCGGTTCCGACAGTGCTCACTCCTAACGGGGGTGAAACAATTGTTGGAGAATATGGGATAACATGGACTGAGTCCGTTGAATCATGGGATCTTCTTGTTTCATATGATGTCTACTATTCTAGCGACGCTGGAGGCACATGGACTGAGATAATTAATAGCTATGAGAATACATCAATCATTTGGGGTGCAAGAGGACTACCAGAAGGAGATCAATATCTCATTCGTGTTGTTGCCAGAGGATCCTCCGGTATTGTAGCTGAGGATGTGTCTGATTCAGTCTTCTCAGTAAGATGGTCGAGCAACACGATAATCGTTGTGCTAGTTGGTAGTGGAGTAGTATTGCTTGTAATTGCAGTTTATGCGCTCCGAAGACGAGGTACAATCTGATAGGATTAATTCTAGAAGATCTTGGGTTCTTCCCACTCTCCCCAGAGTTCACGCCAGACCTCAAAGATTTCACCAATAGTGACATACTCTCTGACTGCATTCACTATATGAGGCATCACATTCTCCTCGCTCTCTGATGCCCTCCGAAGACCGTCTAGAGCTGCTTCAACCTTCTTATTGTCACGACTTTTCCTGATCTTCTGAGTCCGTTCAATCTGGCGGCGCTCTACAGCCTCATCAATCTTCAAGACAGGGATTGTTATATCTTCATCCTCTAGCACGAAATCATTGACTCCAACTATTGTCCTATCACCGCGCTCGATTTCTTTCTGATATCGATATGATGCTTCTGCAATCTCCCTCTGGAAGAATCCCTTCTCAATGGCCTCTACAACACCGCCAAGTGCTTCCACCTTTTCGAAGTACCTGTAGGCTTCCTCCTCCATCTCATTTGTGAGAGCCTCGACAAAGTAGGAACCTGCAAGGGGATCAATTGTGTTGGCGGCGCCACTCTCATAGGCGAGTATCTGCTGTGTCCTCAGAGCTACTCGAACAGCATCCTCGGTTGGAAGGCACAGCGCCTCATCCATGGAGTTAGTGTGCAAAGACTGAGTGCCTCCGAGCACTGCGGCAAGTGCTTGATAGGCTGTCCTCACTACATTGACCATTGGCTGTTGTGCGGTGAGTGAGCACCCTGCTGTCTGTGTGTGGAATCGCATCCACAGAGACCGCTCCTTCTTGGCCCCAAAGGTTTCCTTCATCTCGCGAGCCCAGATGCGGCGAGCTGCTCTGTATTTGGCAACTTCCTCAAAGATGTCATTATGTGCATTGAAGAAGAATGAGAGTCGTGGTGCGAATGCATCGACATCCAGTCCATGCTTTATTCCCACCCTGACATACTCCATACCATTAAGCAACGTGAATGCTAACTCTTGGACTGCAGTGGATCCAGCCTCTCTGATGTGATATCCTGAGATTGAGATTGTATTCCACCGCGGTATGTTCTTTGTTGCATACTCCATTATATCGCCTATAATCCTCAAAGAAGGCGTTGGTGCAAGAATCCATGATTTCTGAGCCATATACTCCTTCAGCAGGTCATTCTGGATTGTACCACCAATCTTGTCAGAGGAAACACCCTGTTTCTCAGCAGCGACCATGTACATTGCGAGCAAGATTGAAGCAGGTGCATTGATGGTCATGGATGTGGTGACTTGGTCCAAGGGGATCCCATCAAAGAGAATCTCCATGTCCTTGAGTGTGTCTACTGCCACTCCAAGCTTCCCTACTTCTCCATGTGAGAACGGATGATCGGAATCCCTAGCGAAGATAGTTGGTAAATGGAATGCAACACTGAGACCGGTCTGACCATTTGCTAGCAGGAACTTGAATCTCGCATTTGTTTCCTCTGCTGAACCCATTCCAGCAAACTGCCGCATGGTCCAGAGTTTACCGCGATGCATTGTTGGCTGAACACCACGTGTATATGGATACTCGCTGGGGAATCCCAAGTCTTTCATATATTCAAAGTCTGGAAGATCGAGGGGGGTGTAGAGAACTTTCACAGGTTTGCTGGAGGTCGTAACGAATTCCTCCCTACGGTCAGGGTGTTTTTTCTGATGCGGAGTAAGAGTATTCTTCTCCCATTTTTCCCTGGCCGCAGCAATCTTCTCAGATGTGTTATCAACCATAAAGGGCTCCTCCATATCATGGAACAAGTGTCCAAAAAGAGTAGAGAATATTAACTGTTCGATTAGTGAAGACTTTTAGAACTCAAATCCCCTTCGAGCGGGTAGTTTGTGACCTTCAAAGTAATGTTTGATCTCTTTCATCTCAGTGACAAGATCCGCAGCCTCTATGACCTCCTTTTGGGCATAGCGTCCGGTCATAATCAGTTCCATACTTTCAGGTTTTGTTTCTATGAGTTCGAGTTGGTCATGGAGCGAAATCAAGTTCCATTCAACAGCGACATTGATCTCATCCAGGATTAGGACATCACATCTCATATCACGGATCGCTTCCTGAGCAAGGCCTAAACCATCCATAGCCATCTTGATATCGATGGGGTCGGGATTCTCTTTATCAACAAAGGTTTCTCGACCCACTGGAATTATGGTGAAATTAGGTATCTGGTCAGTGCTTCTGAACTCGCCATAGTTGATATCCTCTCCGCCTTCTCGCATCGCAATCTTTGACTTCATGAAGCAAATCATGAGGACCTTCAGACCATGCCCAGCAGCGCGAAGCCCAGCTCCCAACGCACAGGTGGTCTTTCCCTTCCCATCACCTGTATAGATCTGAACGAGTCCAGAAGTCATCGTTTACTCACCCGAGTCCTGTAGAAGCAATACAATCTCTGCAACCCTCCTACCAAGTAGTGCGCTCCCCTCCACTGCAAGCTCATCATCCTTTGCGGACCTCCAAGATCCCTCATCAGTCTGGAGACTACCTGAACCGAAGTTACCATGTTTCACAGGACTACCAACACTCCCAACGACTATCATGCCTTGCCCCAATGCATATCGATTCAAGACATCAATCACATGCCCCTGTCCACCATATCGAAGGCCAGCATATGTGATTGCACCAAAAACCTTGTCTTTCAGCTGGTGGTCGTTCATCTTCATTGCTCGAGACCTATCCATGAAATCCTTTAGAACTCCTGGGACTGAAGTGAAGTAGGAGGGAGCAGCAATGATAATGCCATCTGCATTAATTAGCTTCTTTTCCAACTCAGGCATATCATCATTTGCACTCTGCGGACAGGGTTTCTTCCTCACACATGAGTCACATCCTGTACAGTGCTGAATATTGAAGTCACTAATGTTGAGCAGCAACGTTTCACCATCAGAAACAGCCTCTAACGCCTTCTCAAGCAAGAATCGCGTGCTCGAACGCTCACTCTTCGGGGAGCCACAAATTCCAACGATATGCATAGAAAGACCTCTTCCTTGTCGGACCTACATGTGTGATACTTGTGTGTTTCGTCATCTCAAGCGTCATATGGATTTGGTTGGTTTTGTATTCGTTCCTTATACTCTTCAGCTTTGGATTTGTAGGTTTCAGCTTTCTCAGGAGCGTCGAGTTTGAGATACACATCAACTAGGAGCTCACAGGCGGATGCACATCCTAAGTAGTCACCAACAGCCGCCAAGGTTGAATATGCATCTTCTAGCACACGCACCGCTTGATTGTAGAGGCTCTTTCCATTCAATACGTGACCTCTCACAACTAGAGTTCGACCAACCACATTTTGCATCTCTTTGTCTTCTGGACACTTGTCAGCAAGTAGGAGAAGCCGTACCCATTGACGCTCAGCACTTTGAATATCACCCGCATTTAGGTACCCATTTCCAAGAGATAGTAAGGCTCTAGCAATCTGGACATCACTGCCAGAAGTTTCAGCGAGGGTTAAAGCTTCAGTACATCGATCTATACTCCATTCATGATCTCCAAGGCCCACGTATGCATGGTCAATTCTCAGTAGACATTGCGAAAGAGCTCTTCTTCTGTGCTTCTCTAAGATTGAGTCGAGATTTGAAAGCCCTTCTAAAACAATCTTGGCTTCAGAGCATAGTGTTAGCTCACTCTTGAAGTCCTGATCATGGGTCCCCCTCCAAATTGCTTGGTTTATCAGCTCCTCAGCATCAAGGATTGCTCTTTCAGGACTAACCAAAGACTACCACTCCTTGCTGATGAATACATAAGACCCGAATAAAACTTCTACGACAGCTTTTCGTACAATGAATGAGCAATGTCACTGACTGTACTGACTGCATGAAGATTACTTTCATTGGGCTGGGACGCAGCAACAACTGTTAGCGAGTGGACTTTTAACATCTGCAGAAAATGATCCCCAGAAGCTACTGTTGATGGCGCGATGTCCATGACCGGGGAAATCACACCTTGAGAGATTTCTACTTGTATACGAAACAGGTAGACCTCAGGAACATTCCCCTTGAGCATTTCACCTTCAGAGTCAAAGACACCAACAAAAGCGATCTCAGGCTGTTTGAGAGTTTTGTCAACAAGCCGTTCAATCAGTTTAAGGATCTTTGCTGATGGACGGTTGAGATCAACAGAGAGATAGTTGTCAATGAGGGTGTTAATATCTGCGATGTCACTCATGCTGCCGCTCCATGAATCAATGAGATGTCCATATTCATGTGCAATAGCTCGGCCCAATGACTGCATGACGTTCTTCACCTGTGTCAATGATTCGTCATTAGAGGCCATTGATACTAATGCAAATGAGGGAAAGAATGTGTATGACCAGACACAGTCCTCCATCTCAAGCGTATATACTCTTTCAGGTGATGTACTTGAGCTGGATTGCATCATGACCACAGAGGTTCGTACGTAAGATGGTAACAAGGCAAGATCAATGGCTACGTCATCTTCAAGCGAGCGTCCATAAAGTGGTTCTCCGCCTTTATTGACCATGTATACATAACGGATCATTGTGGTTTCGACTCGTTGGGGCTATGCATGTTTCCTGAGTCATAAGGCTTGCTGGTCCTAATGACACAATAGAAACTTCGCCGGGGACATTACATTCTTATCTTCATGCGCTCAGGTCCAGTGGAGGACTACATGGATGTCAGAAAAACCGACTAAGAAGAAGAGAAAGAGGAGAGAACTTCAGAAGCGGACTCGCTATGACATCTATGCAGAGCTGCTTCGAGTGATCTATATCTGGGGATTCTGCCCTCTGACACGTGCAGCTCGGTCCACAAACATGCCTGTTGATAGGGCAAAGGAGTCAATCACAGAATTAGTAGAGCGAGGCCTGCTCGAAGAGGAAGATGATGAAGGAATGACTGTCTTCAAGGTCACAGTCAGAGGTCATCAGTACTTGGAGCTGTACAAAAGACTCGCTGGACTTGTTGGGATTCCTATCCCAGAGCCTATCATTGGGATGTGAAACCTTTGCAGGGAGGCTCAAGGCTAGTCACATTTAGTGACTACATTTCGTGACTCCGCTTTATATAGTAAAAATGAACGCTTTTACATAGGATAACACAAGGTGAAGGCCAAGATGGCTGAAAAATTATCATTCAAAAACGAAGACACTGTCGAACTCGGAAAGGTTGATGGTGATGTCGAGATTCGAAATTGCAGAACAATCGTACCTGTAGAGGGCGACACAATCACAATTACAGGAACACTACGAGTCATAGATGAACTTGATGTTGAAGGCTCACTGCATTGTGGCAGACTGGAGTCTAAGAGTAGGGACCAGATTACTATCGATGGAAATCTCACAGTTGACAAAGCAGCAAGTGTCCCACGAGGTAGTCTTGTTGTACGTGGAGATGCAAATGCTCGCGATGTCGAAGTCGGTGGTTCGTTTAAGGTTGAAGGAAATCTTGAATGCGTGGCTGCAAAAGCAGGTGGATCAATCAAGGTTATGGGTGATGCAAAAGCTCAGAGACTCACCGGAGGTGGCACAGTCAAGATTGAGGGTAATGTCGAAGTTGAACGAGTTTCGGGTGGAGGTTCCGTCGGAATCGATGGGAAAGTCCAAGCTGAGGAATTTGATGCTGGCGGCTCTGGAAAAGCAGTGCGGGGGATCATCAAGAAGGTGTCAGTAGGAGGCAGCTTCAAAGCTGAAGAAGCGATTGAGATTGAGGATCTAGATGTTGGTGGAACTGCCAAAGTAGGTCCTGGTTCTAAGATTGCTACAGTCGATATTGGAGGCACATTCAAAGCTGAAGGCGAACTAGTATTTGGTGAAATCAATGTGGGTGGAACCGTGAAGATTACTGGTGATGCAACAGGCCGATTGATAGATGTAGGTGGTACAGTGAAAACCGAAGGAAACCTAGAAGTCACAGAGGGCCTCAACGTCGGTGGCACTGTTGCAGTAGGCGGGAACCTGAAGAGTGATGGTAAGATCAAAGTCGGAGGTACTGTAAGAGCGGAGGGTCGAATTGATACATTCCGAATAATAGTAGGTGGGGAAATTCGTGCGGATTACATCAGGGCCACCGATGGCTTTAGAATTGGAAAAAGATCTGAGGTGAGAGGCTTTGTTGAGTCAAACGAGATTCTCATCCGCGAACGTGCAAGGACAGATTCTCTCTATGGAAATGACATCAGGATTGAGGAAAGAGCACGTGTTGGAAGTATTTATGGAAAAATCATCTACATTGAGAGAGAGGCCATCGTAGAGGGAGAGGTTCTCTACACTGAGAGCCTAGAAGCTGAAGATGGAGTCACCTTCAGAGAGGAACCACGCAAAGTGGACCAACTACCCCCTCCTGAGGAAGTAAGCTAATTCACGGATATGGTCTTCACCTTTCGTGACAATTGATAGAGGGGTTGTATCATAGCCCCTCGCGTTTTTTATTTTTCGAGAACGAATATCCTCCGACCAGAGTCTGGTGTGTAGGGATTCTTCTCAAAGTCCCCGAATTCATCTTCAATATGCATCCCAGACATTCGAATGAGAAGATCAACCTCCCGATTGAAGATGAGTGAAACTTTGGAAACCACATCGATCCTATTGATTACTTCACCATCTGCATCCGTCACCGTGTATCTTAGTTCCACATGCATGATTTGAGTACGAAAGTCTGATTGAATAACTCCAGATCTTGATACTGTTCGGCCATCTGGTAGCTTAGCAGGAGCATCCTCGAACGTTGCATGTTCGTATTGTTGTGCACCTGGATAAAGGTCAAGAATGAATATTCCCCCATCCAGTAGATGCTCTCGTACACAGCGGAGGGTGGAAAGCTGGTCTTCAGTGGTGAGGAGATGACCAAATGAATTAGGGACTAGGATGAGAGCAAATTTCTGGTCCAACGAGAACTTCTGCATAGAACCTCGGACCAACTTAATTCTAGAGGCTACATTCTCAGGCGTTCTTTTGAGTTTGTCATGAGCAACAGCCGACATTGATTGCGACTGTTCCAAAGCTACTACATCAAATCCCTCTTGTGCAAGAACAAAGGTGATTCTGCCTGTTCCTGCTGCCAAGTCGAGTATTGGAGATCCAGTTCTTCTTGCGTATTCCAAGAAGAAGGGGATGTCAGTATCATCTGCAAACAGGTCGTAGAACTCACCTACGCCCTCATATCCTGACTCCAGCTCATCAGGTGGGGTTTCTGCAGGCATGTTGCCACCAGCTACTAAGCCGGTACGGATGTTGAATCGACTGGAATCTTCTGTTCCAGGTGAACACGATATCTGTCAGGAACTGGATAATTGTAGAAGGAATGTGAATACCAGTCATTCATCATAACTTCGAGTTCTTTGTTTATGCGTCCCCAAAGGTCCTCATTCAACTCTGGATGTATTGTCCAGACTTTTCGATCTTCTGTGCCTTTCACCTTCCCCTTCTTAGATACCTGTTGTCCTCGGAGGAATGTCAAGTAAGATTCAGAAAAGGTCTTGATAATACGTTCAGGATTTTTCGCAAAGTCTACTTTTGTTGGATCAACATCGTAGACTGACACATCTGCATCAGCACCGACACCAAGATGTCCCTTGACTGATTCGATACCCAGAATTTTGGCAGGAGCAGCCCTTGTTGAAATCGCTATTTCATAGAGACTCCACTCACGCTCGATGGTTGGTAGAACCGTTCGTTCGTGTGCAAACTTGTGCATGTCTTCCATCCAGATGTCACGCTGTTTCTTGCTCATTAACCAAGACATAACGAGTGGGTATTTTGTGAATGGTCCTGCATTTGGATGATCTGTACTCATGATGCAGCGCCAGACATCATCAACGCTGAGTGCAAACTCGAGTGGAATTGCCCATTGCACAGAGTTTCCAGCAGCCTTCGGTGAATAGGTGTAAGGCACAATTCCAGCACCACCTGGGAGTTCCACATCCACTGTTAGGTTAACCCACTTTCCTCCCGTGAGTTGATAGAGATAGAATTCGAAGGGTCCATCCCCGGTCATAGTCGTAGCAGGTCCGAATGTGATCTGACCCATATCTGCAGTAAAGTGTTTGTTCTTGTTGAAGTATTTTGCAAATTCTATACCCCCAGACTGGATGTCTTTCCATTCCTCGCTGTTCTCATCAACACTACCCAACGTTTCGAAGGACATGTGGGTGAGATGGCAAATGTGCTTTCTTCCACCATGTCCCTTGATGTCACGAATCGAGTCGAGTTGTTGAATAGTTGTCCCAACATTTCCAACCCGTCCTAAATTGTTGGGATGGAGATGCATTACATGTGGAAGCCCCAAAGCCTCTACAGCTTGACAGAGCCCTCGAGTTACCTCTATGGGAGATATGTCCCACCCAGGAATCTCACCTTCAGGGTCTCTAAGGTAAACACCATGAGCCCATGCATATGTACCTCCAGGGTTCACCACCTTGCAACCAAGACCACCTACCTTTTGGATGACCCATGCAATATAGGCAGCAAGCCCACTGAGATCTTGCTCTTTTACATAATGGAATGTAATCATGCTGTTGCAGAACATAGGGAGGAGTCCTGATTCAAGATTGTGTAGATCCTCCATCTCTTCCCAAGACCCTAGGCCTTTGAGTGCTGGAAGAGCAGGTTCTATGACGGTCGTATAACCCATAGCAGAATAACGATACCCGATAACATAGGAGTTAGGCATTGTATAACCTACACCACCACGAGTATACCTTGTCTTGGGAACGGGGTCTTTCCGGTGGTCCTCAGGACAAGTAGCTCTACCAACACCCACCTTACTCCCAACAATGTGAGAGTGCATATCAACTCCGCCAGCCATCACCAAACGACCCTTTAGATCAATCTTCTTTGCAGATCCTTCAACTTTATCTACTATCTTGCCATCGGAAATGCAGATGTCCTTGATTTCACCATCTATACCGTTCATTGGGTCATAGACACGACCGTTAGTGAGAATTGTCTGCTTACTCATTTCTTCAACCTCCTGACCTCATCGTAGATCATTCTCAAAACATCTCTATCGGGGAGTATCCCCTTCTGTGGGTCGACCACCTTCTTAAGATAGAGTGGGAGTCCATCCATACGTGTGGCTGCACCATCACACTCGATTCCAGCAATAGCAGTCTGAATATTGACCTTCGCTAGAAGAGATGTCATGTTGCGTTTTGGATCTATATTGATAATTGGAATTTTGGCCATGTGTTTTAGAGCATCCTTTGGAAAGTGTGCAGCAGGATCTGCTGCGATGTTGAGAAGTGCATCAGCCTCTCCTCTAACAAGCATATCAACAGCGGTGTATTCACCAGGTTGGTATCTTGGGTATCCCCGAGAATAGTCTACAGCATACGGATAACCAGTCTGCCAAGTTGATGTCTTGTTTGCACCTGCCACGTTGTAGTGACCTCGCATAGGCATCATGCCCCATTTTGTAAAGTGGTTCATGTCTTGAATCAACCTGATTGCCGCATCGATGTTTCTGTGGCGCCCTTTCGATTGTGTTAAGCCAAGGCCAAAGAAAAGGACACCGTATTTTGTATTCTTCATTGCTTCAACTAGCTCTGTCAACTCCTCAATTGAGAGACCTCCCACCTCCTCTACCTCAAGGACTTTGCCTCGTGCAATTGCACGGAGGGCGGAAATCACCTCTAAATCTGAGCCAGGGGCAATTTTGACAAATCTGTCAGCCACGCCAGCACTGATAGTCTTCCTGATATCAACAACCCAAATCTGACGGTCTTTCTTTCCATCTTTGATGTACATACCATCTGCTCTTGTGTAACGGCTCATATGACGGGGATGTGCAAACTGTGGGTTAGAACCCCAGTATATAATGAGATCTGCTCGGTGACGTGTTTCCGCCAGAGCTGCGACCGGTTCTCCAGACTCTTGACGACCCAAAATTGTAGGACCGTGACAGACAGATGATGTGTTGTCAACTACTCCGCCCGCCTCTTCAGCAATCTTGTATGCCTCTCTGTGTGCATCATTCTCTGTTGAGCTTAAACCATACACCAACAGACGTTTGGATTTGACGATGATCTCAGCTGCTTGTTTGACTAAGTCCTCAAGTGAGGCCTTCATCTCCAGTCTGTCATCATGGTGATTCAAAAACCTAGCTTGGCTTATTGAACAACCATTCTTATTCTTTGTAATCTGAGTTCCTTCTATACCAATTGCGATATCATCGCAAAGACATCCACAGAATGGGCACACAATGTGTTCTTTCAATCCAGAATCTTCAGTCATTAAGCTCCCTCCACCATTTTATTCAATAGATCCTTCACATCAAGCACGGTTTCTCCCTTTGCAGCAAAGAGCTGTGCAGGCACACTCTTGAAACCAGGCATTCCTGTGCCTTCTGTGTCTGGCCCAGTCACTGCATTTGCATATGGACCGCATGGTATGAAAACAACACCAGGTTCTGCTCTGCGGTCGAGCTTGCTTGATACAACAACACTGCCATGCATAGTTTCAACACGGACAGGGTCTCCTTCAACCAATCCTAAGGTTTCTAGGGTAACTTTATCCATCTCACAGAATGCTACTTCTTTAAGATACTCTGGACCAAGCTTCCCCAACTCCATTGCGCGCCCCTGTTTAAGGGTCCGACCAGAAGTTAGTAGGGCTTTGACTCCTACACGACTCATCCAAGACATCTCCGAAAATGTGATTTTTGATTATTCAAACCGCAATAAGAATTCTTGGGGAAACTGATTCTTGGAGAAAAGAGGAAGTAGGGAAGCGGAGAGATTCCAATCCATTCAGATTGACTTCCATAGCGCAACTATTTCTTTACTCCGAATCCCTACCAGTTTTCCGTGTACTACTCGATTATTTACGTTAATGTGTATCTGGATACACCATGAAAATGGCGCAAAGATCTGCTAATTCATACCCTACATAATTCCTGTATGCAACACAGGTATTACTTCTGTCACTTCGAAGCCTTTATCAGACAAGGTTCGAGGAGGGCGCCCGAAGCTCTCAGTCAAGACAAGGTTGTTGAATAATACGATGGCAGTTGACAAGAAGACGTTAAAGGAGCTATACACAAGAACACTGAAAGTGCGTAGGTTCGAGGAAAAAGTCTGGGATCTCTTCGGCGAGAACCTTGTTCCAGGCACATTACACCTTTACTTAGGACAGGAAGCTGTAGCAGCTGGAGTGACTACTGCTCTGAAAAAGACTGACTGGATACAGAGCACCCATAGGGGGCATGGTCACGTCATAGCAAAGGGTGCTGATATGAACGCAGCCCTCGCAGAGCTACTTGGAAAAGTCGATGGTTCCTGTAAAGGAAAAGGTGGCTCTATGCATATCACGCAGTTTGATGCGGGAGTTCTTGGTGCTACAGGAGTAGTTGCCTCAGGCTTGCCAATCGCAGTTGGTGCAGCACTTTCATGTCAATTGAGGGGAACAGACGATGTTGTTGTCTGCTTCTTTGGAGATGGCGCATCGAACAATGGTACTTTTGGTGAGTCTCTCAACATGTCTGCAATCTGGAAACTTCCTCTGATTTGGGTTGTCGAGAACAATTTGTATGCGATGGGGACCCCAATCAAAATGATGTGTCCAAGCGCGAATATTGCACAGAGAGCAGACGGTTATTGTATCCCGAATGTCGTTGTTGATGGAAACAACGCCTTGGAAGTCTACAAAGCCACTGTGGAAGCAGTGAAGCGTGCAAGGGCTGGTGAAGGACCGACACTGATAGAGTGTCAGACATATAGAATGAGAGGACATTCAAGATTTGACCCAGCTAAGTATCGTCCGGAAGATGAGGCTAAACACTGGTTGAGCGAAGAGAGAGATGCAGTCCGAATTATCAAGGAGATTGCCATCGATAAAGGAGCTTTGACTGAGAAAGAAGCTGAGAAGATTGACAGCAGGATATCCAAGGATGTCAAGAAAGCTAGTGAATTTGCCAAGAAATCAGAGTATCCAAAACCAGAGGATGCTCTAGAGGATGTCTTTGCGGAGGTGCTCTAGATGGCGGAGATAACCTACAGAGAGGCACTCAAGGCGGGACTTCGTGAAGAGATGCTACGAGATGAACGAGTGTTCATAATGGGCGAAGACGTCGGGCTCAACTGGGGTGGGGCTTTCAAGGTCACAAAGGGATTGGCAGAGGAGTTTGGCGAAGCACGGGTCAGAGACACACCAATCTCTGAGAACACAATCGCAGGAGCAGCTGTTGGAGCGGCAATCACTGGAATGATTCCTGTAGCTGAGATCATGTTTGGAGACCTCATCACTCTCGCTATGGATCAGGTCTGCAATCAGGCTGCAAAGATGCGGTTTATGTTCGGTGGCCAGACTTCAGTTCCTATGGTTTTACGAAGCGTTTTTGGTGGTGGCAAGAACATTGCATCGCACCACTCACAGAGTCTTGAAGCGTGGTTCATGCACACCCCAGGGCTCAAAATAGCAGTACCCGCTTTTGCATATGATGTTAAAGGACTCATAAAAACAGCAATTAGAGACCCCGACCCAGTGATGTTCTTTGAGCATAAGCTCGTATATGACAAGAAAGAAGAGGTGCCTGAAGAGGAATATACCATCCCACTTGGTCAGGCAAAAATCCGACGAGAAGGTGCAGACGTCACGGTCTGGGGGACCTTCTTCATGCTCCATAAAACCTTGGAGGTAGCGGATGAGCTCGAGAAGGAAGGAATCAGTGTAGAGATAATCGATCCCAGAACACTAGCTCCTTTGGATACAAAGACTCTGATTGAATCTGTAAAGAAGACAGGAAGATTGGTCTTGGTGACAGAGGAAACTAAGACTGGAGCAACTACTGCAGAGGTTGCAGCTATTGTTCAAGAAGAAGCATTCGACTGGCTAGACGCCCCGATAAAGAGGGTTAATGCTCCAGACACGCCAGTTCCTTTCAGCCCACCACTTGAACAATATTTCATTCCTGATAACAAGCGCATAGCACAGACTATTCGTGATATCGTGTAGGTGAAGGCATATGGTAGCAACAATGATCATGCAGCGCATGAGTGTAGCCATGGAATATGGCGTGATACTCAAATGGTTGAAGAAAGAAGGTGACACTGTAAAGCAGGGCGAACCAATCGTTGAGATCTTTGGGGAGAAGAATGAGTTTGAGTTGGAGTCACCAGCAGATGGAGTTCTTCTCAAGATACTCTGCGATGTTGATGACGAGATTCCTATCAGTGAACCCATTGCTTACATCGGGGAGAAGGGAGAGAAAGTCCCCGATATCATGCCGAAGAAGTTGAATGTACCTGGCGCAGTAGCCCCTGCTATTTCAACATCAACTCCTGTAGCATCTACTACGGCACCAAAAGCAGCCGCCAAGCCCATTATACCTCCCGCTGAAACTCGCCTACCTAGTGGAAAGATCAAAGCATCACCTCGTGCCAAGAAGAAGGCAAAAGAGTTGGGTGTTGATCTTTCATTAGTTGTTGGTACTGGACAGGGTGGAAGGATTGTAGAGAAGGACGTTCTTGCTGCGCAAAGTGCACCTCAAGTTTCAGTTGCAGATGATCGAAAGGTCAAGCAAGTTGCCCATTTGACACCATTACGGAGGACAATAGCTCGAAGGATGACTCAAAGCTACCAACGTCCACACATCACAATGATCACTGAGATTGACATGACAGAGGTCGTAGAACTCCGTGAGGAAATCAATGAAAGAGTTCAGAAAAAGCATGGAATTAGAATATCTTTTAATGATATCATCGTGAAAGCTGTGGCTGACACGCTTGAGAGATTTCCCAAATTCAATTCCACTCTGGTTGGCAATGACCTTGTCATGTTTGATGAAGTGAACATCGGTGTGGCAATGGCGACTGATGATGGGCTGATTGTACCTACAGTCAAAGACGCAAACAAAAAGTCAATCACTGAGATTGCTATTGAAACCAAGGACTTCGGTAAACGGGCAAGAACCAACGAGTTGAAACCTGAGGAACTCACAGGAAGTACATTCACCGTTTCAAATCTAGGACCCTTCGAGGTTGACGTGTTCATTCCAGTCATTAATCCCCCTGAATCAGCAATCCTAGCTCTGGGACAGATAAAGAAAAAACCGGCGATAGTTGATGACCAAATTGCCATCAGGTCGATGATGATGGCTAGTTGTGCTGTTGATCATAGAGTCTTGGACGGTGCTCCGGCGGGTCAGTTCTTAGCAGCCCTAAAAGAAATCCTTGAGAACCCATTCATGATGAAATTCTAGCATATTTCCAAAGCATTATCTATCTTCAAACAAGAATCTCACATGAAGGGGAGATGATTCAAACAAAAACATGTCCCAAATGTGGAAGTAGTAGAATAGCTGGACCTCACAGAATTTATGGTCAACACCATGTTAAAATTGACCTTCCAGGATTCTCCACCGCCACACTTGAGAGTTTCACATGTGCAGACTGTGGATTCACAGAATTCTATGCAGACCGAATTGGACTACAAAACATCAATACATCCGGTCGATTTCTCCAGGAGTCTGAACGACCAGAACTGCGTATAGTAAAGCGGGAATGTCCATACTGTGGGACTGAGTTGAAAGCTGGGGCCACATATTGCCACGAATGTGGTCAGTTTATTTCATGAATTTTGGCACTCTTTCTCAAGAGGACCTTATATTCTAGAGAGTAGACCGAATGTTGACACGTATTATTCGTGTCAGCCTCGAATACGACATCTGCTCCAAGCCTCAATCGTTGCTCTGAGGCCTTCTGCCGATGGCGAGCAACTTACTTCAGCCATCGGTAACCCACCTTTTGTACGTGCAACAAGCTAATCAGGAACTTGTGTATGTGGCAAGTGAAATAGTGTAGACAAGTGAGGATCGAATGACTTGGCAGCTGATTAATGAGGAAAGCACAGATGTGTATCAAAACCTTGCATTAGATGAAGCAGTTGCTAGAATCACATCTGAGCAGAGTGACAAATCGAATACACTTCGTTTCTGGCGTTCTGAAAGAGCTGTCGTGATTGGAAGATTTCAATGTGTGCACAAAGAGGTGAATCTCTCGTTTTGTGAAGAAAAGAAGATTGCAATTGCTCGCAGATTTACAGGTGGAGGCGCAGTCTATCATGACTCTGGCAACCTAAACCTCTCAATCTGCGCGCGCCGTAGTGACGAGTATATTCCGAAAACGTTGAAGGAGATCTACAAGTTATTCATTGGTAACGTGTCAAGTGCCTTGAATTCACTCGATGTTCCCACACGATACGACCCTAAGGGATCCTGCATCAGGATTGATGGATTGAAGATTACTGGTACTGCAGGTTGGCTCAAGAGAGGCGTTGTGTTTCTACATGGGACGCTCTTAATCAACGCTGACCTTCCAATGTTGAAGAAAAGTCTATCAGCACCAGAAGGACAACCTGTGTTTCTCCGAGATAGAACCCGAGTGAGATGTATGGACAGTAAACGGGATAATGTGACGAATATTACGGATCAAGTCAAAGATTGTCCCTCAGATGATGAAATCAAAGCTGCTATTGTGCAGAGTATCAAAGAAATCTCTGGAGAAAATGTCTTGAAAGGAGAGCTATCAAAGGAAGTGAGGGACACTGCACAGGCTTTATATCAGAGCCGCTATTCCCAGTCCGAGTGGAATTTGGGTACACCAACCCAGTGAATCTGAGGAATTGTCCAATGACTGATGATGTTGAGAAGACACTGAAGAGCTTCATGAAACATTTTGGAGCACTAAATCGTGACATTCCCGACACGAGGAATGCATTCACCGACCTACAAAAGACAGTGCATAAAGATGGTGCTCTTTCAGCCAAGTTCAAAGAGATAATCTGTATCGTGGCTTCAATTCTCTCTCCATGTGAGGAGTGTATGGTATATCACACTAAACAGGCTCTTACGCTAGGAGCAACAAGAGAGGAGATAATGGAGGCTTGCTCTGTTGCGATAGTCATGGGCGGAGGCCCAGCTGCCTCACACGTTGCCACTGTACAGGATTGTCTAGATACTTGGGCTCCTAGGGGTAAGTGAAGTTTCGAACACAGAGAAATTTCACAGGTTCTGACCCCAGATTGAAGAACTGGTGGGGCTCACTACCACTGATATGAAGGACATCACCAGGATGAAGAAGTAATTCCTCATTTCCAATCTTCACTGTTGCTTCTCCCACTAGCATGTAAACTCCATGTTCATGTGGATGAATATCGTATGATGTGTGACCACCAGGTTCGATTATGTAAGCACGTAGTGCGAAGTTCTTTGATGATGTTTCAGGATTTAGAAGTTGTTTACGTCGCACACCTTTCATATCAGGATGGTCATAGATCGGATATTCATCAGGGCTGGTATCCTTTGTGAGAAACATTTCAGCACCTCTATTTTCAATCAAACTCAATAAACAGGACCTTGATTGCTTTTTGGCTTTCCATCAGATCAAAGCCTTTCTCCCACTCGGAGAGAGAGATACGATGGGTGATGAGTGGTTTAACGTCTACTTTGTCAGAAGACAAAAGGCGGAGGGTCGTGACCCAGGAGGAGGGAAGTGTCCCCCAAGTCCCTGACATCGTTAGTTCCTTAGTGATGATTGAATCGAGATCTATATTTGCAGGTTCTCCACGCACTCCGAGAAGTGTCACATGTCCTGCAATTTTAACGAAGTCTAATGCTTGAGTGCAAGCTACGCAAGCTCCGGATGCTTCAATGACTGCATCAGCACCACGACCATCAGTTTCATCGTTGACAATACCTACTGGATCGGACTCGCTCTGAACGTCAATTGTCAAATCAGCTCCAATTTGTTCCGCGATGTCAAAACGCCACTTATCAGCAGTCACACCTGTGACAATGACTTTTCCGGCACCCATGGATTTGGCGATTTGAGTAGCCATTAAACCCATAGTACCAGGTCCTTGGATAACGACCACATCACCTGGACAGATTGGCGTCTTGTCTATCACCGAGTGGACAACACATGCGAATGGCTCAGCAAGTGCTGCTTCCTCCATTGAAACCCCCTTGGGAACCTGATGAACAATATAATCAGGAACTAGCAGATATTTTGCAAAGGCGCCATTAGCATTGGAGGTTCCAAGAATCCTCTTATCAGATGCTGTGCATCGATTCATGTGTTCAGTTTTGCATTGATGGCACTTCCCACAGTATGCGGTTGCTGGAGAAACAACGCGATTGCCAACTGCTACAGAAGTAACATCTTCCCCAACCTCAACGACTTTGCCACTGTACTCATGTCCTAAGACAACAGGAGGGGTGTAAAACGCCTGATCATGTTTTATATGGATGTCAGTGCCACAAATCCCAGCAGCTGCAACCTCAATCAAGACCTCATTCCTCTTTGGTCTTGGATCATCAAGCTCACGGAGTTCCAGATTACCCACTCCACGGGCTGTCTTCATTAGTCCTCTCACACTGGCGACCTCTATGAGGGGATATCTGAAACTCTATAGAATCTTGTGGAAATGGCGTGAGACGGACTACTCTGTCAAACCCGAATCAATGAGTTGAAAAAATCTGGAGTTTCATCTCCTTGGTCCATCGAACGAACCCTATAACCCGTGTTCAACTCTCCACGTATCTTGCTCGCTGTCATTGAACCAACAAATTTCTTGCGCACATTTGCTTCTTTGCCTAACCAGATGTAGACATTCTTGTTCGAATGATCAATGACACACAAAACCCTGTCAGGCAGAAGGCTTTCCCTATTGATATCTACGGAGAGTGTTGTACCATCCTCCTGCATCTCAAGTGCATCGACCATTGGGTTTTCCTCGTGGTGTGGGCAGCGCAAGTCCTGACTTGTGGCGTGTTATACCAATGAAAAATCTTCCTCATATCTGGATATATATTCCATTGGCATGTCCTAATGCTAAGAAACTTACTAAGAGTCTCAGTATAATCAGGATATTGAGTGGATAAGAGGATACTAGAGGCTCTCAAATGTGGCTTTTAGAGTTGCTCCACAGTAATTGCACTGAGCTTCTAGTGGTCCTGTCCAATCAATTCCCTCATGAGAAATAGACGCATTGCATGATGGGCATTTATCAGGCAGCCTTACAGTCTTCATCTCGGAGCCATCTGATCGTTGTTGACCACGATATTGGTCAGGGATAACGAAAGATGGTGCTTCGATCCTGAAACCACGAGACATAGTTGTGGCAACGCCAGAGCCTGCCCGACAAGCAAAGCCAACACCGATGATAACTATGATGATGACGAATATGAAGAATCCAAAAATCAGCAAAGTGAATGTTCCGAAAATATCGCCAAAGATATCAAAGACCAACAGCCAGTTCACTCCTTAAACAGGTGTATTTCAAGTTCTTGAGTAGCTGAGCGCTTTTTACTTTTTGCGGAGAGAAATTACCTAGAAAATTGTGATGAGCCATCTTCGGAACTTATAAAAGATTGACAAGTTTGCAGGCCACAATAGAATTAGTCGGAGGCCAAATGATAAATGCAAATTCCAGCCTTCCTCCTTAGGAAGCTATACATCAAAGGAAGCCTAGAAAACGTCGAGGGCGGCTTTTCGTTAAAACTGAAAAACTCGTTGTCACCGGGGACTACAACAGCTGTAGCACCAATCAAAGTGGATGGCAATGAGTACCCATTAGACACACTTACTATTAGATCAGTCGATGGTGAAGTTCTTGGATCTGAGATTAGTGAGGAGAACACCTTTCCGATCAAGGTCGGTGTTGAGATAGAACTTTTCGTCAAGGGAGAGGCTCTTTCCGAGGGTGAGCACAAAATCGACCTCTCACTAAAGACAAAGGAAGCAGGCACTCTAGCTTTCGATGTCACGGATTCGATATAGTATTTTTAACTGCAGAGGGTGAAATACCTTCTGCAAGGGCTTCTTTTGTACATTAGAACAACCTAGTTGTGATTAGAGCTATCAGAAATAGAACTGGTGTAATGAAAAGCACAAAGAATACAAGAGCATCGCTGGCTTTTTTCCATTTACCTTGACTAAAGGGGCAGACTATTTCTTCATGAGTTACCCCTGAGATTATAATGGTGGATTCAGGATCATCTTCTGTCACTGCAGTTCATCATTTCATCATTATGATGTCTTATGACCATTCTGATGTGGTCTGAAATACCCACAATAGTTTTCAGTAAAGTAGTCCTTGTTTCGATAGGTGGAAGGTAGTGTATGTTAAGATAAGGTCAGATGGTTCACTTGGTCTCGGCCGCGGAACCGAGGGAGCTGCAGAGATAACATTGGGCTATGGAGAAGCCCACATGGTTGCCGCAGCTTTAGAGAAACTTGCTCAAACTGCTCGCAGTTATAAACAAGAGTATCACAAAACCACTGGTGTTGGTAAGATTATCTTCGAGCGTGCTGATGATGGAACAATCACAATATCTGGGGACAGACAGACCTACATCTGCACTGAGGCTGAAATTAGACAGATGGCTGAAAGATTGAAGCACTTACCACCTGTTGAGGTTGCGCCACCCTCAGACTATGTCAAAAAAATATCTCCTACTGAAGGTATGTGTCTTGTAGTCACAAATTCTGGGAACTCACTAAGAATCCGACTCCCAGAAGCAGCAATCATTAAGACTGCAGTCAAGAGCAGTATCGACTCAAGATATTTTGATGAGGTTATTGTTATCGGTCAGAGAAAATTAACTGTGGGTAGGAGCAGTGACCTAAAGTGGCAACTCTCAGGGGATGATTCGACAGTGCGATTCACTGCATATGAGATTGAGGCACTTGTTGCTGGTCTCCATAATGGCATACTTGATGTTCTCATGGATGTTGTGAAGAGTTTTGGTGCTGATGATGTTTCAGATATCAGGATAAAGAGCCAGTTGAAGCGTGTTGAACAAGACGCCACGGACATCTTTGGGGAGGATAAAGGTGCAAGAGGATTGGTGAGAGAGATAACAAAGAGAGCAAAGAAGATTATTGGGATAGGCGAACACGCTGATGAACGCGCGGATACATTCATCGAGATGTGTAATCATGTCTACGCCAAAATGAATACAAAATACACTGAACCACTCTTTGATCTCTTCTCGAAGATTTTTGTAGTTCAGAAATAAGCATCGAGCCTAATGCGCATCCTCAACCAATTCAATAACATAGTGGTCCTTAGTGAACAGAAAACAAATCTTCCGATTATCAAAGAGTGGTGCTTCGACAGGTTTCGAGATGACAATAGCTCCGCTCTTTCGAGCTTTCTGTTTAGCCCCCTCAATATCAGGGACAGAGTAACATAGGTGATAAAGGGCCTGTCGCTTCTTCAGAAGATCTGTGATAGGGGAGTCCTCAGTAAGCGGAGATATGAGCTCGATCTTGACTGGATCACTCTCAGATGTACCCATGAGCACCACACGAACCTTCTGCTCGACATCATCCACTATTGGACCCAGTTGTTTGTACCCAAAAAGTGCCTCATGGTTCTTGATGCCCTCTTCGATATCTTTAACGATGATACCAATATGACTGAGTTTCATTGACTCACCTGAATGAGGATTCCTAGCTATGGTGCATAAGTGTTACCATACAAATGGACCAATTCATCAATGGTCGGAATCCTTTTGAAAGACACCACTTAGCCAAAATATGTCAAAGCTATGGTGGAGAATGTGTTAAGTTCAAGCGTTCTGACACAGGTTGGAAAGAGATGGCGTCTGAAAGCGCCAGAGCAGTTATATCGCATGTTAAAATTCCACCTAACCTCATTTGAAACCATTCTTGAAAACATGTTTACTGCTCTCGATGAAGCTGATGGCTCATTCACATTTCCCACCGTTGCAGCAATTGCTAAAATGAAACCAGAGTTAGTCCAAAGGATTGAGAAAGAGGGTCATGAGGTTGCAAGTCATGGTTACAACCATGTTAGATACCCTACATTGAGTGTAGAAAAGAGGGAACAGGACCTATTACTCAGTCTCCAAGTATTTAGGAACTTAGGTATTCAGATATCTGGATTCAGAGCGCCTTACGACAACTATACTGATGATATGCCAAAACTGCTGGACGAGACCAACCTCATTTGGGATGGTGGTTTTGGTTATCGTCCGGAACATAGAGAGAAGACTCACTTTTTCCATACAGACATCGACGGCCGCGAATCGAGTGTCACATACATCCCTCTAAATATCTGGAGTGATGATCTAATGATTGATCGAAAGGGGATGAAACCCGAGAGCATTTCAAAAGTTTTGATTGGAGAAGTGACAAAAACTGCTCCAACAGGAGGGGTAGTGATGTTCGACCTCCACCCAATTAGGATGGGACAAAAGAAGTATGTTGGTTGTTTAAGGGAGGTCATTGAATATGCGAATAGTAGTGGAGCGTGGTGTACAACTCCTACAAAAGCAGTGAAATACTGGAATACTCATTCGAGTTGGAAAGGTGATAGTAAATTCTGTCTTCTTCTTACTGGCGATATTGATAACTGGGTGTTCTCAGATTACTTGAGAAGGATCTTGTGGAAAAGAATGAATAGGTGACAAGAGATGGGAAAACTACTTGGAAGATTTCTTCGCATTCTAGCTTGGTTAGCGCCTTCATACCAATTCCGAGCAAGTGTCTATCGGAAGTGTGGAGTGAAGATAGGGAAAGGAGTCTACATGGGATTCCTAGTAGCTATTGATGGAGAGTATCCCGAGTATATTGAGATTCAAGACTGGGCAAGTATAGGACCTAGTGTGAAGATCATGGCGCACTCGGGGGCAAGTCCATATCACCAGAGAAGACGAATCTTTCACGAGGGACCCAAGAATGTTGTAATTGGTAAGGGAGCTTGGCTAGCAGCAGGCGCAACAATTCTTCCAGGAGTCACCGTGGGAGAAGGAGCTATAGTTGCTGCAGGAGCTGTTGTGAGTAAGGATGTGCCACCACTCACACTTGTTGCAGGGAATCCAGCACGTGTGGTTCAGAAACTTGAACCAAAGAAAGACTAAGCTGACAGTTTGGATGCAAGGACTTTCTTGATATCACCCACTGTCCACAAGTCAACGACCTCTTCATCCTCGAAGAACATCTCAAACTCATTCTCAATCTCACTCACAATTACTAGATGAGCCATCGAGTCCCATGGTTCGAAGTCCTTTCGTCTAAGATCATCTGTGATTTTGTCCTTGTCCAATAATAGAACCTTAGACAGGATTTCTAGGAGCTTGTCTTCAAAGTCAGTCATTCACTCATTCCTCTTGTAGTTCTATCCAATCTGGGACTTCTACTGTGTCAGTGTCAAGATTGAGTATCCAAGTTGTACCATTATTATCGCTATCTGCAGGCATCCCAAATCCATGTTTCTCATAGAGGTCTGCTGCAGGAGGGTTCTTCTTTGTAGGAATATACTCTCCAATGATTCTCTTGGCTTTTACAGACCGGGCATCTGCTACTATTCTAGCGAGGAGAGCGGTTTCTGCTGAACGACCTATTACTCTGCAGCTCATGAGGAAGGAGTCAATCCACCAGTCACCATTCTTTATCTTGACTATTGCCACACCGACAACACCCTCATCACCAAACTTGTCTGTGACAGCCATGCTGTAGACTATGGAGTCCTTGCTCTCTCGAAACTGACGAACTTCAGCATCAGTATACCTTCGTGTTGTGAGGTTGAACTGGTTAGTCTTCCCAATCAGTTGCACTACACGGGGTGTGTCAAAATCGTTCACTGGTTGTATCTTCACCTTTAATTCCAAGGTTCTAAGGAAGTCCTCTATCGACTCAGCACTCTGCTCTAGCTCAGCCCTCTTTCGCTTCCCGGTATACATCTCACCCCTCACAAGGTCTTCTTTAGTGAGTGAGAGAACATCAAAGACATTCAGATTCTCGAGGGTCTGTCGATAAAGACGAGGGTTCTTTGGTAGTTCCACAACTAACACCTCTGGATGAGCTTGAGAAACCTGTGCCCGCTCAACAGGATTGTCATCAAAGAATACTATACTATCAAGACCAATATTGATCTCCTTGGCAAGTTCAGCTATATTTGCGGCCTTGTTTTGCCAGTTGATTCTCATAGCTGCAAAGTGTTCTTCCTTCAATACTTGGTAGGGGTGTTCTTGAAACACCTTGATGGCATCATCATAGTTGTTCTTGCTGCAGATTGCGAGAATTACTCCTCTGTTGTAGAGGCTAAGTAGACTCCTTTGAAAGTCAACGTATTCTATACCGGGCGAAGTGTTGCTGAGTTTGATACCCTCGAGACCGTCTTCTCCAATGATTCCTCCCCAGAGTGTATTGTCAAGATCTAGGACAATACATTTCTTCGCACGTCCCTTCAGAGCACGAATGTATCGAAGATACTCATCAGCTAATACTGGAGTGAATTCTTCACTGAATGGTACTGACCCTCGGTACCATGTGTTCCAATTAATAATCCGAGATTTGCCATAATAGCTTGAGATTGATTCTAGGTCAACAATGAAGACCCGGTTACTCTTTGCGAACTTCTCAGCTAAAGCCTTGTTTGCCCCTTCAATGAACTGCTTCAACCCAGTTTTCTGCTTATTATCAACAATTCCTAACGGTGAAAAGACAGGTACAATGAAATTGTTTGCAAGGATGATTGCTGCAGTGTTCTTCTCCAGAACATCAATGATTGTTGCAACGCTTTTTACAAGATCCTTCTGAAGATCAAGTTTCTCTTTGTCAGAGGCTCTTACGAAAGAAGAAAGAAATAGCTGATCCGATACGGACCATGCATCCACAGACAGAACAATAACATCAGGTTCCGACTTGTAAAGAGGTGATTTCTGGTCGAGGGCTTCCTGACGGTAGGTGTTGAATCCACCGACAAAGGTACTAGTTTGAAACCCATCCAGTCGCGTTTTGACATCTAGACAGGCTGCGAGGGGTTCCAATGTTGAAGAGCCTATTACAACCAAGCTAAGAGAATTCTCCCCTTTGTCAAAAGAAAGGTTGAGATTCTCAATCTTCTTGTAGGCACTCCACAGGTTGAGATAAGTTGGATTCTCTCTGACTAGCTGCAGAATCGCTTCGATGTCCTGATTTGTATCCGTCACGAAACCTCACTCCCTGGGAGAATCTGTTTCACCGTTTCCT
Organism: Promethearchaeota archaeon; assembly: GCA_048940045.1. Lineage (GTDB taxonomy): Archaea > Asgardarchaeota > Thorarchaeia > Thorarchaeales > Thorarchaeaceae > SMTZ1-45. Next base: position 36,062 of record JBHLOX010000001.1, read on the forward strand.
CCAGTAGTCCTTCAATCAGATTTTCATCTGGTGAATGGGATTGGCAAACTGCTAATGCAACAGCCGCAGCATGAGATGATGAATGAGACAAACTAACGAAAATGTTGTGATTGCAGTCCTGATGTACTATAACATAAGGCACTCCATCCTCATCTCGAAGAATCTCGATGCTATCTAGAGGAATTCTGCAGCTATGGTATGTTGCCTTTACGACCGCCTCTTTCCCAGCAAATGTGGTGGCAAAGTGGGGAGCGGGATCCTGAAATCCACGACAATATTCTAGCTCGCTCACTGAGAAGATACGGTCATAAAATGGTGCTTCATGTTCAAGAATACGAAACCTGTCTATCTCTACAATATCGGTGCCAATGGAAATATCGAGTCCATTGTCGTCTTTCAACATGAATCGGTTTCGAGAGAACCCGCGGCTCTTATAATCATAATGACAGGGCTAGCCAAGCTTCTCAGAGTTAGTTTCAACGACTGCAGTGGACCATGGATATCGGTCTAAGATACGTTTCAAGAGTCGATTGACCTTGTACACTTCAGAGGTCCCAGAATAGGCTAGAAGAATGACGAGGCCACCCCTGGTGCGTTTGAACTTCTGATACATCGTTTTACTTGTGTTAATCGAGTCGCAAACAACCATCACCTCTGCTTGAGGGATGTCGAGGTCTCTCTCACCCACAGGAGACATAACGAGAACCCTTGCGTCTTCATCTTCACGGAATGCCTTGAGTACCTGGCCCTTGTCACGGGTTTCACCGGTTATTGTCAGGACTTTAAGACCCGCTTTCTCAAGGATTTCCTTGGTTTGAGCGACCATTTCAAGATAGGAAGTAAGCACCACCGTCTTCTCGTGCTTCAGTGCAATCTTCAGCACTCGAGTGACTTTGGAGGAGATTATTGGTAGAGTCTTTCTAAGATCACCCGTATTGAAGTAGTGTTTCAGATAGTCACCATGAAACATACGTAGGAATCTCTTCGGAGGCATGGCATAGATGTATTTTCGCAACATGAGTAGTCCGGAGTATCGTCCTTTCAATTCCTCAGTAATTGGTAGTCGTTCTAACATGAGGTGAACCTTGCGTGCATCTCCATCTATGAGATGAAGGTTGTCATCCTCAGCTAGCTCGTTCATAATGTCAGTCCTGGTGTTTCTGACAAGCTCATCAATGACTTTGGAGATTGAACGTATTTTGGGATCGTAAACTGTACTTACTGTGAGTAATGTGGGCTCAATATAGTCTATCACATCAGTATCATAGAGGTCATCCATGGTGATCAGCTCAGCACCTGGGAAGAACTCCCTGAGGGTGTCGAGCTCTTTTCGAATCTCCATTTGCTCATTGCTGAAGACTGCATGTTCATCCCGAAGGGTGCCACTCATCCCGATAAGCCATTTTCCCTCCATGTACATGAGGAGTGTTGGCCACGGGAAGACAAGGGTCGTTCGAGTACCAGTTCGTCGAACCAAGGTATCGACTTCATTGATGAGAACTATCTCGACGGGCTCGAGCAGTGACGGGTCCTTCTTGTACATACCTGCAAGCACCTGTGGTGTTGCCACAATGACCCTTTTTTCGCGTAGTGTGTACGCACGTCTTCCAGATGGTACTCTGGAGGATAACTCCCCTAGGTCATCCTCGAGACCTCCATACTCACTCTTGAGATAGTCAACAGTCTCAGCCAGAGATGAGGAGGAGTGGACCACTATTATGACCTTAGAATTCGGGAACTTCTCCGCTACAAGTTGATGAGTAACAAATCGTTTTCCGAGACCACAGTCCAGCTCCAAGAGTAAGGGTGTGCCTTCCTTCTTTCCCACTTCCTCGAGAATGTAAGTCTGGTAACCTCTTGGAGTGTATTTGGTCTTCGACATCGCAACCTCACGTCTGATTATGAGGTTATGAACCCATCTAATAGCAAATTGAGCTTTACTTCGCTTCCTTCAAGATAGCGTCAATTTTCTCTGAGAACTCTTCGTATGGCAGTCTCCAGCTCTCGGTTTCCTCGCTATACATGTCTATCAAGTGACAGTAACCCTTGTGTGTTCCTTCCACAAGGAACTGGACAAACATCTCATCAGTATACTGCTTGAGATTTCGGAGGTGTTTCAGGTACTCATTGGTTTCTGTTGAGGGAAGGTAAACTTGAACAAAGAAATGGCTACTACTCTCCATTGTGATCTGATGGTAGAATGGAAGCATGTCAAACCAGAGCAGGATCTTTCGGGCATCCTTTGACTTGAAGAAAGTGATAACAGTCATGCCAGATTCTGCAAAGGGCTTCATTGACAGCTTGTAGCCTCTAATGATTCCAGACTCCTCAAGTTTCTTGACTCGATTATGGACTTGCGGTTGTGACAGGTCCAAGATCTTACCCAATTCCCGCAGAGTGATATCAGGCTCCTCCACCATATGTCGCAGTATAAGGGTGTCTTTGGAGTCAAAGCTTACTGTCTGAGGGAATTCCTCCATGTCTAGATCAATCTCTTTTCTCTTCGACATTATCTTCGGGAGTGACTCGGCCCATTTGTCCCAGTCCCAGTCCTTGATCTCTGATAGCTTTGACTCATATCGATGGTAGTCCACAACATCGAATAAGTAGTAGTCTTCAATCAGTCCCTTCTTCTTCAGATCTGCGGCAAGGTCTATTATCACACGAGGCCTGTTGAGAGGGTAGACTGTGTAAATGAAATAACCCTCGAATTTCCCATAGGACGGTGCGTAATAGTAGAAAGCGGGAATTTCATCCAGAACTTTCTTGAGTGCTAATTCTCTGGAAGGACTACTCGTCACAATGAGTATGTATTCAGCCAGTCCAAGTTTCCGCTCGTGTGTCTGGACCTTGGCTTTGCAGATTATTCCCTTTTCTTTCAGTTTTGAAATTCGATATCTGATAGTTCTACTTGGCTGATCTAATATATTGCTAAGCTCTCTAGTCGATACCTTCGTTCCATGTTCCTCAAGAGCGTGGAGAATTTCTAGGTCTAGCGGGTCTAGTGAAGGTTTTAGGGACATTGTGTGTGATCACCTTTCCGGCCCTATTACGCCGATGAATACACTTATACTTTGGCAAGCGTATATAAAAATGATTCTACCAGTATATAAATCTCTTATGATATACTGGCAGAATATAGCGTGGTTGCTTTGCCCAAATATTAGCCTAAGGTTTGGCAATATTTATATGCAAATGTATGCCAGATATTTAGTAGGTGCTTAAACAATGGCATTCGCAAAAATCATGAAAAAATTCCGTGCTGAACCAGATTTGGAGAAGCTTCACAAGTTGAAGTCAGAGGTTCGGAGAGATATGTACAGAACCTCATTCCATAGGTAAGCACTGATTATCCTTCTCGAGAGAAAGAACCACACCAGTGGTAATGGTCGTGGGTATATCACGACCTCTCTTCCTCTTTATTGTAAACCGAGGGACGCATGACCCCTCACAACATCACGTACGTTCGTCATACCATATGTACATGCGAGCGGCAGATTCTACGATTTCCTCTCGGAACAGGAAGTGATCAAAACGATTGTGACTCAACGTATATCCAGCTTTGGCAGAACGATTGTCGAGATTGTGACTCCTGATAGAATCAAGAAAAGAAAGCTTGAGGAGTACAAGGACGACTCAATCGAACTCCGTCGATATCTCGCTTCTGAGATTGCTCACAGAGAGTTTGAACGGCACAAAGAGAGAGCATTGACGGAGAATCACAGGGCGGGTTTCTTGAGATGATTCATCTCACCCGCCACTCACCTTTTTCAGACAATCCTCTTGAAGACCTTTGCTAAGGATGGTCCCTTAACATGCAGATTAAACTCGTAGAACTGACCAAAAGGCACGACATGAACATCATAATCCCTGTCACGGAGTTTCGCAGCGACTTCCTCTATCAGAGAGTCGGCAAAATCTGGATCGGCTTTACTATCATCTAGATGAGCGAAGGAGTGTAGAGTCACAGCATTGGCATCAATCTTCTTCGCCAACCAGCGAATATTCTTGACCATCTTTCGGAGGACTCCAGCTCGATTATCCTCATCGTTCTTTTCAGAGTGAATCCAGACATGAAGTGACTCGCCTATCTCTGTACGCTTCTCGGAATCCGACTCATTTGGTCGATACCAGAAACTGTCAACATGGAACATCAAGAGTCGCACTCACATCACCAGATATAGTTGATTAGAATCTTTCTCCGTTTGAAGGAATAGTGGTCCCTTCACGTTCCTCCCCTTCATCATTGTCAGCGGTTTCAATCTTCTCGAAGACCACAGTAGGGCCGCCAATTGGTTGATGCAATTGTTCAGCCTTGTGAAGAGGAATACGTGGAATAGCCTTTCCATGGACCCATATAGTGTTTGACGGAATCACTTTATCCTTAGGAACAACAGAGTTCGCTCCAATGATTACATTATCACCAATGTCTGCTCCTGGGAGAATAACGGCGTTAGCACCAACAGTGACATTGTTGCCAAGTCGGACTGTTTGTAGGTAGAGACGCCTACCCTCATACACATGACCACTCAAGATGGCATCATAACCAAAGAAGCAGTTATCCCCAATGATAGTCCGTTCAGGATTGAATAAACGGCCATTACCCACAATTGAGTTCTCACCGATCTTTGCTCCAAAAGCCTGATGACGAGGTTTCGTGTCAAAGAAGATACTGAAGAATCCAGCAAAGTATGGATACAGGATATAATAGACCTCGAAATATTCGTATAATAACCAAGCCTCTGATTCAGCCTCGTAATATCCATCATCTAGAAAGGGGATTCCCCTTCTTGCCAACCTAAAGAAAACCATGAGAAATGCGAGGAACACCCCATAGCAGATCAAACCTAGTGGGACAAACAGAATCAAGAGCCACCAATATTGCAAAGCAAAACCAGGAATCCATTCTGCAAAAGTATTGATGACCCAGTTATGAATAAATGAGAAAGGCCAGATCGTGTCAAGAAATCTTGTGAATTCCTGTACGAAGATTGTGAACAGAAGGATTGCGGGGATCGCAGCCAGCGTAAGACTTACCATTATTGAAAGAATTAGGTAAAACGAATACGCAATGGAACTGGCTTTCATCATCAACCCTTCTGGAAGACTGTCCTCGGTTGTGTATTTGACTTTGTATTATAGGTTATGACCTGGCAAAGACAATTCAGAAAGAGATATAGATGATACATAGTGGACTCGAGTAGCATTACGGAGCACCTCAATGATGACGTATGATGTGATTGTTGCTGGGACTGGTCCAGCAGGATTAATGACAGCTGAACATACTTCTCGATATGGTCTCAAGACCTTAGTCCTAGAAAAACGTCAATATGTTACAGACTCTCTTATGGGTGAGCTTGTCACCGACAAAGCCCTGAACTTTCTTCGAGTCAAACCCAACTCAGAGTACATTGGGAATAAGTACACCTCGATTGTTGGGGAGAGTCTCGACACAGGAGCTAACATCGTCGTCGATAGATCTCTTCTTGGCAACTCTTATCTCTTTGATGAGGACAAGTGCCAGGAACTGATGCGAGACCGTGCACTCTCAGATGGTGCTGAGTTCAGGTACAAGGCACGAGTAGGGTCTGTTGTTAAAGATGACAATTCCGTTGTGGGTGTGAAGTACAACCAGACAGAGGAAGAAAGAGCCAGTCTTACCATTGGCGCTGATGGGGCCTTCAGTAGGGTCTCTGAGACCGCAGGCTTTACACATCCAAAATGGCTACTCAGCTATGGGTATAGATTCAAGCTTACAAACTGCAAGGGAATCGATCCCAATGTGGCGTACTTTTACGTTGGCAAAGACGTGGGTCTTGGCTACCTCTGGTTGTACCCCAGGTCTGAAACTGAAACCAACCTTGGAATTGGTCGAGTTCCCTCGTCAAAGGCCAACTGGGATACGCTCCCACCAATGCAGGATGTTCTGAGGAAGTACATGAAGACCCATACTGAAACTCAGAACGCAAAGATTGCAGCCGTAAATGGTGGTGCTGTGCCATGTGCCGGTATCATTCCCAGATTCACAGATGATGGAGTCGCGCTGTGTGGGAACTCCGCTGGACAGGTGAGCTCCATTGTCGGAGGTGGGGTCACCACTTGTTTTCATGCGGGTCAGGTCTTGGCTAAGCATGCCAAGCGAATGGTGGACTCTGAAGACTTCTCAAAGAAGAGTGTCAGCCTGTATGAGAAGGAGTATAGGAAGTCGAAACTGGCCTCAAACATCACAAACACAGGCAAAGGCATGTGGGCGGTTTCGAAGTACGCCATGCATAACGATCCAATAGCAGCAGCTGAGATTGTACTTAGCCAACTTGATGCAAAGACTCTGAATGAACTGATCCAGGGGAACGCAAGCATCGCGACGATCATGACCCTTATGACAGACTTCCTACCGATGGTCGCCAAGATTGGAGTCGGGTATCTTCGGGCAATCGCTGTCAGCGGACTTTAAAAAAAACGTGAGAGAGTTCAAGGAGTAGAAGCAGGGGACACCCCCCGCGCCACCCTGCTTCATAGCCGGGTTTTCCCAGCAGCCCTGTATCATGCCCGTTTTTGTGGATTACCGTGAAGCATCCACCCGGAGTTAGCAGCGGACAGCTGCTAGGAAGATGTAATATTGCCACCATATATATATGGCGTGGTTGTATACAGTCATAAAGTTAGTAAAAGAGGAATTTTCAAGTCTTACTCATAATTGAGTATAGAGGTGTGCCCTGTTATGACAGAAAATGGCATCTCAAAAGCCCTAGAACTATGTGGGTTTCTTACTGGTAGTGGGCAAGAGTCCCGTTTGATAAATCTACTCAGTGTTATTCTCAAGCTTCAGACGGACCCACCAATCCCTTTAACTTTTGGAGAAATCTATGATCAAGTGCAGAAAGATGAACCAGAGTCGAAGTTGACAAAAGCATGGGTACACAGGGTATTGAAAGCCCTAGTGGACATTCAGTTGATTCGCTTGGAGAGTCCTACAGCTCATCGAAAGAGGTACATTGCAGATGTGAATACCGTCATGGCTGGCCTTGAACAGTTGAAGAGTGAACGGATTAAAGAGCTTGAGGCACAAAAAGCGAAAATTGAGGAAACCCAAGATCTTGTGGCGAAACTAGAATGTGGAGAGCTTGCAAAGCAGTTTGTTAAGAGTGTGACTGGTGCTGAGCAGAAGATTAGTTCGCGTATAGTACGAGGAGTTGAAGAACTACACAGGGTTCTCAAATACAATATGTTAGACGTAGCAGGGAAAGGAGACACAATACGAGCAACCCTTCTCTGGGTTGGACCATTCCTGACTGGGGACACTATACAACGTATGATTAGTTTCACTAATGCAGCAAAGCGTGGTGCAGATGTCAGGTATATGACATCCACGGATATATTCAGTCTAGAAGAGATAGCTGATATTGATGTCGATGAAACTGCAGCGGCGGCATTATTTCAACAACTTGTTGAATTAAAAAGGAGTAGGGTTAAATTTGATCTTCGTGTTTATGACGGTCCAAAAACATACTTTCAAGTGAGTCTTAACAAAGACAATATGGCGCTGGTCATAGCTGAGAACCCAGTGACAGCCACATGGATTACCAGGGACTTCAATCCGGACTTAATTGACAATGCAGTGAAAGCGTTTGATAGGGAATGGAAGAAATCCAGATCATTTTTAGAATTATCACCCAAAGACTTGGAGGCTTTTGGTGTCCAACCCGATGCACTAATTAGTAGAATAAGACTTGTAAATGGAGAAGAATAAAGTGGCTACCCGGGGGATTGAGGGTGACAACTGAAACAAGACATGAAGAACTGCTTGAATTGATTGGACTAGAGAAGACCAGAAAAGACATGGTCATACTTGGAGCCCTCTTCAAAGCCCAGAAAGAACCTTCTGATTTTATCGATTTCGAAACTCTGCGTGAACAACTAGCAAAAGACGAGGGTGCAAGAAAAGGAAAAGATTCCCTCATCTATAGGAGTCTGTCATGGCTCGAGAAGCAAGGATTTCTGAAGATTGACAAAGGGGGTCACAAGCATGGCTATAACTCCAGTGTAGCAATTCTAGATAAGGCGGTAGAAAAGATAGTAAACAAGCAAGTCCAAACCCTAGAGAAAGAACTGAGGAAAATTGACTCCGAGATCAGTATCTTCTCAGAAATGGATTCTGATGCCTTGGCATCTAGTCTAATCGATCTTGCTGCAGGGAAGGTAAAAATCGAGAAGTCGGTCTTTGCCCAAGGATGGGAGAGCATCCTGAAATTGCTTGAAAACAAGATATACAGTGGTCTCAAAGAGGGTGATGTGATAAGAATCAAGCTGGAGTGGTTATCTGACATTGACTACCTTGAGCCAAGAAGGATAATGAGATACGAAGAACTAGTTCAAAAGGGAGTGGAGATTCGAGCTCTCGATCATGACAGGGGTGAAAAGAAACTACGATCTAGAATGAAGGAAGTTCTCACTACAATGCAAAACATGGGTGGCAAGGTTGGATATAAAATCCTGCGGCGGGAGGACGCAACATATCAATTCATGGGGCGCAACAACGAAGGGATTGCGCTCATAGTTTCAGAGAGCCCACTCTCAGCAACATGGCTACCTAGAAGCAGTAACGAAGAGTTGGTTGAAAACGCGATAGACAGTTTTGACAGAGATTATGAGAAGGGGACAGACCTTCTGGATTATTTGGGGTGAAGGTTGTGGCTAGTAAGAAACTCCAGACAGCTTTGGAGAGGCTTGGGGTGGATATGAGCTCAAGTGAGATGCAAGTCTTTCGAGCTGTTCTCATGGCTGCTGGGGGTACTGAGAGACCTGTGAATTATCGTAAAATCGCCACTAATCTTGAATCAATAGCCAATAAAAAGTACACAAAGGCCTACATATACAGACGCCTTCACGATCTTGAGGAAGATGGATTCATCATAGCGGACAATATCCATTCTCCGAGGACCTATATGATTACTGAATCAAGTGTAGCAAAAGCACTAGACTCAAGACGAAAGCAGAAATTGTCTGAAACTCTAACAATGCGGCAAGATTTGACAACAAATCTCAATCGTTTCAAGTCTGTCAAGAGCCATGAGCTTGCACTTATGCTACACAAACAGCTCGCTGGCGTTTCTGCATTCACGGATTCACTTCTCATAGAAGGGGTAGAGAACGTCAGGAGTACGATAATCCGCGAGTTTGCAGATGGAGCGAAAGAGGGAGATGTTGTAAGAGTTCTTGGTCATGCTAGCACGTTGGCAGAAGGACTTGGACCGGGAGGTGTGACTGAGTTGAGGGTAATGCAGGCCGGTTTTAGAGGGGTTAAGGTTCTGGGGCTTCTCACTCCTGTTGGTGAGGACACATTTGATGTTGAACTATTGGCAAAACACTTGGTTCCATTAGCAGAGGTGTTTGAGCAAGCAGCAGGGACAGGTAATATCCAGCTCAGGATATCGCATGAACCCATTAAGACATATAGAATAGTCAGTCTCAACGAGGACAAGATGCTCCTTTATCTAACTCATGCTAAGGAGTCAGATGTTGCGGCTCTAGTCCACAGAAAAGACAATCCTGGCCTCCTCAATGATGCACTTAGAACTTTTGACGAGATATGGGAAACCAGCATAGATGTTCTTGAAATTGTGAAAAAGAAAGCGCAGGAAGAGCATGCATTTTAAGAAACTGAAACCCACGCTTTGCTCTTCGATAGGGTCAAGAAAATATCGTCACAGACTGCCTGAAAGTCCTCGTAAAGACCATACTCTCCACCAGCAGCATACGGATGCCCGCCACCATTGAATAACTTCGCTGCAGCATTGCACAGTACTCCATCTCTGCCTCGTCTGAACCCTAACATCCCACCTTGACTGAGTGAGAGTAGGAGATCTGCAACCTTCAGCTCAGAATCGATAGCACTCAGGTTTTCCGGATTCGAGGCAAATGTGCCCATATCCGTCGAGGTCAAGCCACTGGGTATTTCGACGATTCGTACAAGCTTGCCATGGATGATCTGGTCGTGATGACCAGCTAGAGCCTTTCTCATCTTCTTTTTCTTCTCTTTCCTGTAGTTCTCGACCCTCTTGTTCAAAAGTGGATCCTTGAACCTGTGTGTATTATCTTCCCAAACTCCACTCATTCCACTTTCAGCTAATTTTGTGAGAACAGGATACAAGGCATAGGTCACGTCTTCCTTCTTGTCGATGGCTCCAAAACGGGTAACACTAACAGCATCAGTGAGTGCGGTAGCGGCTTCAATTTGTCGAAGGTTGAAATCGGTATCATGTGCAATCTTAGCAAGCTCAGCACATACTTCATCTCTTGGCATGAGCACCTTGTGAGTTATCTCTGCAGCACAGAACTCATGATTGACCTTCAGCACGGGTTTGCTCCCTAGGGACAAAACCATTCGGATAGACCGATCTGACCACTGGTGATGGTCCAACCACACTATCCGACAGCCCTGTGAGATTGCTCGAGTCAATCCTGTCTGAACCGTTTCAAGTATCGTATCATCCATGCCAAGATCAGTGATGATGATTAATGTGTTTCGTTGTTTACCAATGTCAGAGAACACCTGCTCGAATGAGCCATAATCAGTGAGAATCGCCTTGAAGTCGAAACCCTTTGCTTTGGCATATCTCCAAACAATAGCGGCTGAAACAAGTCCATCCACATCCTTATCATGAGATATTGAGAGAAGAGATGTAATCTTCTTTGTTTTTGACTCGCTTTCTCGTTCCTCAGGCATTTGAGCTCATTGAACGAGGTGAAAGGGGGCCTATTTTAACTTCCCGTAGGTATACCCGTTATGTTCCTATCTGTATATTTATTTTGAATTATAATTCATTATTTCCTGAGGCTGCCAAAACCGTTTCTCGGTGCAGCCTACAAATTTCAAGAGAAGAGAAAAAAGAATGGGAAACTCAACCTTCACGGCTCATCTAACCTCAACAGACATGCCTAAGATTCACAGTATCACCCTTGGGGGTTATCAGAGTACAGCAGTCTGCCCACCTCCTATGACAAAGAACTATCCAGGAACGACCAGTCCACATCAGCTCTTTCTTGCTTCTATTGGGGCATGTGTGAACCTCGTTTTCGAGATTGCACTGGAAAAAGCACACATAGAGCTTTTTGACCTGCATTCGGAAATAACAGGGCATTATGAAACCGTTGAAGAATCTGGGCAGAGCCGTTTCACTGCAATTGAAGTAGAAACCAAAATAACAATTCCAAAAGGAGTGAATGAGAAAAAGGTCTTGAGACTGTATGAAGTTGCTCAGGACAATTGTCCCATTGGCAATTGCTTGATTGGTTCATGTGTGAAGCTCGTTACAAATCTAGACATCACATACCGATAAAGAGAGTCTTGTCATGAAAGATCTTTGCTTCCGTAATGATTGCTAGTTAGTCGAAAGTGTTTTGTGATGCGTCACCAGCAGTTAACCTGCGAGGAATAGAATGAGCGAATCCAAAGAAGACACCATCATGAGTGGCAATGAAGCTATAGCGAGAGGGGCTTTAGAGGCAGGCATTGGATTTTGTGCGTCCTATCCCGGAACCCCATCCACCGAGATTGCGACAACCCTCTTCAAAGCCACGCCTGAGCATGATATACATGTCGAGTGGTCCACCAATGAAAAGGTGGCCATGGAGGCTGCAGCTGCTGCAAGTTGGGCAGGGATTCCAGCCCTTTGTTCAATGAAGTCACTGGGTCTGAATGTTGCCTCTGATTTTCTACTAAACCTCAACCTCTCAGGCTCAGGAAAGGGGGGTTTCGTAATTGTCGTCTGTGATGACCCACGGGGTCATAGCTCTAGTAATGAACAAGATTCAAGGTTCTATGCGAAAGCAGCTAAAATTCCCCTGTTAGAACCATCAACCTATCAAGAGGCGATGGATGTCACAAAGACTGCATTCAAACTCTCTCGGAAGTTTGAGGTCCCAGTTCTTGTTCGAAGTACGACTAGGTTGTCACACTCAAGAGGATTAGTCCAGGTTGGCAAGGTTTTAACGAAGAAGAAAAAGGCGCAGAGTCTTCCAGAACACCTCTACAATATCCCATCACCTCACTTAAGGCATAGAGATCTCTTGGTGAAGATGGACAGGATAGAACAGGAGTTTGAGGAATCAACATTCAATGTTGAAGCAAACATCAAGGATATGGATCTATTAGTCATTTCAAGTGGTATTAGTTCTCTCTATACTCAAGAAGCCATCCAGACTCTTCAGGTAGATAAGATAGGTCATCTGAATCTAGTCACGACATACCCTCTACCTAGAAAGGCGGTTACCAATCTTCTACATAGGGTTGACAGAGTATTGTTCGTTGAGGAGAATGATCCTTTCCTTGAGGATGAAACTAGATCACTTTCCGCGGATTTTGAGAGCCCCCCACATTTCTATGGTAAAAAGACAGGACACATTCCAAGCTTTGGTGAAATGAAAACAGATGTTGTCTTGAACGCCATTGCCAAACTGTTTGGAAAGGAGTCACCTTCAAGAGAAGATGCATCTTCGGACATGCTTGTAGATAGACCACTCACCTTCTGTGCAGGATGTACGCACCGCAACTTCTACTGGGCCGTTCGCACTGTGAAGAAACGGCTGAGTGGGAAACTTGTTGTTGCTGGAGACATTGGGTGCTACTCGCTAGGTGTATTCTATGATGAGGCAATGGACACCATGCATGCCATGGGCTCTGGGATAGGAGTTGGGAGTGGACTGGGTCAACTGCAAAGATTCGGGTTTGATTCTAAGGTCGTATCGGTTGCAGGTGACTCGACCTTCTTCCATGCGTGCTTACCGGGACTCATCAATGCACGACATAAGAATGCAGACCTGACATTTGTGATACTTGACAATGCCACAACTGCAATGACTGGGTTCCAAGTTCACCCAGGTTCAAGGTTCCAAGAGAAATATCTGAGAAGAGTAAAGATTGATAGCTTGGTCAAAGCAGTGGAGCCAGATTTCTTCTCTATGGGAGATGCGACAAATATCAAGTCACTCACTGAGCTGCTTCACTCGACAGTGAAAAAAGATGGTCTGAAGGTCCTCTTGCTGAATAGTGTGTGTAGACTTGAGGAGGTCAAGCGAGAGCCGGGATTTGTTGGTGCCACACCAGTTCAGATAGACTGGGATCTGTGTAAAGGCGAGAAGTGCAAGATCTGTGCCCGTGACTTTGGGTGTCCAGCATTGAGCTGGGATGCAGAAGCCGGATATCCAGTCGTTTTGGATCACATATGTGTGCAATGTGGCGCTTGCATAGCAGTGTGTCCTCACGATGCCATTGTGGAGGGTTAATGATTTGAGAGACCCATATTCCATTCTGGTGGCTGGTGTTGGAGGACAGGGAAACCTTGTATGTGGGAGGATTATCGCAGAGGCCACAGTGCTGCAGGGTCTACGTCCCGTCGTGGGTGACACCTTTGGTGCATCACGTAGAGGTGGAAGTGTGATGACCCATATCAGGATTGGAAAGCAGGACTGGGGACCCCTGATACCCAAAGGGGAGGTTGACATCTTACTTGGTTTCGAGCCGGTTGAGGCGCTTCGCGCAGCAGTGAGGTATGCAGGTAAGAGAACAATTGCTATTGTGAGCAGGATGACTGTGCCACCCTCCAATGTGACTTCAGGCGATCTGAGCTACCCGGAGATTGATGACATCAAGAGAGAACTGGAATCTTTATGCAAATGGGTGCATCTTTTGGAAACTGAACCGGTCTTGAAGAAGCTGGGTTCAACGAGGGTCCTGAACTCCTACATGATTGGTGCACTATCAACGCTCGAGGAGAATCCTCTTGACTCTAAGAACTTGCAACAGGCACTTTCGAACATACTTGACTCTGAGAGAAACCTAGTTGCATTCGATGAGGGAGCTCAAGCTCTACAGCGATAAGTTTGACTCTAGACCTTCTTGCCTTCTTGCATCTTGCGAGCCTCTCGCCACATGACCTCAGCAAGCACAGTGAACATATCCGCTACACCCTCACCGGTCTTTGCTGATGATTCCATGTAGAGGAAGCCATTGTCCTCTGCCCAGCGCTTTGCCTCATCAGATGGGACTGCGCGGTCTGGTAAGTCTGTCTTGTTTCCAACACAGACCATGGGCACTCGGGCTCCAATGGACTCATCTGCTTCCTGCACCCACTTCGACAACTCAGTGAATGAGCGACGCCGCGTGACATCGTACACCAGGATTATCCCTGCTGCTCCCGAATAGTACATCTTCCGGACAGCCTTGAACCGGGCTTGGCCTGCAACGTCCCACGCCTGCAGTTTGATTCCAGTGGCATACTCCTTCTCGGGAGGTGAAATGTGAGTCAGTTTGACAGCGAACTGACTCCCAATAGTAGTCTTATAGTCCCGCTCGAACACTCCAGTGACATAACGGTTCACAAGGGTTGTCTTTCCGACTGCACCCTCTCCGATGACCATTGTCTTAAACAGGAACTGATAGGAATCAGGTGCGGTTCCAGGTTGCGGAGCCTTTGGTCGTCGGGTCCGAATTTCAGCGACAAGTTGACTCTCAGTGTCAGACACAACAGCAGTCGTTACTGTTTCAGCTGGGGTCGGTTCTGCTGCGAGTGCCTCAATGTCGTCAATCTCAGACAGTGCAGCACCAGTTTCTTCCGCACCAAAGAGTTTGTCAAGAAGCTCTTCTGCAGCTCTTAGTGACTCAGAGCCATCATCAGCCATAGTGGTCTGTAGAATCTCAGCTGCCTTTTCCTTGGCCTCAGTCCCTTTAAAACCGGTACCCACAACAGGACCGAATGGAGATTCTTCGACAACTTCAGGGGGCTCATAGGTTTCAGTAGGTTCTACAGTGACTGGAGCAATTGCGGCTGGAGCAGCCACTGCTGCACCCTTCTCAACAAGAATAGCTGTTTCTGGTGTTGTGACCTGTAGGACCTTACCAGTGACATCAGTCCACATCAGGACAATAGGGCGTACAATCACTGTACCCTCTTCCCTTGGTGTCATCTTGATTTCAGCAAACTTGCTCTCTCCTGGAGCAAGATCAAAACGAAGTTGCTGTGGATCGACATCCATGTGATCCTTCGGGAACCAGTAGATCTTACCTGCAATACCATTGATTGGTTGGTTACTCACATTGTACACAGTGACCTTTCCTTTGAGCTCTGCACCAGTCTTTGTTTCAGGGCTCACCTCAAAGGTTGGAATAATCTTGTAGAGGCCTTCGATGACCTTCAACGGGCCATCAGAAACGCCAACCTGAACCTCTTTTCGCCCATCTCCACCAGCATCACCAACATTGATCGAGAGTATCTTCTTTCCAATGTCAACTGATGCCAACTGGTTGAGGTCGGCCATATGAAGGCTGTAGAAGTTGATTTTGAAATCAGAAGTAGCCACAACAATTTCATCTTGGTGGTCCGCGTTGAGCTCTTCTATCCGAACTGAGAGTGCGTTCACGTTCTCGAGTTTGGAGAACAAGTCCAGTTTGCTCTCTTCATTTCTATAGATACGAACAGAACCATCGTGTGTGACTACTCCAAGCTCCATCTTCCTGTCACCCAACACGTCGCCAGCCGCTAGAGATATGACAGGACTTGGTAGTTGGATGACTTCAATCTGGTCGACTGACTGGTCGCGTACTTTGAATATCCTAAGTGTCCGGTCTCTATTCCCAGTGACTATCTCCTCAATCTCATCGCCAATCACATCACAAGTTCCAATGGCGATGGGCATGTCGTCGAGCTGATGGTTCACAAATTGTTTGAGGTTATTCGCTGAGTCCATCTGGAAGATTCTCAATGTCGAATCACTGCCACCAACAAGAATCTCGTTCTTCTCGTCGCCAGTCACGTCGGTGACATAGACGGTTGTGACAAAACGGTCAACAGGGTATTCGGCCAACACCTCGAGTCGCCCGCTAGGAGCATAGCGGTAGACCTGGATAGTTCCAGCTTCACCAGGGTTCTCACTACCTCCGATTGCACGACCAATGACTAGTTCCATCTGTCCATCGTTGTTGGCATCGGCAATCTTGATGGAGAGTATACTTCCTCCAACATCATGTTGTGCTAGAAACACAATTTCACTCTTGTTTGCATCATAAAGACGGAGAACACCATCACGGCCACCGGTACATAGTTCTGCGGTACCATTTCCAGTGACATCTCCAACTGCAATTGCGCTCGTGCTTTCTTCATCCTCTATTTCGAACAGAACTTTTGGTGATCCCAAGTCAGCAACCTTCCTGTGATAATGCCGTTTATGGTATTCACTATTATTTACACATGCCTTGTGCAGATATTGATTGCATCAGGGGCCTTTTTTTACTTTGCTGGGTTGACCTCCACCACATACTATGACGCGTCAACAGCGTAGCATTTAACAGATTGAGCTATTCCAGTTACATTGGTAACAAAAATGCCCAAACTCTCAGTTCGAAACCTCTCAAAATCATACCCAAATGGAGACTCAGATGATGTAATAGAGGTGCTTGATGACATCTCTTTTGATGTTCATGAAGGCGAACTGCTGGGGATTGTTGGACCAAGCGGATGCGGGAAGACCACGCTATTGAAGATCATAGCTGGCCTGCTTGAACCAGACAAGGGGCAGGTCTTCATTGATGAAAAAGAAGTCCACCCAGGTCACAATAGAGTAGGGTATATTTTCCAACAGGAGTCACTCTTCCCCTGGAGAACAGTACGACAGAATATCCAGTTTGGACTAGAGGTGGCAGGAGTTGATTCATCTGAGATGCGAGCGCGAGTGGACGAGATCATCAAGATTGTGGGCATGGGTGGTCTCGAGGATAACTATCCTCACGAGATCTCAGGAGGGCAAGCCAGAAAGACAGAGATGGCCCGAAGTCTTGTGGTATCTCCAGACATTCTGGTTGCCGATGAGGCTTTGTCCAACTTGGACGCACAGACAAGAAACTATCTCCAAGAAGAGTTCCTCCGGGTCCAGAAACAGACGGGGTCAACTATCGTCTTTGTTTCGCACAACGTTGATGAAGCAGTCTTCATGTCTGACAGGATTCTGATTATGAGTAATATCCCAGGAAAGATACTTGCAGAGTATGAGGTCGATGTACCTAAACCAAGGATAAGAACCTCTCCTGAGTGTTTGGCCTATCGTAGTGACATCCTAGAAGTTCTCAAGGTGGAACAGGAGAAAGCGATGAGTCGCTCTAGACCGAGACAGTCTGCCTCCACTTGAGAATACGCTTCTCTATGATTAAGAAGAAAAATGTGATGAGAAAGCCAATCAGACCGATGAGAAGCATACTGACTATTACGGCTCCTGTATGCCCAATCTGTTGCATTATAAGGACAAGATAACCAAGTCCTAGTCCGCCTCCAATCATCTCAGCTGCAACAAGACACATCCATCCAATTCCAAATCCTATCCTTAGGCCTGCGAATATCTCAGGCCCAGCTGATGGTACAACAATCTTTGAAAGAATTTGGAACTCACTCGCACCAAATGTCTTCGCTGAGTCGATATGAACAGGTTCAGTTCTCTTGACGCCAGTTGTAGTATTGATGAGAATGGGAAAGAAAGCACCCACCCAAATGATGAATATCTG
This sequence comes from Promethearchaeota archaeon, assembly GCA_048940045.1. GTDB lineage: Archaea > Asgardarchaeota > Thorarchaeia > Thorarchaeales > Thorarchaeaceae > SMTZ1-45. The sequence continues at coordinate 53,610 of JBHLOX010000001.1, forward strand.
AGCTCCAAGCATGTTCCGATAGAATATAAGAATAGCAAGAGGAATCCATGCTATAGGAGGGATTGGACGCATGGCCTCAACTAAGGGTCCAAGAATTGCGTCAACTAATCGATATCGCCCGATTGCTATTCCAAGGGGTACGGCCGTTACTACTGCAACGGCGAAGCCAATCGAAACCCTTGTGAGACTTACTCTAACATGGTCAATAAGAAAATAACCTTCACTATCACCTTCTATCACGAGTCGAATAAAGGCTGCGATGACCTCCTCCAAGGAAGTTCCTGAAACTGTTGAAATAAGATGCCAAAGGAGAACAAGTAGAATGACCGGAATGACAACCTTCAGTAGGATTGTCTGAATTGAATATACTGCAGATTCTTGACCAGTAGGGGGTATCTTCTGCGGCTCACTTGTTGATTCCATGGAAGTCATTCTGCTCAACTAAGCAAGATTTTGTCTCGCTTTTCTGTCTGTCGTTTTTTAGCAACAGAAAAGGGGGTCTTCAATATAGGTCTTGTTGATGAATCCGTTGAAGAACTCTGTTATATTTTCAGGTGGATTCAGAATCACACCCTCCTGTGTAAGCAGGAAATCCAGGTATATCTCAAGTCCAGTGACGTTCAGATTATAATCGAAGATGATTCGATTGAAAGCGGTTGTAACAGGAGTTTCATCCATCTCAAGCCAATCAATGGCAATGGCAATGGCCTGAAGTGGGTGGGTCACAATCCAGTCAGTTGCCTCTTGGTGTATTTTTGTCACTGTTTCAACAATATCGGGATGTGATGAGAAAAATGTGTTATCGGTCGCTAAAACACAGCATGGATGGCGAGGCCAGATGTCACCAGATAATATCAAAGGAACCGCTTTTTCCTGGTATTCGGCCAAAGCGTTGAAAGGCTCCCACACAATGAATGCAGGATTCTCAGGAGTAAGGGAATCAGCCATTAGTGATGGCTGAGTCGACAGCGCAGTTATATTTGAATAGCTTAAGCCAGATTGATTCAAAGCTAGTCTGAGGAGAAAGTTCTGGACAGTTGAAGGGCCAGGCTGGTAAACTCCTTTACCAACAAGATCAGCAATACTTGTTATATGTCCTGCATCATATTCTGATTTAGAAACCATTATTGCAGACCCTTCCAGATTTGCTGAAGCAAGGACTGTAATATTGATATTCTGATTCAAACGCTTAATCAGAGCAGGAGCGGCTCCTAGATATCCCATGTCGATTTGACCACCAGCAAACCCATCCATTTCTAGAGCTCCGTTCCCATATTGTACTAATTCGACAAGGAGTCCTTCGCGTTCAAAGTATCCATTTTCAAGTGCAACTCTGAGAGCTAGCTGATGGAGGTCTTTCGAAAGATAGCCCATTCTTACATCGGGTACAGGAACAGGATTCCAGAATGCTACTAATGCAACGGAGCCGATCACGACTGCAACTACAACGATGGCGGCAACTTGATTCCGTTCCAACTTCAGCTAACCTCAAGTTTTCCACGCTAAGAGCACATATGAGGGTTGAGATTGAGGATTCTCAATCCATCAAGTTGATTAGTCGAATTTGGTGATATGATAATATGTCACTACGAAACCGCATTCCAGATCAGCTTAGGATTACTGATGATGTGGTTTCAATCACGATTGAGGAGGACATAGCGGTATACCCAACGAGTGACTATATACTTCTTGAGATTTCTCACAAAGCTGGAAAAGTCAATATTTCGAAGGTGGCGAATACTATCAGAGGACTTGTCAAGGATGACAAAAGAATGGTGGCGATTCGTGGATTTGGATTCAAGGGAATTGGTCTTGCTGTCAGAGTGGCTCACGACTTGAAAATACGTGAAAGCAAGTTCATTTACGAGATGACCTTTGATACATTTGATGCAATAGACCCAAAATCTGAGCGACCTGTTACAAGTGTTCAGATCATAGTTATGCCACCACAATAGATGATCTGGAGGTCTATCCATGATTGCATCAGATGACAGGAAGAAGATCCGAGTGAAGTTATCAAAGATTCAATTCCCTGATATTTGTCCAGTCTGTTTGAAAGAACCGGAAGACTTGGTTTTTGTCACTATAATGGAGAGAAGGGACTATGATTATGCTTATAGTTCATGGATGAAGGGACAAGACAAAACAGAGGTTGCATTGAATGCAGCAAAGGGAGCGATAGCCTTTACAATCCCAACATGCATGCTTCATGGAAGCAAGAGTGTAAGGACTTTCAGAACAAAAATGGTTGCAGCCGTAGGATTCTTTGGTTTATTTTACCCAATTCTGTACTACTTGCTACAAATCAATGTGGCTGTGGGAATGGCCAGATCCATTCTCGAGCCTCTTCTTGGGCTCGTTGGTACCTTCTCTCTGTTACTCATCTTTCTACTCTATGGACTTTTCCCACGGGCATTGGAACGAGCCATTCATTTTGATGATGTGAGTCGTGTGAAAGATTGGGTATTGTTACGAATATCAAATCCAGAGTATCGGCACCAGTTCATGGATCTCAACATGATCAGCGCAGATATTGTCGAGAGTGAACCCACAGAAAATAGAGAATAGCACATTGGTAACCTTCAATAGCAAGCAGCATCAAGTAACGAAAATAATCACGAGGTCATTGATTTGAGAATGAAGCGTGTAGTTGTCACCCCTTTGATAGTCTTTCTAATTGTGTTATCAGCTACAGGTAGTTTCGCTGTAATGCAGAGTCATTTCTATTTAAAATCCATCAAGGTGACCCCAGTACATTCTAATAATCTAGCCCAGCTCGAAACACGTGACCCAATTCATATCGGAGCAAACTCAGATTTTGCACTTGTAGGAGCGACGGGCGTTGGCACTCCCTCGGATCCTTACAGATTTGAGAATCTAACAATTGCCTCAAATGCCACCTGCATAATTGTTGAAAATACAACAGCACACTTTGTCATTTCCAACTGCAGGCTCGAAACTTTTGGTGCTTCTGGAGCCATAACATTCTCAAATGTGGAAAATGGAAGGGTCGTGAGCTGTGAGGTGGCAAATGCGGCATTTGGCATCACCGTCATAGATTCGCTTAATGTGAGCTTAGAGAATACCACAATTTATGGCTCGAGTTATGGAATCGCTTTGAATGGGGTAGCAAATGCAACCATTGTTGATTGTACTATATTCTACAACTATAGAGGCGTTGTCTTGGATCGAACAAACCGAAGTCAAGTTCGCCACAACACAGTCTATGGGAACATGCAGCTTGGGATTCAAATCGGATTTTCCTCGCATAATAATTCAATCTATGGAAATTCGATTGGATGGAATGTAATGAATGCTATTGATACTGGTGCTGACAATTACTTCGATGATAATGTCAGTATTGGAAACCGTTGGTCTGATTTCAATGAATCAGAATCGTATGTGATAACTGGAACAGCTAATTCTGTGGACTCATTTGCACAACTTCTCGAGGATAATGTCGCCCCTTATCTGATGCCCATTTATGACGTGGCGATAGATATTGATAGTGTTGGCAACACATTGACTTGGTTGGCACACGATGAGTTTCCAAGGTCATATAAAATACAGGAAAATCAAGTGGACAAGGTAATTTCCGTCTGGACAGGGGGAGATGTTAGTTATGGAGTTGATCATCTCATGATTGGGACCTATAACGTAACTATCATCTTAACTGATGGGGCTCAACATGAGGCTTCAGACGAGGTTCTCGTTTCGGTTGCGTCACGCATCTTAGGCGGTATTGGGACTGAGCTTGTTATGATAGCCTCTGGAATAACTGCGGCTAGTTTTGGTATTGTAGTGATTTTGAGTAAGAGATTGTCTTAACATAGTTCGTTGATTGCCGATTTTTCTTGCGTGGAAGGAGTAGTTAATATTCATCATTACTACGTATATGGGGTGTTTCCGTTTCGATTCGAGGTCGACCGATTGGAACACGGATTTGTTAAGCGTTCTCCTCACGGTCCCGGAAAAGCTGGAGAGATGTCGACCCATGTGCCGCGCATATGCTCTCCAGCAATACACTCTCGCCTTTTCATGGTCATACATTTTCCAAAGATAGGTCCAAGCCACTAAATACATAAGCAGCCCACAGAGAGGCCCCCCTGCATACTCTCCCAATGTAGGTGAGATTGACAATGGCGATGGATTTCGCAAAAGGAATTACTGAATTTCGCTGGCACGGTCGCGGCGGCCAAGGTGTGGTCACCAGCAACCAGATGCTAGGCAAAGCCGCTCTCGCTGAAGGCAACTATATCCAGGCATTTCCAGAGTTTGGCCCAGAGAGAACTGGAGCACCAGTGAGGGCGTTCTTGAGAATCAGTAAGGAACCCATCCAGGTGTACGCACAGGTGTACAATCCGGATGTGGTGGTCTGTATTGACCCCACCTTACTTGATGTTGTGAATCCTGCCGAGGGTCTCAAGGAAGATGGCATTCTGGTCGTCAACAGTGACAAGGAACCGCAAGCCATCAGGGACAAGCTTGGTTTCAAGGGTGGCAAGGTTGTCACCGTTGATGCCAGCACTATTGCGATGGAGGTTATGGGTCGACCATTCTATAACATGCCCACCATGGCAGCAGCTGTCAAAGTCACAGGTATAGTGGCGGTTGACACAGTCATCAATGAAGTCCTCGAAAGATACCCCGGCAAGGTAGGAGACTTGAACAAAGTCGCAATTGAAAGAGCTGTGAAGGAGGCTAAAGTCGGATGAGTGAGAAGTACAACGAGATCCCTATTGCTGGCAATATTATCGAGCCTGGCAATTCTAAGAAGTACAAGACGGGTGGGTGGCGTGCTGAACGTCCAATCCACAGCGACGAAAAGTGTCTCTGGATAAAGAACGGCACATGTGGTCGATGCTGGATATTCTGTCCCGACATGGCAGTTGTTCTGACAGAGAAGGATGGAAAGTACTCCTATGCATACAACTACGATTACTGTAAAGGATGCGGAATTTGTGCAACAGAATGTCCCACTGACAGCATTCACATGGAGAAGGAGTGAGTGAGATGAGTGTTCCAAAAGACAAGATTACTGTTGAAGGTCTGACGGGTGATGCAGCGATTGCACATGCACTCAAGCAAGCAGACCTTGATGTACTAGCAGCTTATCCAATCACTCCCCAGACAATCATAGTAGAGGACTATCAACGATTCGCTGCAAACGGCGAGGTAAAGGCACATGTTATCCCAGTAGAATCCGAGCACTCTGCAATGAGCGCATGTGTTGGAGCTTCAGCTGTGGGAGCTCGAGTTGCAACCGCTTCAGCTTCTGCTGGACTTGCCCTCATGTGGGAGATCCTCTACTGTGCAGCCTCGATGAGGATGCCGATAGTTTTCACTGTAGCAAACCGTGCTCTGTCTGCACCGATCAACATCCACAACGACCATTCAGATGGAATGGGAATGCGAGATAGCGGGTTCATCCAGCTCTACTGTCAGAGCTCTCAGGAGGCATACGACACTACTATCATGGCCTTCAAGCTTGCAGAGCGACATGATGTCTTGCTACCAGTGATGGTTGGGATTGACGGGTTTATTCTGAGCCACAATGTTGAACGTGTCGAGATGCTCCCGGACGATGCGGTTCAGAAGTTCCTCGGAGTACGCGAACCGTTCATTGCACTTGACCCTGACAAGCCTATCACCATGGGTCCACTAGCACTCACTGACTACTACTTTGAGTTCAAGGAGCAGCAGGATGAGGCGATCATGGGTGTGCCAAAGGCTTACGAGGAGGTCGAGGCTGAGTTCGCTAAACTTACAGGTCGAAAGTACGGACTCTTCGAGTCTTACAAGACAGATGATGCAGATATCATCATCATCGCCATGAGTACCATGGGAGGCACAGCCAAGGTTGTTGCTGATGTCATGCGAGAGAAGGGCGAAAAGGTCGGTGTCATCAGGCTCAAGATGTTCAGGCCATTCCCAACCAAGGAGATTGCAAAGATCCTTGAAAAGGCGAAAGCAGTAGCTATCTTTGAGAAGGCGATGTCTTTCGGAGCTGCCACACACCCATTGGCTCTGGAGGTCAGAACTGCCCTCTACGACGCAAAGGAGAGACCGATGGTGGTTGACTTTGTAGTTGGACTGGGGGGTCGTGACGTCCCACCAACAACATTCGTTGAGGGAATCAAGAAGACAAAGGAGTACCTCAAGAAGGGTGAGGCTCCTATGTACGAAACATTGGGGGTGCGTAAATAATGAGCGACAAACCAGCAGTTTCAATCAAAGACATGCTCAAGCAGGATTTGATTCTGAGTTCGGGACACAGGATGTGTGCTGGGTGTGCAGCCCCGACAGTCATCAAGCTCATGGGGATGGCTCTTAGAGGACCCACCATAGTGTGCAACAGCACAGGCTGTCTTGAGGTTGCAACGACAATCTACCCGTACACAGCTTGGAAGCTTCCTTGGATTCACGTTGCTTTCGAGAACTCTGCGGCGGTTGCGTCAGGCGCTCTCGAAGGTATCAACGCAATGCGAGAAAAAGGACACTACAAACATGACCATGTTGATGTGATTGCCATCGGAGGCGATGGCGGCACATTCGATATTGGATTTGGTGCGATCAGTGGAGCACTCGAGAGAGGGCATGACTTCGTGTACATGTGCTATGATAATGGTGCATATCAGAACACAGGTATACAGCGTTCTGGAGCTACATTCCCAGGTCAGGAAACAACCACATCGTGGGGAGGTAGCGTTATTCCAGGGAAACTGGAGCGGAAAAAACCACTCGCGCAGATTGTTGCAGCTCACAAGATTCCCTATGTTGCCACAGTAGAACCTTCCAACTATCGTGACTTTATTACGAAGTTTCGGAAAGCCTTAGATGTTGAGGGACCAGGATTCATCCACGCATTCTCACCATGTCCAAGAGGGTGGCGTTCACCTACTGGGAACAGCATCTCAATCTCTAAGCTAGCTGTAGAAACTGGTCTCCATCCACTCTACGAAGTCATTGATGGTGAGGAGTGGATCATGTCAGGAGCCAGCAAGAGGGTTGCTGATGCAGGTCTAAAACCGGTGGACGAGTACTTCAAGACACAGGGTCAGTTCAAGCACCTCTTCAAACCAGAGTGGGAAGACTTCAGAAAGAGAATCCAAGAACAGGTCAATCATGACTGGGAATTCCTGAAGAAACGTTGCGGTGTGGAATAATTCGGATTCTAGGAGCGCGAGTGCGCTCCTTTCTCTTCTTTTTGTTGATGGATATATCTGAATAATAATTGGAGTTCAAACAAGACTAGAATCCTAACAGTGTATGAAGACCAGCCATGACAAACTCATATAGTGTTTCTCCAAAGGCAATGAGGAGAAAGGTTGTCACCCAAGCAAAGATGCCGATTGCAGCACTTCTGTGCCTTGAACGTTCCTTCGAGAACCTTTTTGCCACTCTCTTGAGTTCATCAACCCGATTATGGTAGTAGAGTGAGAGACCATTATTCGTGATGGACAGAACACCTTGGTCCTCGTCTATTAGACCACTACGCTTTGCGATTTGGATATGTTTTGAAATCCCCTTCTCCTCAAGATTCCCAAAACCGAGTACAGCTTGCACATCGAAGTACCTATGACCGATGGTGATTCCATTGATGAATGTCTGATTGAGATTCTCTTTGGTATCAGGACCTCTTGCAAGTCTGGCAAGTAACCAAGCTGTCATGAGATCATCATATGTATCAGCGGCGGCAAGATGTATTGTATCAACACTTAGGTCATCTCCAGCTTGTAGTATCTCTCGCAAAGCCTCGATACCCTCCCAGATAATGACCATGGCAATGAGAATTGCTACTATCGAGTCAATCACATAGATCTGAAACTCAGCAAAGAAAAGTCCAATCATGACACCTATACCAATTCTGATGTGGGTCTGGTCCTCCTTTGCATCGCTTACTAACGCCAAATTTCCAGTCATTCGTCCTACTGTTGTTTTGTACCAAATAAGGCAGTAGTTCATTCCAATTGAGAAAGCTGCGAGGAGGTAACCGTAAAAAGTCACATTCATCTCTTCAGGTGAAAACAATCTCAAAAGCCCATTGTATCCAAGAAGAACCCCAGAGATTAACATGAAAATCATAATAGCAATAGCGCCGTATCGGTCGCGCTCATATCTCAGACTGAGAAAAATGATTCCAACAACAGCCAAGTCAGTAAGATTCTCAAGACCGTCGGTAATCATGGCGCGACTGCCAATGTTGAGCCCAACCATTAGCTTCAAGATTACCAATATAATTAGGAATGAAGCGGATGTGAGGACTACCCATTTCTTCTGCAAAAAAAGTTTCATCCAATAACCCTCATGAAGCACTGTTGTTCTTGAGAGTCGAAGAATATCGATACCTCGCTGCGTGAGATTGAAGGTATTATCAGATTCGATGATCAAATTCTCATTCAATGCATGTTGTAGAACCTCATCCACATCCACTGGAGATACGGTCATCCTGTTCATCCGAACTACAAAAATTGACTCCAAGTGGGAATACAAAGCAGGTTTTGTGATGTGACCTTCATAGATAGAACAGAGTACTGCATAGAGTAAGGTTTCTCCTGGGTCCCCTCGCATGGTTTTACTTATTTCACGGTTATGGGAATATTGACCCCTTCGTAAATCGTCCTCTGTGAAATCCCAGAGTTCATCAATACTTCTGGCTTGCGTCACGCGAAAAACCCCACACATTAGAGTTAGTTTAGACTAACTTTCGAAACTATATAAAGTTGGCTCACTTTTTGTGTCTTAATCAGGAGGACTTATGCCGAACCGGGTTATCTCAAATACAAGGGATTAAGATGATATTTGATATTGGTAGACCACTCATTATGGCTCACCGTGGGGAGTCTGGCAATATTCCAGAGAACACCATCCTTGCTCTTGAGGCTGCAGTAGACATAGGTGTCGATGTACTAGAATCTGACATACGTTTCACAAAAGACAATATACCAATCCTCTATCATGATGAGGACTTGGTTCGTATAACTGGTAAGGATGAAGAGGTCCGAAAGAAGAAATTGGACGAGTTGCTGCAGTATGATTTGGGCTATAACTTCTCAATAGATGCTGGACGGACCTATCCATTTCGAGGAAAAGGATTGACGGTCGTCACACTCGAAGAGGCAATCAAAAGATTCCCAGACACCATCCTCAACTTAGACATCAAAGACAGGTTTAAGGAGGCACCTAATGAGGTGGCTCGGATTTTGCTAGAGAATGAAAGAACGGAGAAGATAATGATAGCCTCGTTTCATCCGAAACAACTGAAGAGGTTCAGAAAGAAGGCACCTATGATACCCACGTCTGCTCACCCTAATGAGATTCGCAACTTTATCATAGGATACAGAGCGAGAGCAATGGGTATGTTTGTGCGTTCAATAGGGTATAGAGCGTTTCAAGTTCCCGAGCGGATGGGATCACTACAAATTGTCACACCCGAGTTTGTGAATGCAGCCCACGACAAAGACATAGCAGTCCATGTGTGGACTATCAACAATAGACCCGACATGGAGCGATTATTAGACATGGGAGTGAATGGGATTTTCACAGACTTCCCATCTGTTCTGCGAGATGTCTTAGAGGATAGAGGCTACCTTTGATGTGAGAAGAGCTATACTAGAAGGCAATCAACCGAAATAGCTTAATATGCGCCTAAAGTGTGGAGCTGTTAATAGTCCAGGGACCGCGGGACCTGAGGCTAAAGCAAAGACCATATTGGATGAATGTGCAATGACCTGTCCAGAGTACAATGCGGCCGAAGGAAAATGTGGTGTTGACGGATTCAAGTTCTACACAGGGATGCAAAAGCCCTGCGAAACCCCTGGTATATCCAAGGAAAAGTGTCCTCGGTTTGCCATGCAGTGAGCCCCTCAACAGAGTATTTCTTTTTGCCTAAAGCAATTGGGCAGCATTAACTGCCCAATACAGTTCTTTTCATTCTGAGAGCAAGAGTTATCAGTTTGCAGAGTCGAGATCGGATTATTCTGTGGTGTCAAACATGGTAAAAGCCTATATCTTAATCAAGGCCAAGGTTGGACAGGAGGACTCAGTCCTCAAAGACATGCTATCAATCTCTGTGACCGAGGAGGCACACAAGGTTTTCGGACCCTACGATATCGTAGCAGAGGTCAGAGGTCGTGATATGGAAACGTTGGTCGAGATTATCACAGAGAAGGTTCGAAAAATCAAGGGCATTGAAGACACTCAATCAATTCTTGTTATTGACTCTGAGATTGATATGACCTCCACAAGTCTAGGTTCCTGATAGTGTTCTTTACATCCAAGAATTTCTTTTATGCAATGGTCGGTCAATGGGTAAAGAGGATTACATTTTCGGAGGCATCAGATTCCTATGAAGACCCTTTCGAGAAAACCATTCATGCTCATGTTAAGAGATGATTCTGGAGAAGTAAGCACGGTCAAATTAGACCCTGCTCTGGTTAACAGTGACAATGCTCTCATCGTTTTGGATGAGTACAATGATACTTGTTGGGCATGGATAGGCCGTAATGTGAATATGCCTACACGAATGCACACAATCAGAATTGCAAGAGGTCTACAGAAATCAGGACACCAAGTAGGAATAACAACAATTGGTTTGGCGGCCTCCAGATTCGTAGAGATGATGGAGAAGGATGACTCAGATCAAGATGTTGCAAACAATATTGCTGAGTTTAGGAGTGTTCTAGAAGGAAGATGGTCCTTTGATGATGGGGTGCTTGCATACAAGGGAAAACCCGAAGTCACTGAGCCAATTGCTGGGGCTCCAAAGAAGAAGATATTGCCTGAGCGCGAACCAGAGCCTGTGGTCAAGCTCACAAAACCGGAACCTGAAGCAGAACCTATTGCGGGAGCTCCAAAGAAGAAGATATTGCCTGAGCGCGAACCAGAGCCTGTGGTCAAGCTCACAAAACCGGAACCTGAAGCAGAACCCATTGCAGGAGCTCCAAAACCAAAACCACCGCCACCACCAGAGCTTGTTGCGGAAACAGTACCTGATGTACCACCACCAGCACCTTCAGCCTCCTTGGCTGAGAAGAAGATGGCATACCTCATGCTTTCAATCACACGTAATTCGGAGCTTGTCTATACTGAGCGCTTCGAACGTGCTGGCAAGTCTGGTCTGAAGATTGAGTCACCTGGAGTTATGGTGATTGAAGCTGTTCTTGATGGAAACGACCTGACGATTACTCCTGGTGACTTTGGCGGTTCAGATATCGGCAAAAAAATCAAGTCGGAATATGAAGGGTTAGCTAGCAAGCTCTAAAGCCCCATTGCATAAACCGGTGAGAAACAATCCTCCACCTGAGAGGCTATTCTTCTCCATCCAACTTGCGATACCAGTAGGTGTATGCATACTGAAAACCCAGTTTGGAATATAGCTTAAGAGCTGGGATGTTTTCAGATTCCACTTGAAGATAGGCAGACCTAGCTCCTCTTTGGTGACCCCAATGTGCTAGAGCTATGTTCACTGCAAGTGCAACACCTCTTCCTCTCATTGTAGGATGGACTGCAATGTTGAAGAGACCCAACCATTTATCCTTAACAACACCAAACCCGACTCCAGCCAGCTCCCGATCAATTTTCACTAGGGCAAAGGCTTTGGTTAAACTAGTTCGTTTCATCAGTTCTCTGCGGGTGTCCATTGTTGAGGCTTGATAGCCAGATGACTCGCTGTATACAGACATCCAACCATCAGAGATGTCATTTGAGATCATTACATCATATGCTGGTTCTTTTTGCACAAGATGGTTAATTGCTGCAGTGTGAAGCTCAACCTGGAGCCCCACTGTGAAACCGCGGTCTGAAAGATCTCGGTCTAGTTCGACAGGCTTACTAGTTTCAGTCATCTGGAATCGAGGAATGAGATTTCGCTCTCTATAAAAAGTAATAACTTTCTCAATTGCTTCATCAAGTGGTAGAGGTGGAGGACCGATTGGAAGAACACTATTTGCCCGACGCGTGACACCAGCGTTCGCACGCAGAAGCCATCCACCAAAACGTACCTCTTCTTCTGCAACCCAGGCATTGGAGGCCACTTGTTCCAGTTCAATGATTTGTGATTGGTCTGTCAAGACACAATGCCCCCTGTATGCTGCAAATCACTGCCTAGTATACACCATAACCCCCAAATAATTCAAACGATTGATATTGGCTGAATGCTTTTGGGATGGTAGGAGCTAGTAGAGAGTATGAAAATCCCATCTGATGTTCACATTTTGGCTCAGAAGTTCGCCCCAATTCTCCACTTTCATCCCAAAGAAGGAGAATTCTGCTGTTATCCATCAGATGCAGAAGAGGTCTATGAGATATTTCAAGAAGACTGGAAACTCTTTGTTGAGGACAGACAGCCCAAGGAATTGCTACCCTCTACGCCATGCTACTACGAGTTCTGGCAAGATGAGAAACTTACTCAGCTTCGATATTGGTTCTGGTATCGCTTCAATGATTTCCCTAGGACAACTCTGAGTTTCGGTAAGCATGTTGGAGACTGGGAGAATGTTGAAGTCAGGTTCTATGGCAAAACGAAGCTTGAGAATGTGATATGGATGCTTTCTAATCACTACGAAGCCAGACTCGCCTCCTTGTCATGGACTCTACCAAACTTTGACCGGGAGGATCCAATTCTGAATGGTGAGCAGATACATGTCTGGGCCGCCTTGGGGACTCATGCAAACTATCCATCACCCCGAAGTAAACCTCGATGCTATTTCAAAATCTTTTGCGACAAGTTAGCTGATAGTGGGGCTATATGGAACACTCAAGAGAATCTTAAGCCAATGGAAGAAACCAATTTCTATTCCTTCGAAGGAAGATGGGGCGATAAGAAAGCACCTAGAAGTCCTGCTAACAAATATAACAACCGCTGGCGAAACGCGCCCAATCATACTCCAGTCTGATTCTCAGGATTTCTCGAAGGCATCCATGGTGTGCGTCGAGGTAACCATCTGGGTACATTCTCGAAGTATTCTGCATATTCTTTTCCGAACCTCTTCAGAAGCCCTGGTTCTTCAGACTTGATGAAATAGATATGATTGCCGATGAAGGCTAGAAGGAACCAAAGAAACATCGCGTAGCTGGAGAGGATGACCGCCTCTCCTAAGAGACCAAGGAGGACTCCAGATATCATGGGGTTTCTCATGTATCTGTAGATGCCGACCACCACAAGATTTTGGGGGGGTGCCCAAGGAGCAAGTGTTCCCTTACCGATATGTGCGAACATTCGTATGCACGCTGCTGTAAGAAGAAGACCGGTAAGGAGAATTGTCAGACCTACTAAAAATATCAGCAGGTTCAGTGACCCTAAAGCGGGCCATCCAATAGTTTCGTCTGCCGTAATCCACATCAAGAACCAGGGAATGATGATCATAACACCGATTGGCAACATGATTGCACTGGCGTGCTGCCTTCTACTCATTGTTGAACACCCTTTCATTCAACAGCTGCATAGCCTTTCTTGAGGATTGTATCTACTGCTTCCTCTGATTGTTCAGGATAATCTATGTTGTAGTGAGCGCCTCTACTCTCCTTACGCATTCTGGCGCTCCTGATAATCAATTCTGCGACTGTAGCGATGTTTCTTAGCTCGACAAGGTCCGGAGTGATCTTGAAGTCCCAGTAGAATTCGGCAATCTCCCTTGCTATGAATCCAATTCTGTTGTTTGCTCGGATTAAGCGTTTGTTTGATCTTGCGATTCCAACATAGTTAATCATTATACGACGAATCTCTTCCCACAGATGAGAGATCACAACCAATTCATCCGGGTCTGTGGCTTCTCCAGGATCCCAAGGAGGAATATCAATTGGTTTGATACCACTCGAGACCTCATCAGCAGCAGCAATAGCTGCATTCCGTGCTAGAACTGCAGCCTCTAGTAGAGAGTTAGATGCAAGTCGATTTGCACCATGGAATCCTGTGCAAGTGGTTTCACCAATGGCATATAGTCCCGCAACATCAGTCCGACCATGGATGTCAGTCTTGACACCACCCATTATGTAATGGGCGGCGGGAACTACAGGAATCGGTTCTTTTGTAATATCTATCCCTGCAGTCAAGCAGGTTTCATAGATTTGGGGAAAACGATCTTTGATATAGGTGGCATCTTTGAATGATATATCAAGCCAGACATGGTCAGCACCCGTCTTTTTGAGTTCAGTATCAATTGCGCGGGCTACAACATCACGAGGGGCAAGCTCTCCATCTTCATGATGGTCTAACATGAACCTCTTCCCATCACGTCCTAATAATCGGGCTCCCTCTCCCCGAAGTGCCTCGGATATGAGAAAAGAACGAACCTTGTGATGGTAGAGAAGCGTAGGATGAAACTGAACCATCTCGAGGTTCATCACAGTGGCGCCCGACCTAAATGCCATTGCGATACCATCACCTGTAGCCACATCGGGATTGCTTGTATAGAGAAAAACCCGACCAGCACCACCTGTGGCCAGGATGACGGTCTTGGCAACGAAGCGTTCAACTTCGTTCGTATTCTGGTCTAGGATGTATGCTCCATGGACTCTATTGTTTCTGACAAATAGATTCACAGCCATGTGGTTCTCATGGATTGTGATGTTCTTAGCTGTTTGTACTTGTTTTGTAAGTGCAATTTCAATGTCTTTCCCAGTATGATCTTTGACATGAAGTACTCGACGTCTGGTGTGTCCACCCTCCAGTCCAAGTTCATATTCTCCAGAGGATTTCTCATTACTGAAGTGAACACCGAGTTCCACTAGTTCTTTGATTATTGATGGTCCAGCCTGAACTATCTTCTCTACTACATCATGGTGACAGAGCCCATCTCCTACTCGAATCGTGTCCTCAAAATGCCGTTCGATTGAATCATCTTCAGAAACGACAGCAGCAATGCCCCCCTGTGCCTTCATTGTAGCAGAGTCTGTTAAACGTCCCTTGGTCACAAGGTTGACAGTTCCATATCGTGCAGCTTTCAATGAGAAAAGCTGACCAGATAGTCCACTGCCAATTACAAGAAAATCCGATGAATAGACCTTTGACATCGCGATTTCTCCACATTTCGTTCAACATATTTGGCTCATAAGGCTTCGTGAAGGTCGTAGGAAGACATTAACATCAGCTTTGTTAATTAAGGTGTGATAGGATTGATGAGTGATGACGAACTGCGAGGAATGTAAACGATACGGATACTCTCGTACAAATCAAGAGGTATTCCCATGTGCACTCTGTGGGGAGCTAAGATGCGAAGACCACACAATTTGGGTGCCGGCCCACGAGATTGATAGACCGTTCGAGGAGAACCAGGCACTCATCAGCTTGATGGGGAAAAATGCAAAACAAGGTGGATGGTACTGCTTCTGCGGGAGGCCATCACATATCCCACGGGGTGTCCCCTATCGTGCAGGTCCAGGCAAAGAAGGAGGCAAGATTGTTACACCTATTCTCGAGCATGAGAAGAAACCGGGTCTCGAGATGTTCCGGATGTGGGAAACGGGGGTCATTGAAGATGGATTTGAAAAATCTTGGGAAACCAATCATTACGCTTTATCCTGTTCGGTGGCAACTATCATGGTCCTTGCAGCCAACCTCCATGCAACAATGGGAGCCACGCCAGGCTTACTTGAAAAGATCTATAACACAGCCATACAACCCCTAGGTGAGAAGAAGGACACATTTTTTGTACCATCAAAACAGATGTTTGAGGTTGTGGTTTCAAAATCCCCTGAGATGAGAGTGATTGTTGAGCTCCTATGTTCGCGCTGTGTTGTAGTACCATGTCTGAACAGACAAGCGCCATTCTTTGATCAAAAACTCTACATGACACTTGTCAAGTTTCCAGAATTACTCTCTGCAGAACCAGAGGATTAAATTCTGTTTAACAATCTCATATAGTATTAAAAATGTAATATACGAGCTCATCTTGAGGCTGGCAAGGATGGATATCGAAGGAATTGTCATTTTTGATGCCGCAGCAGGTATTCCTCTCTTTTCTAGGATGAAGACGAAGATTGATCCCTCACTATTTTCCAGCTTCATTTCCGCCATCGGTCATTTCACAAAGGAGCTCCATTTCGGAGGTTTGTCTTCATTCACCACTGAGGAGAAAGTGATCTATTTAGCTCCAAGAGACAAGATTATCACAGCACTAATCGCTCCCAAGAAGAAAGAGTATCAGATGGCATATTCCTTGGCAAACGAGCTGGGAAGGCAGTTCGAAGAAATTGGTGGAACCTCGAACATAGCTCAAAGAGATATATATCATGAGTTCGCAGAAGTAGCTGATCAGTATCTCAGGAAAATTCAGAACCCATTCCTAACTAGAGTTTCGGAGTTCATTCAAAGCGAGTACTCGGGAGAGGTATCCGTTAGACCAAACCTAATGAAGCGTGATGGCTCACAGGGAACTGTGGATCTGCTGATTGATACTGGTAAAAAGAGCACTGATGGTGCAAAACAGACTGGTAAGTTTGGAGAAAACTACAGCTTTGTCAAGGTAATAGATTCAAGAGTGCGTAGAGTTCATGTCATTGATTTCATTGACACTCTAGATAACTTTGGAGTCCTTGTAATGAAGAAGGACGAGATGATAGTACAACCGTACTTCCCAGCAAGAGCCATAATTGTAGGAAGAGAGTATGACCCAGAGGCTATTGAATTCCTCAAGAAACTTCCCAAGGGCAAGATTGGGAGGTATGTTGATGGTGCCTACGTATATGCGGGTCTCAAACTAAAGGGCATCCCAAAAGAAACACGCTGTGTAGTTGATGTTTGGCTGTGGCACGATGATATTAAGCCAGAACGTGTCGAATTCTAAAGATTCCTAGAGTCTTGACACTAGCGATGATAGGTCAACACCACATCATTCGCTAATGGAACAAGTTTGAGGTGAGGTGAGCGATTTTTCACCGCCCGTTCCACAACACTGCCACCATATGCCTTAACCATTCGCAGAGGAACGGTTTCAGGAACATGGATCTCAATCTCCTCTGGAAGGATTTCCATCCCGGTTTCAATTTGATGTTGATTCGCGGATAAGCCTATTTCAATATGGATCTTACCAAACTTAGTGTGAAGACCTTTAATGATGAGAGCCTTTTTAGATGTGAACCATTCACTCGGGATTCCAGCCAGGAAGATCAAGTTATTCTGGTCCTCTTGAACCAGCATATCACTCAAGAGAAGGATGATATCTGCAGCAGCCAGCGCACTTGATCCAACTCCACCGCTACCCCCAAAAGTTCTAGGATTTACGAAGTCTGGAAGCAGATAGTCTTGCGACAAAAACTCAAGTGCTCTTCGAAGAATTGGCTCAGCTCCATCTCGCTGCTTGTCCCAGACATGAAACTGCGCTATTCTCAGGGCAAGATGACTGGATAAAGACTCAGAGGATTCCTTTGTCTTCCAAAGATAACGCAGAAGCCGTCTGCCAGAGATCTTCCTGCACAAATCACGTAAGTAGCTGATATCCAAGTCATGAATCTTAAATTGAACAACGCTAGTCAAGATATCGAGAATTGCTCTATCAATCTCCAGCATTCGTGGATCATTGGATCTTGGCCACCGGGCACTCCTAATCTCGTCAAGTCTCTCCCGTATACGAGCCTCAACAAGGGGAATCGTGTTCTTTATTTTGTCGACCAGGCTGACCTTAGTTAGAGCAAAGTAACTCTGACTCTCCCTGAGAGCTGAAAGATCCCAGAGTAATTCATTAAACTCTTGGAGTAGACTCTCATCCAAAACTCGATAGTGTTCCAATGGAACATCGTCAGTTTCATCAGGTCTTTCTGATGAGGAATCAACCACTTTCCTCCGAGGCCTTCCTACTTCCAAAGCAGTGACTAGACCTTCAGCTAATTGCGCGAGATACTCGATGTTCTCTTGGATAGACTCCTTCTCGATAGAATACCCTTGTAGCTGAAGAAGACCCCAGAGAAGTGGACTAAATATGGTTGTGTCTAAGGAAGTATCTGACTCCTTGAAGATTCGCGCAGCTTGATTTGTGATTTGACTGGCAACATCAACAACGCCAGACTTGATCAGTGCATAGAGAACCCTCATTCGATCTCTCCACCTGAAAGGCGAGTTGTCCCCTTCTTCAGGGAATAATACAGTTTGTGATTGAATGGCAAGAGAAACAGCGGCCTGTGATAGAACCTCGTTCAGTTCCTCATCAGGAAAGATTGCCACTCCCCTCTGCCGTGTAAAATCATACCACTTTCCAATTGCTTGATCTCGATTACGACTCTCAGGTTTCCACTCAGCCAAGGACTCCATGTAAGAAGATGGTTCAAGGGGCGAGGCAAAGACTATTGTCTTGGTTCCTGCAGGAGGCAGTGAAATATTGAATCTGAGAATTGCGGTACAAAGACCCTCTTTAGAGGCCTTTTTGTAGTCATACCGAATTTGGTCAGATTGTATAATATCAGGAATGGTTGTATCATTTGCTTCAACCAAGTAAACTGCAGAAGGTGCCATGTCAACTTGAAGCGCAATGGATTCATTCGCGAGTATTTGGTTTGTCACAGGGTCAAACTCTAGGTTCTCAAGAGGTTCAAACCCTAACACAGACATGGGTCTAAGCACCGCATAGAAGGTGACTCTCGTCTTCTCAAGGGCTATGTTCTTCAGAATCACCTCATTTGAGAGATATTCTAGTCCATCCTGTTCAGCATGGTAGAGTAATCTTGTGAACTCAACTGATTTGACATCAGTTTTCCATTCATAGAGCTGATCTTCCGAAGAAACTAGTTTTAACTGTGGTTCATCTTTTCCCATAAGGGCTGGAAAGATGACACCCTCAGTTCCTAGAACCCAGATATCTACAGACCCACAGTCTGGAGAGGCAGTCACCAGTCCACGAGAGTCTGTTATCCCGAATTTCTTTGACCCTACACCTCCGATCAATGACCAGTTTCGATAGGAATTGTTTGGCAGTTCGGTGATCAGGGTTTCTTCCTTTCCAAGTCCTTTCAGGGTAAGGTCTACCCATGAGGGGAGCATCCATGGTTCAGCCTCAAGATAGACAGATGCATTGAGTTGCTCTCTAAGATACTCGATTTCACTTTCTACAAGCGTGTCAGGTTCAGGGAGTGCTATATCATGTTTCATAGATACTCTCCTGAACCGTTTCAAACGAGCAAAATCATCCTTGGCCAAGTCAAAGAACCTCTTCAGGAACACACTTCATGATAGACGGTCTGAATAGGTTCTAGCCCTTTATTTGTTTGTTTAGGCTAGCTGGCGAAAAAACGACCTTAGCCCTTTTCCATGAACTAGATGACAGGTGGTAAACCCTTAATAGAGTTCAACTGAAGGTTGCCTTCGTTAAGGATAAAAAAGAGCCCCTAGATGAATCTAGAGCCACTGATAAAGAGGGAACAAGAATGGCGGAAGTTCTCACAAAACCATCCAGACGCATCAGGAACATGGTTATGAAAGAGCTTCGGCTGATAATTAAAGACAAAGTTGCCCTCTTACTTATTTTCCTACTTCCCGCTGCACTCATCGGGATGCTCTGGTATGTTACTAATGAGAGCAGCTTGGGAGGGATGGGGATGGGTGGTGGAACTGGTATAGGCGGTGGGGATGATATTGGTAATGAAACAGTCACAGAGGATGCTGTTAAATTAGGCATTGTGAATCTTGACGAAACCAGAGGCTATTATGGAGAAGAAATCCTTTCGGATAACCTAACGGCGTTTTTTGAAACAATGGCGAATGTAACGATGTTTAACACTACAGCTGATGCGTATCGGGCTTTGTACGAACAGCAGATTGATGCTTACATTGTGATTCCAAATGGTTTTGAGTACAACCTTACAGAGAACTTTCCAACATATATCGAGGTTCATTATGATGGAAATGACCTCTTTGGATCTGCAGCCATTCAAGGAATTGTTCAAGCTGGAACAATCCTGTTCAGAGCTTCCAAGCTCTGGATTCGGTCTGAGGTGTTCCCAGGCGTAATTATCGAGTTCACTCCGGAGGGAGGATACCTTGAAAGTGTGTTTGGTGGATTCATCGTCATTTTCTCAAGCTATCTCGGAATCGCCATGACTTCAGCCCAGTCAATTGTAGGTGACATACCATTACGGAGAATGCTACTCACACCAACTAGTAGGCTAGAAGTCGTTGTTGCGAAAGTGATTGGATATGTGATCATTGGATTTTTCCAGTCACTCCTATTGGTTACACTGTGGGTCCTTGCGTTCAATCTCAGTCTGAACACGAGCTTCATCTCGCTCGTAGTCATCATGAGTCTGAGTTCGCTAACAGGATCTGCCACAGGGATTTTGATCTCAGCGGTTGCGAGTACGAGATTGCAGGCGAATCAGATGTTTCTCTTTGTGCTATTTGGCACCCTTATTCTCTCAGGGTTCTTCCTTGATGTAGGAATCCTAGATAGAATTCTTCCAATGAACCAAGGACTCAACCTCTTAATTGACACAGCATTCAAGGGACTCACACTTCTAGAGGTAATAGATAGAGTCCTCACACTTTTCGGATTTTCAGCCATAGCAATTCTGACTGCTACGTTCGTATTCTCAAAGAAACCAACACTGGGTTAGGTGATTCTAAAGATGCTTCAAGACATAGACCGATTGGATTCGCATGATGAAGAGAAACCAGTCTTTGTTGAAGAAGGGTACTTCTCTGGTGCTCGGATGGGCGAAGCCATTGATTGGTGTATCACACGGCAAGATCGTGAGCTACATTGTGAGGTCGAAGGAAAGCTGACTTCAACGGGTAAAGAGGTGAAGTTCAGAGGGCGAATCCTGAAGGTCAAGAAAGGAGTCCTGACACGTCGGATTGCTGTATATGTAGAGGAGGACCTTCGGAGACAACGAGCAGGAGAACTTGACAAGGTTCTCACTGTTGGAGGTGAGGGAACAAGTCAGGAGGATGTAGCGGCCGCTCAAGTCACTGTACAGAACTACTTGAAGAGAAACATGGCTGATGACCTGTACTATGATGGTAGAGACCTCCAACAGGCTGTGAAGGATCTAGAGAAGATGAAGAGTCAGGAAATAGAGTGTACGGTTTGGGGTCGTAGAGGTTCTGATAAGACCATGATCATGATTAAGGGAACAGTTGTTGGCGCAGCAACAAGACCGGCCCCAATTCTGCCAGAGGGGACTCTTGAGGTGAGAGTCGCTCCTGAGGAGGAGGTGGGAGACCCAAAGATCTATCTGATTGCACAACCTCAACTTCTAATTGGGCCCAGTTACAACCCAAACCTCACTGTCGTTGCTGACAAGGTCTACATTATTCCATTTGCTTGGAAACAGGCTCCTGAATACAGAGATGTCCTTGCAGCCAGAAACCTTACTGTGACCATTAAAAGTGGAAAGAGACTCATCGAGAATGTATCATTCTCTATGCGGGAAGGAGAGATGTTAGCTATCATCGGTGAGTCTGGTGCTGGTAAGTCAACCACGGTGAAAGCACTGATTGGTGACATCCCAAGTACAGGTGTTGCCAGAATAGCTGGGATTGACTCTCGACAAACACAGAAGGTTCGGCACTTTTTCGGATACTGTCCGCAAGACCTGTCATATATGTATGAAACCTTCACCCCTCTCGAGAACATCATTGCCTTTGGAAAACAATACGATATTCCTGAGTGGCAGCTCATTCAGAGAGGAAAGACACTCTTGAGGGACTTTGGCATATTGGAGAAAGGAAATAATCCCACAAAGAAGCTTAGTGGTGGTGAACAGAGGCGGGTTTCTGTTGGTATCGCACTCGCCCACAAGCCCAAAGTACTCCTAATGGATGAACCGACTTCAGGTTTAGATCCTGACAACAGGAATGAGCTTTGGAGCTATCTCACCTACATCAATCAAGAGTATGGAACATCAATTGTTGTCATTACACATTATCCAGTCGAGTCAGAGTTCTGTGACAAGGTGGCAGTCTTCATGCGTGGCAAGAGTTTAGTCGCATTTGGAAGTCCAGCGACATTGAAGGAGTCAATGCCCTCCAGAGGATTTGCTGTTGGTATTGTTCTGGAAGAGGTGGACCCAAGAGCACGTAAAACATTAGAGAAGGTCAAGGGAGTTCGCTTTGTATTGCAGAGAGGAGAGCTCCTCAAGATTTTCACTGATGAACCTCTAGAAGTGATTGCAGAGAGATGCGTTTCTGCTTTGAAGGAACAGGACATCCCAGTCAAGATTGTGAAGACAAAGTCGGTAGCTGACATGGTAGATTACTATGTAGCTATTACTCGAGGTCTTATTCAAGGCACTATTGAGAAGTGAGAAAATGGCAGGCCTGAAACGATCTATAGAACATCTGACACAAAGAGTAGCTGCATACCTGCTGGTATGCATCCTCATGGTCAGTGGACTATCGGTGTTTCCACCTGTTGTCGGGATCAGTCCTTACGTAGCAGAACCTATGAACAAGATTGATGAATCATTGCTCAATCAGACCTCAATGGATCAGTATCTGGATGTTCTTGTAGGGTACGATGAAGAAGTGGGTGATTTTAAGGCAAAGAACGCTGTTATATTCGCAGATCGAACAGCAGAGATGATAGATGTCTTTGAATCAATAGGAATGCTCCATGTGAAGATGCTGGGGTCTGCTATTGTGGACTTGGCTAGAGAGGAGTTCATCACTAAGATATGGTCAAACGAAATCACTCCAATTGAACAAACACAGACCACAGCTTCTACAATATCATCAACTGAGGACTATGTGCCACTTATTGACAGAATTGGTGCAAGAGACCTTTGGGATGCTGGGTACAATGGCACTGGTACAGTCATTGCAGTCCTTGACACTGGAGTGGACCCACTTCAGTCTGATTTCAGTGTGGCTGCTTTTGCTTCCTTTGTTGAGGCAGATACACTGCCTCTTGACCTCATCGGACATGGTACATACGCAGCATCCGTTGCAGTGAGTTCTGGGAATACCTCAGGAGGTGTATATGCAGGTATCGCCCCTGGCGCAACACTGCTATCTGCCAAGGTGACCCTTGGAGGTCTCTTTGCTGCTCCAAGTTGGATTGTATCAGGTATTGAATGGGCAAGTAGCAGGGGTGCAGATATCATTCTTCTACCATTCAACACCCTTGGGTCGCCAGATGATGCAGTTTCCAAAGCTGTTGAAATCGCAGCGAACAAGGGAATTTTTGTTGTGGCTGCATCAGGTGATGACGGCCCAGACTACCTGACTGTTATGTCTCCTGGTGGAAATGCTGCAGCCTTCTGTGTTGGTGCATATAACACAGAGTTGCAGGAGATACCAGATTTCTCAGGGAGAGGACCATCACTCTCACTGCTAACAAAACCAGATTTAGTGGCTCCTGGTGTGGGAGTTGTAGGTGCTAAACCATTTTCAGGTCTTGCAGGTCTTGGATTTGGCGACATTGGTCTTGGAGACCTAGGCGACCTTGGTGGACTTGGAGGTCTCCTAGGAGGCTCTATTGGCGAAACATACGATGAGAATTACACTATTGCAGACACTACAGCTGCCTCTGCAGCCATCACTGCAGGTGCCGCAGCAATTCTACTCCAGGCGTTCGATAGGGTCCATCCAATCACTCTTGCAAATGTTCTCCGAGATACTGCATCCCCTATTGGCTATGGTGCCAATGATGGAGGGGCGGGTCTTCTCAATCTTCAGGTGGCATTTGACTATTTGAGTACACAACAGACACCAGGGGATCCACATGTTCGAACAACAAGTTTGCCTTTACTTGCACTAGGCCTTATCACTGCAACTGGGACTGACGCTTCAACTTCGATGCTGATGAGTAGTTTTGGAACTACCCTTGTAGCACTGGATCAACGTAATCCCCAAGACTCAGGTACTCACCTAATGATGGGAATGTTCTCGCTGAAATGGAACAACGAAGATCCTACAAACCTGATGATGTTCGATGTGAAAAGTGAGTTTCATCAAGTTGTGAGTGCATCAAATACAATACCTTACAACCGGTATGTTGGGGTATTGTCCTACAATGATTCGATCTATGTCACCTTCCTTGTAGAGTCGTATAATCTCACAGAATACTCATCACTTCCTCTTACAGCATTTAGAGTAACACCATTCATTCTCAATCTTGATGATGAGCCAATTGCCAATGTTAGTCTCTATGTTTCTTACTCACTTGATCTTTATCTCGATGGTGAGGATGACCATGGAAAATATGACCTTGATAACCAGCAACTCTTTGCTTACGGTCTCTCAGAGAGTTACGGAAACTTCTACGTGGGCATGAACTCAAGCATCCCACTTTCAGGATTTGAGGTTGGTAACTCATCAAACATCGCAAGTCATGTTTCAGACAATAATCTGACTGGATCCACCGTATTCGACGGAGATGTCGGTTTGGCAATGCAATGGGACTTTGGGACTTTGGATATTGACGAGCTCGTCAATGTGACAATTGCCATGGGATTTGGAGAGAACCGCACAATCCTGGATGCGTCAATCGACGCTATGTGGGAGAATGACATTCCATCTGGGGCCTTAGATCAGGGGGACCTCATTGTTGTCGAGGTGGATGTTCCAAGGATAGCAGAAGCAGGTCATACATATCAATCAAAAGCTGTCATCATGAACATTGGACAGGAGAACTCAACTGCTATTGGAGCAATGCTTGTTGTAGAGGGCACTGTTGAAGACGGAACTATGTTTGCGAGATACTTCAACTATGATGTTCTTGAACCCTTCAAGGCCAAGGTATTGGTGACTGACTGGCGACCTGAAACAGAGGGAGTAAGAACAGCAGCTTGGGCTGTTTCTACAGGTCTAGATCAAATAGTTGGTCTAATATCTGACCCAACAGGTGCTATACTGACCTCAGGAGTGGGGCTATTGGATGATTTCATCATGCGTGATGTCTTCATCATCGACCCCATATCGTCAAGCTCTGTGTTCCCAAAGCAACTACCCTTCGCACCATTTGACATCAGATTTCCAGCAGACTTTGGACTCTATAGCTTTGTTTTGTCAACCACAGAGTCACTAGGAAATATGACCATCTCAAACCATGGAAACGCATCAGACTGGGGTAACATGTCCCTTACTAGTGCAGAAACAATAGAGGGATTCTATGACTTCTCAGGTTTCTTTATGGCACCGCCTATTGGTATGGATGGGTATCATAGATGTGACTATGTAATCGAAACAGACTATGGATGGACCACAAATATCACGTTAGAAAGGGTAATAGAGTATCCGCGCGCAATGATGCTCCTTGATACATCGCATGGGGGTGGATTTGGATCTCTCCTAGGAGATATGGGAGGATTTGGTGATACAGGGAACCTGACGGGTGAAACAGGAGGAATAGGTTTCCCGCTTGCTCAGGAGGATGGAAGTTCCAGTGAAACGGATATGCTCACAGGCTTTAGTCTGAACGATTTGGGTAGCCTCGATTCGCTGACCAGTCTCTTTGACTCATTCAGAATGACAACATTCTCCGGACTTTCAAATATGAAAAAGAGAATGGCTGAAGTTGGACTCGATCTCATAGAAACACCAGGAATGGAACTGGATTCGGGTTTACTCGCAACATTCTCGACTGTCTTCATTATCGCTCCAACTGAAGAATTCAACCAGACTGACATCGATATTCTCAGGGAATTCTCGCAGGACGGTGGAACAATAGTCGTTCTTGGTGACAATGATGACAATGCGAATACTACCGTACTCAATCCGTTATTGATGGAGTATGGTTACTATCTTCAAGGAAGTCATAGCGAGGATAACACTACTGACATCATGACGATAACCCCACTGGGACGAGGTCTAGAGAGTATCTGGCTTGGCGGTGGAGCCTATGTCATGAACAATCAATCCAACGCAAATGCCAGACTCAATGGAAACAGTGTAATCATGCTAGACACGACTGATCCTGAAATCGCGATTTTTGGTTCTTCGAAGATTTTCATGAATAAGAACCTGGTGAAGTGCAACAACAGCAGATTACTCGATAATCTGAATGAGTTCCTACTGCGAAATACCCTGACCGCCTCTACAAGTCTCTCAGAGAACACAACATTGTACCAAGCTGGTCGAAGTGTCTATGTCAATCTTGAGTTAGCAGATTATTATGGGAATCCTGTCAATGACCTATTGGTTGCAATTGCCTATGAACTTCCGAACGGAAGTCTAGCATTCTTCATTGCAGGTTTCGTTGAGGATGGTCTTTATTCCTCGCAGTTTACACCTAGCTACTGGAAGAAGGCTGGTAGAATAAACGGTATTTTTCTCATCTTAGGCGATGAGAACTACGCGATGACATATGCCAGTGTCAGCTTCTATCTGTATGAGGTTGAACCAACTAGTCCACCACCCCCACCGTTTATGTTCCTGACTATGGCAGAACTGGCGGTCATCACATCACTAGGGATATTTGGGGGACTCATCGGATACCTCGTCTGGAACCGCCGAAGAATGAGGAAGCGTCTAAGAATTCCAGAGATCGAGCCGGAACTAGTTCAAGACATAGACAATACCCTCAGTGCACTCCTTGCAGCATTCACACTACTGGAGAATCTCATCAGAAGAGAGGATCTTGATAGAATACAGAAGATCGAAACATTACGTGTGCTTATGCAGGACATTGAAGAAGCTCGTAGGATGTTCGAAAGAGTGAGCGACAAGGTAGGAGGTGTGTGATGTGGGAAAATCAGAAACTAGAGAAACACATCGAGAGATTGACATCATAGACCTCCAGGTTGCTTTTGGTAAGTTCTATGCACTCAAGGGAGTGTCATTCTTCGCAAACAAGAGGGAGTTTCTAGGGATCATTGGAGCATCGGGAGCTGGAAAAACAACAGTACTCCGAGTTCTCACTGGGCAGATAGGTCCCACTGATGGTCAAGCCTTTGTCGGTGGGTATGATGTCACTAAGAAGTCCAAACTGATCAGTCTACTCGTTGGCTATGTTCCCCAGCTAGAACACCTGAGCCTATACTATGATTTCAACTCAATTCAAAACGCCCAGTTCTTTGGCCGCATGTTTGGTCTCAGGCCAAAAGAGATTGAGGAACGTGCGAGGAATGTCCTTACAATCCTTGGATTCGATGAAGACCTCATAACAAAGAGAGTAGACAGGCTCTCAGGCGGAGAGCGCAAGAGGGTGTCAATCTGCCTTGGGATGATCCATAATCCGCCTGTGCTCTTACTTGACGAGCCAACCACTGGTCTGGATGCACACCTCAGACATGAAACACTGAACTATCTGAAGGAGCTCAACTACGAGCTGGGCACGACCATGGTCATCATCAGTCATGACCTAGAGATTGTTGATTACTGTACGCGAGTGTGCCTTCTGGAAGAAGGCAATGTGAGTCAGTTCGGAACTCCAGAAGAACTGATCTCGACACTCCCTGGGAGAGGAGAGAGCATCCGAGTAGCGCTCCACGCGATGACACCAGAAATCATCAGACGGGTGAACTCACTTCCAGGAGTACAATATACTGCACAAGCTGGCAGGAAAGCAATGAAGCTGTTCATAGACAATCCAAGTGAACAAATCTTGCCAATCATCCATAAACTCAACGAAATGAAACTACCATTTGAAGAGGTCAGTCTCGTTGAGGCAGACTTCTTTGACTACTTCCAGGTGAAACCCTGGAAGCAAATTCCTAGAGAGATAGGAGGAACCGCAACATGAAGACCTATCATGTGATCATAGCCCTACTGGTCGTCTGCGCGCTTGCAGGATTGCAGGTCCAAACGACAAACACGGGTACTCAACCCGTTGTAATCACAAGTCCTCAGGTTCAGCAAAATCCACATGCTCTCGCAGAGATCGCACCGTTCAACACGGCCATTGTGTGGTCAAACACAACGGGCAATCAGGTTGTGGACCTTGTTGTCGACAACTTCGATGCGGATGTGCGAGATGAGGTTGCTGTCATCGTTCAGAATGGTTCTTTGTTCCTGTTCGACGACGACAGCTCACTATTGTGGAAACTGAAGCTTGGCTCGACACCACACGCACTTGCCTCTCTTGATGGCACCGCTGCTTCAGGTCAGGAGATGCTCGTTGGAACAGACTCTGGCATTGTCGTAGTTGGAGCTGACAAGACTGTTCAGATGAACATGTCACTCCCTGAGCCAGTGTATGCTGTTGCTGGTGGTAATTTCGATGCAGATGGATTTGAAGAGGTCGTTGTGGGCTGTGACGACTTCTACGTCTATGCATTCGAGATTGACACCACTCCACTCTGGAGCTATCTCAGTAATGGTAGAGTGCGGCTGGTTGCTGGTGCGGACATCGATTCTGATGCTCGAACGGAGGTAATAGTAGCCTCTGAGGGAAGGCGGTTCACCCTCTTACAGGACACCGGTGCGGTTGTATTCGAGAAGAGTAGTGGCACAGCAATCACTGTCGTTTCTCTGGGCGATCTCACTACAGCGACAAACTTGGATGTTGTATTTGGAAACAGTAATGGAACACTCAACATCTGGTATGATACCGGTATTCTGGCGTACAACTTGCAGGTTGGAAACCGTATCACTGCTCTCGAGGTGGGTGACCTCGTCACTGGAGGACGACACGAGCTTGCCCTCGGGACAGACAGCAATCAACTCAGGGTATACGACTCAGGTGGAACTTTCCTTTGGAACAAGACACTCACAGGGCAACCCAACAGTATATTGTTCCCCAATATCGGTGCGACTCCGAACGCCCAAGTTCTGGTGGGGATTCCCAACACCCTCAGGCTCTACAACTCTACTGGTTGGTTAGTAAGCTCGGTCAATGCTGCTGGCTTCTCCAGAGCCTTGAGCTTTGGAGACCTCGACAACTTCGGTGGTCAGGAGTATGTCTTTGGCACTAATGGAGGGCAAGTCTCCGCATACGGTCGGGACTTTGATGGTGAAGGACTAGCAGATGCGCGTGAGATCCTTATCGAGGGCACTGCTTACGATGACCCAGACAGCGATAATGACAATTTGAATGATGCAGAAGAGGTCCTGGATTATGGGACCAACCCTCTCGCACCAGACTCGGACTTTGACAAGCTGTCTGACTTTGCAGAGGTCAGAACATATGGCACGGACCCCAACCTAAAAGATACCGACTCTGACAAACTCACGGACTGGCAGGAGATATACCTCGGCACGGACCCGAATCAGGCAGACACTGACTCGGACTCACTCACAGACTATGAGGAGAACAACATCACCCTCACCCTTCCCACAGACCCTGACAGCGATTCCGACGATATCAATGATGCACAGGATGATAATGATGGGGATGGTCTCACTAACATTCAGGAGGTTCGTCTCTCCAAGACAGATCCCAACGATGTTGATACAGACGGAGATCTGACCACGGACTATTACGATGACCAAGATGGCGACAACCTCGCCAACTGGAAGGAGATTCAAATCGGAACAGGACTTTATGACCCAGACAGTGACGATGATCTTCTCAATGATGGGTATGAGGTGAAGACCAGCAAGACCTCCCCCTTGAACGAGGACACAGACTCAGATTCGCTCACTGACTATGAGGAAGTGATGATTGTCCATTCAGACCCGCTCAAGGCGGACGGGGACGAGGATGGGCTCAGTGACTACGATGAATATGTCGTCTATGGGACCGGGGTCTTGGACAGTGATAGTGACGATGATACATTGAAAGATGGGGCTGAGGTCAACACCTACTTCACAGACCCCTTGAACAATGACACTGACTCTGACAATATTTCAGATGGACTAGAGGTCAACTTCTGGGGTTCAGACCCCAATTCTGCAGACACTGACCTTGATGGTCTGAATGATTACTTGGAGTGTTATGTGTGGAACACCAATGTGACAAAAAGTGACACAGACGGAGATTCGTTGGGAGATGGGCTAGAAATTCTCACCTATGGAACAAATGCCACTCTTGTGGACACAGACTTTGACCTGATTCGAGACCCTGATGAGGTAAAGTATCTCGCCAATGGTTGGGACCCAACAAACCCCAACACCTTTGACGCTGGCACCTTAGACGGAAATTGGGACTTTGATGGAGATAGGTTAACGAACTATCAGGAAATCTATCTGACGAGAACAAATCCAACATTATTGGATTCCGGAGGGTTGCCTCTCACTGATGACCTTGAGGACAGTGATCTTGACGGACTGAACAACTATGATGAGTTGTATGTAACCTTCACACTTCCGAGGAATCCAGACAGCGATGAAGATATGGTCAAGGATGGAGATGAATGGAGTATTCTAGGAACTGACCCGAACGATGAGGACACCAATGATAATGGTGTGTCAGATTATGATGAAGACTTTGATGATGATGGGCTGAGTGATGGTATTGAGCTGTATATCACTCATACCAAG
Organism: Promethearchaeota archaeon; assembly: GCA_048940045.1. Classification (GTDB taxonomy): domain Archaea; phylum Asgardarchaeota; class Thorarchaeia; order Thorarchaeales; family Thorarchaeaceae; genus SMTZ1-45. Next base: position 83,896 of record JBHLOX010000001.1, read on the forward strand.
CATAACGTGACAGATAGTGATAGCGACACAATCTCAGACTATGATGACGATGAGGATGCTGATCTCCTACCAAACTGGTTCGAGGTCGAAATGACTGGTACAGATCCCTTGTATAATGATACAAACGACAACGGGACTTTCGACTGGGAGGAAGACCCCGATAACGACGAGCTCAACAATCTTGAGGAGTTTCTAAATGATTGTGACCCTCTGGCTGCAGACACTGACTTGGACCAGCTGACTGATGGAGAAGAGGTGCTCTACACCCATACAGATCCCACTGACAGCGACGATGATGACGATGGAATTCTCGATGGACAGGATGACCTAGACAATGACGGTCTCACAAACCTCGAGGAACTCAGGACTTACGACACAAACGTCACCCTCTGGGACACTGATGGAGATCGCATCCGGGATGGCCTCGAGATCGATGTGGGTCTCAATGCTACAAATCCAGACAGTGATGGCGACGGTCTATACGATGGTTGGAACGACATCATTCCCAACGGCATCTATGAGCCTCATTTGGGAGAACGAGGCGAGGATGTCAACGCAAACGGTGTTGTTAATGTGGGAGAGACCTCACCATTCGAAGCTGATAGTGATTTTGATGGATTGGATGACTATGAGGAGTACTCCTATGGCACATCGCCTACAAACGATGACTGTGATGATGATGGTCTATTAGATGGAGAGGAGATAAACGACTATGGAACTAATCCTCTCAACAACGACACGGATTCTGACCTCCTGTCGGATTACATTGAGGTTGAGATTACCCTCACAGACCCGAACAACATGTGGTACAATGGGACTCACACAGACTACATGATTGATAGTGATGGTGACATGTTGACCAATGGTGATGAGATTGACATCTATGACACCAGTCCTGGAGACTTCGATAGCGACAATGACAACATTGGCGATGGGATGGAAGTACTCGTCTATCTCTCTGACCCAAATTCGAATGACAGTGACGGAGATGGACTCTTAGATAACGAAGAGCTGTTCTATGGTACGGAGATCAACATACAGGACACTGATGGAGATCAGCTGGATGATTTCGTTGAAATTGAGTATCTCGGAACAAATCCATTACTCCCATCCACATACATGAACGGTACCCTTGATGGAGACCTAGACAATGATGGGGACGGGCTCAGCAATGCAGTCGAGATCTATGGATACCACTCAAACGCTACTGCGAAGGACAGCGATTTAGACGGTCTAGAAGACGGATTTGAGGTGTTTACGACAGGTACATCACCCACCGACATGGATAGTGACAATGACCAGCTCAGTGATTATGATGAGTACATGATATACCACACTGATCCAAGTGGCAGTGACAGTGACTCTGATGGTCTTGATGACTATACTGAGGTCTATGTTTCACTCACCACACCAACCTCCTGGGACAGCGACGGAGATACCTTGTCTGATGGACTTGAGTGGAATGACTACGGGACAGATCCAAATTCAATAGACAGTGATAACGACCTCCTAAATGACAATGTCGAATTGGACATTGGAACTGACCCTCTGCTTAATGACACCGACGGTGATACCCTTTCAGACTGGGAAGAGTGGATTCTCTATGATACCGACCCGACAGAAGCGGATATGGATCAAGATGGACTCAATGACGCAGAGGAGCTAGAGAACGGTACAGACTGGGAGAATTGGGATAGTGATTTCGACACCCTCAGTGATGGAGATGAAGTGAACATCTACGAAACCTCACCCATTGACGATGACACCGATTCTGACAACATCGCTGATGCAGATGAGCTGTTCAACAGCCATACCGACCCACTGCTTCTTGACACGGATGGCGATTCGATTCCTGACGACTTAGATGATCAAGATGCTGATGGCCTCACCAATCATGATGAGATTTACCTCTATGAAACCAACTGCACAATGATTGACACAGATCTAGATTTCCTGAGTGATTATGATGAGATTTTCATCTGGGAAACATCACCCACCAAATTTGATAGTGATGAGGACTCCCTTGGAGATTGGGACGAACTCTTCTACTGGTCAAGCGACCCCAATGATAGAGACAGTGACGGAGATGGTCTTGAAGACTCAGAGGAGGCCTTGACATTCCACACACTCCTGAATAGTACAGACTCTGACATGGACAATGTGAGTGATTATGATGAAATCAAGGTCTTTGAAACGGATCCTCTACATTGGGATACAGATTCTGATTCTATCTCAGATGGCGACGAACTGTACGTGTACAACACCTCACCCCTACGCAAAGACACTGACTCAGACAAACTTCTCGATGGACAGGAAATACATGGATTCTACATGACCTTCAACATAAGCGGTGTTGTGAGTAGTCGATGGGTCTACACGAACCCAAGAGTGGGAGACACAGACCTCGATACACTCACTGACTTCGAAGAAGTGAACATGACTAACACTGACCCAACACTCTTCAGCACTCAAGGAACCACGATATCAGATGCAGATTGGGATATTGATGGAGACCTCCTGACCAATGCACAGGAGATTCGCCTCACACGAACCGACCCTCGTGACTATGATAGCGACTCAGATGGAAAATCAGATGGTGCTGATGATGAGGACAGAGACCTCCTCACTAATTACTGGGAGTGCGTGCTGACTGAAACTGACCCGAGAGACCCGGACAGCAATGATAATGGAATCTCGGACTACAACGATGATGAGGATGGAGACACCCTATCAAACGGAGAAGAGTGCAAGGTTTATGGAACAAACCCACTAGAACGAGACACCGATAATGACGGTCTCGACGATAACGAGGAGATTGAGGACTGGGGGATTGATCCTCTTAACAAAGACAGTGACGGAGATGGTCTTGAAGATGGTCCAGAGGTCAACGATTGGGGGACAATGCCTGACTCGAATGATACTGATCAAGATTGGTTGAGTGACTGGGAGGAAGTTGTCCTCACCGGCACCAGTCCAACAAACAACATGACGAATCCAGGCACCCCTGACAGACTATGGGACAGTGATTCAGATGGTCTCTCAAACTGGGATGAGCTGAGAGTCTGGTTCACACTACCCAATGACCCAGACTATGATAACGATGACCTCATTGATGGACTTGAGGTGACTCTGGGCACAGACATCAATGGAACAGATACTGACTCGGATTTGCTGACAGATGGAGAGGAGTATCTGCTCTATGATACTGACCCCTTGGAGCCAGATAGCGACCTTGATGGTCTCGACGATTACGAAGAGGTAATCACGTATGAAACTGACCCGAATGAGGAGGACACCGACTCAGATGAGATTAGCGATTACGATGAGGTCTTTGGAGTCAATCCACTGGGAATCCCAACAGACCCGCTGGAGGATGACGGAGATTTCGACGGACTGACTGATTACGAGGAACTCTTCATCTACGGGAGTTATCCGAACTCACAGGACAGTGACGAGGATGACCTCAGTGATTTTCTAGAGGTCACGGAGTATCTCACTGAACCGATGAACAATGACACAGATGGAGAAGGACTCCTTGATGGTGCAGAAATAAATGTCTATGAAACAGACCCGCTGCTGGAAGACAGTGATGGCGATGGACTAGACGACTATACAGAGGTCATGGTGCTGGGCACAGACCCGAACAGCAGAGACAGCGACGGAGACGGAATCATGGATGGTCAGGACTTTCTCCCGATGATTCACTGGATATTCCCGATTGCGGGACTTCTGGTGCTGGGGTTCGTGGTCGCAGTGGGCGTGAGGCGGTTCAGAGACAGGTACATGGTGGAGGAATTCGTCACCAAGGCAGAGCCTGCGAGCCTGGGCCTAGAACCGGGCATGGACATCGCGGTGGAGTACAAGATCCGTGGAGGGCGAGTGATATTCGGAGTGGTTGTGCGGAACGGTTCTGACAACCCAATGCAGAACGTACAGGTGATACTGGGTGTGCCAGACCTGACTGACGCAATCAAGACTGAGAATTTGGGTGCAGTGGAGCCAGACACGGTCTCAGTGGCTGAGATCGAGTTCGAGCTGCAGCCTGGCGCTGAGGGCGAGCTTGTTGGCATGGTCGAGTACGACAATGTTGAGGGTGAACACAAGGTCGTGAACCTGAAGCCGGTCAGGATTGTGGCATAGACAACTTGCCAAAACACACATAATCTGGAACTCACAACACCAGATTATGGAGGAAGGGTTCTGAGAGAGATTAGAAGTGCCTGTGTGGTCATTCTGCTATGTCTGTTGATGGTGAGTGTTCCACGAGAATCTCACTCAATTGTAACTGAAACATCGGGTACTGTAATAGCTGAGACCACACATTCACCAATCAATATCACGTCGGAGTCAGATTTCATTTCACTAGGACTTCCTGGTGATGGTTCGCCCACAGACCCCTACATCATAGAAGATCTCTCCATCGAGTCAGTTTCAGGTGAGTCGTGCGTCAGTGTGTCAGGAGATATCTCGTCTAATTATGTGATTCGAAACTGTATCATATCTGGTACGATAATGGGAGAAGGTGATGATATAGCCGCGGCGGGAATATACCTTGGGGCTGGGCAAGGGATTATTGATGGATGTAGAATTTCAGATTGTGAAATCGGTGTGGGAATTGAATACATAGAAGATGTAATGATTCAAAACAACATAATCGAAACAACATACAGAGGTGTCGCAATTCTCAACTCAAGCAATGTAGTGATCGAGGATTGCGAGCTTAGAGGTGGAAATGGTCTATCTTTGAGGTTAGTTAATGTATCAGATGCACTCGTCAGTAATTGCATAATTGATGCAGACTATACAATCATCCACGGAGAACATAGAGTGGAAATAGAAAGATGTTCCGTGGCTGGATCGACCATTGCTATTGGGGCTGTTTCAGAAGCGACCATCAGACACAACACCCTCACTCGATCAGAAATAACATTGACAGGTTCATCGGAGAACATTGATGTCTATAACAACACCCTTCTCCAATGTTATAACACAGGAATCGATGTAGGTGCTAATAACTCATTGATTTATGATAACACCATAGAGGGGTATGGTGACTTCAACTACTTTGGGTTAGTTCTGGCTGGTTACGATTGTGAAGTCTTTGGTAATGAGATCAGCAATTTCTACTATGGTGTTGTTGTTCATTCTACTGGGAATGATATTCACAACAACACAATACACGATTGTTCAGTATGTGGCGTGGTAATGGTTTCATACTCGTCAGGCAATCGGTTTTACTATAACCATGTTTACAGGAATAAGTTCAACGCGCATGATGATGGCATTAACAACATCTGGGATGATGGAATCGACACAGGAAATAGGTGGGGCGATGCATGGTCTGCGCCTTACCAAATAAACGGAAGCGCAAATGCAGTGGACAGATATCCAATCATAATTCGGGGGTTTGACGTAGCTCTTGCAGTTATACTTACGGGTATAGTAATTGCAGTAGTTGTGATTGTCTTCGTTATCAAGAAGAAGAAAACCTGAAGTTGGTCAGGATTGTGGCAAAGAGTCGCTATTACGCAAGACTCAAGACTCTGACCTACCATTATAGTTGATGGAATTGGTGGAAGGCGGAATTGAAACTTGAAGTCCAGCAGAACCTACCACCCTGCATATTTGTGGGGCTATTTGATGGTCTTTGCCTGTTTCGTAATCATAGCCATAGCTGCGTTGACTGACATAGTTCCCCTAAGTCTCCAACCTTCGTTTATTTTCCTGATGGTGGCCATCATGATTGCAGGAGGAATAATTGGAATGGTGGGATTCTTCAAGTCCTATGATAAGAGTGCCTATCCAGTATTAGTAGTAGTCCTATTGATTCCACTAATATTGGTTCTAATCTATTATCTTACCAGACGATGAGCTTTCTGAGTAGCAAAATCAGGATCAAGGAGATGATATTTGTCAGGATTGTGGCTCAGTGGACTTTGGCTAACTCACTCAGCATCATCTGTCCATGACCTGACCTCAGCCATAAGAATATCATAACCAGTCTTGAGGAACGCAAGCATCTCAATGATGCGTACTTCGCTTCATTGCACAAACAGTGATGCATTCAGTATAGACCCCGAAATCGCATTACTTAAGGGTCGGATTCGCCTCCACAGCGGAGTATGTTAGAGATCTACAGTGCAGTCTTCTGGGTCGTAGCAATAATCTCGGTAATACTCCAAGACAGGAAGGCTGAGTCTGGAGTGACAACGGTCGCATCTCTGACCACTGTCGTGAAGTTCCTCCCAGCTTTGATAGCAGTGGTTTTTGTCTTACTCTTTCGGTCAGTCACAATGTTCACTATCCTGTTGGCTGCAGCACTGGTGTTTTGTGCAATAGGCGATGTAGGAATGGAGATAGACCTTGTTCCAGGGATCGGGATGTTCCTGATTGCCCAGATTCTCTACACAGCGAACTTCCTTTGGCAGTCTGTTATTATTGGGTTGACAACAATCCCTATGCTATTGGCTGCTGTGTGTATGTTTGCAGGGGGTCTGTATGTCTTTATACTCATTCGATACCTTCAGTCTTCAGGTCCTGAAATACCTCCCTTCATTCTTAGAGCAGGAACACTATACTTCATCATTATTGGAGCAACATTGAGCACTTCCTTACTACTCTGGCAAACAACAGGAGCCCTACTAGGATATCTACCAGTGATTGGAACTCTCATCTTCATAATCTCGGATTCATTCATTGGAATCAATGAGTTCCACCATAAGATCTCACACCATGAGTTCTACAACAAGCCAACATACTATCTGGCAATCTTCCTACTGTCACTAGGCGTGTTTGTGTTCGCGTTGTAAGAAGATTAAGGTCCAAAGTTTGATAAGAATAGATACCCTCACTGGCTGAGGGAACACGCGTGAACAAAGAAGAGCTGCTGGAGGCAATCGACGCCAAACTGGATCAGCTGGATCTTCCAGAGCTGATTGAGCCAGAGAGCATCCAACCAGTAGCGATTATGACGCGTGAAAGAAGGCAGCTAGGCGAGCTCGAGAAGGAGTTGCTACAGATTCTTGAGCTTGTGAAATTGGATGAGAGACTTCCGAGTATCATTACACGACTAGCCACTGTCTATCTCAAGGAGGCCATTTTTGGTCGAGCCATTGTCCTATTCGAGTTGACATTGGGTCTTGACAGTAAGCAGGTCAATGCATGGATCAACATGGGACTGTCTTATCTTATGGTATCTAGCCCTAGGGAAGCCATCAGTTGTCTTGGTAGTGCTCTTGCAATGGACCAGAGAAACGCACTCGCATATGTATATCTGGCGATGGGACAGCTCAATTTGGGAGAACTTGATAAGGCAAACACAAACCTTGACCGGGCAATCTTCGTCGACTCCAATATGCCTAGGGCGCTGCTCGGAAAAGGAAAGCTCTTCCGTGCGAGAGGCGAACTTGAGGTTGCAGTGTCATGGCTACGACGTGCCCTATCCATGGATTCGAACTTCTTGCCAGCACTGATGGAGCTAGGAAGTGTCTATCTTGCTCTCAAGAAGTATGAAGATGCAAGTGATGCTCTTTCCAAAGCTCTAGCAATCGATTCTGAACAGGCGTACGCACTTTCAACCATGGGAGATATTCATGCGGAGCAGGGAGAACTCGAGGCTGCCCTATACTACTATGATAAGGCTGTGAGCATCAAGTTTGACGACCCAGACTTATGGATAAAGAAGGGAGACATTCACAAATCTCTGAAATCCTACCAACAAGCATCAAACGCATATCAGAAGGCAATCAATGCCAACCCAGAACATGTAGAGGCCTGGGTCAAGAATGGTGCTGTGATGTTGCTTCTGGATGACGAGGGAACTGCACTAGAGTATCTCAATACCGCACTCGCTTTGGAACCAAAGAACGCCGATGTTTCGCATCAGAGAGGATTAATCTACTATTCCCTAGAACGTCATCAGGAGGCGTTGGATGATTTTGATGCGGCATTCTCAGTGGACCCAGGAAATCCCATGCACCTCTATTATCGTGCACTCCTCCTGGAGATTCTAGATAGGGTTGACGAGGCGAGAAGAACCTGGCAGGTTGCCCTCAGTCTCTTCAAGGAGATAGGTGATGAGATGAAGATAGCAGAGTGCTCCGCCAGACTGAACCGGCTTGGTTAAGTACCCATTAGACAACTCTACTCTATTACCTCAGGCAAGTCCTTCAGCTGTTCAACCGTGTCGACATCATGGGTAATCATTATGTAGCTAGTCATACTAGTACTCTCACCAGGCTTCAGAGCACGCCTTTCACGAAGGCCGAAATGCTGAGCTTTCTCACCAAGAGTATCAAGGTAGAGGAGATTATCCCACTTGTAGGCACTTATGATACCTAGAACTGTGCCATCAGTTGCATTCTCGTAGGCACCCCATCCCTCCCTACCAGCAAATAGTTCAGATTCTTGTGAGGTGGGTTCGTGGACAATTCGTTTGTTATCGCGGGTTGTATGGATTGTATTCAAGACTCCTCCACCAGGCGTGGGGATACCTCTGTAGCCTACAGCGGGTCTCTTCCATTGACCACTACTGTTGAGGGTAGTGAATTCAACACTCATGAGTGGAGTTCCGGGTAGAATGAGGTAACGGAAGGATACACTTACTCCCTTCAAACCAGGACTGTGTTGTAACACAGAGGTGGTCTTGAAACCTACCCAGGGTCCAACCTTCTCATTCGAAATGGTCCAAGATTCCTGATGCAATGCAGACTCCCAGTCCCAGACATCCATTCCAGCGATAATGGGACTAAGGCCACTGTATACCTTCTCCCACCAGATGAATGGACCAACCTTGGGGAAGGTGTCGTAGAACACACTCGGTGAGCCCTCTTTGTGGAACCTGACCAACGTGCCTGCATGCTCTGGGCATGCAGCAATTGAATACCCACCCGTACTGATGGTGTGAAGTGTTACATTCTCCTCCTTTGTCTTTGATCTATCAACTTTCAAGGCAGAATCATAGACAACAGCTGTCAATGCTGTTCTGTGGTTTCGAGTCTTGAATTGTACCAGAATCTCCCCATTTCTTCGGAACCAAGACGAATCATCGGTTATGGTTATCTTCAAGGGGTGTGAGAAAGGCTTGTCTATATTGACCTCCGGGACCTCAATCTTCAGTTCTTTCTCGCCATTGGCGAGAAGTCCATCAGGCATTCTCAATTGAATACTAGCATCAATTGGATCTGCAAATGTAGTCCTCAAACGTATTTCGTGATTGTTCGTCTTTGATCGATCAACGATGATAGGAGTCGACACCTTTCGGAGCTGTTTACTTGATTTGGGAGAGATTTCAACCTCGAGGTCAGACCTGATATCATATACCTCTGTGACTGGTTCGGTGATTCCGTATAGCTTTCTATACAACGATCGCACTTTCCTCCAATCACCATCACCTATGTAGAGTCGTAGAGGTGTCTTCTGGACTGACTTGCCAGGAGCCAATGTTGATAGACGGTACTCAATTCGTGGAACTTCCATTCCCCTTTTTAGTCTCACTTCCTCAATATCTTCAGGATCCCAGATGTAACCCAGAAGGAGTTTCTCTTGATGACGATATGATGCACACCATGTTTCATGATAATCATCTGGTGATTTTGGTATCTGAGGATAGCCTGACCATTCTATGGATCCAAGATCATAGAGTTGCCCTCTCAATGGGATGATCGCATGCTCAAAGATTCCACCAAACCAGCCAGTAAGACGCAAGCCAAGGTCTTCTAAGGCTGAGTCGCCAGTATTCTCATATCTCACAATTGTATCGACTAGGTCAGTTCCGCTTTGAATACAATAGGTGACATGGTACCTTAGGCCAGGACGTTCAAGTGAATCAGCAGTCATCTGAATCTCAGCATGATCATCTTTGGACTCAAGTAGAATTTCAGGCGTCAATCGACTCCACTCACCTCCATCAGAAGAGAATGGATATCCCACCTCTAGACCCATCGCGTGCCGGCCATTTAAAATGCGAGATTGCGACTTGTACTCAAATCTAGTGAATCCTAGTGCTGGTTGCTGGGCCATCACTCCTCGGATGTTCTCTGTTTCTAGGATGATTCTATTGTCAAGTCCCCTGTACGCTACCGCACCTGTTACTCCAAGTACAGGAATGCTGAAGTCCTTTTGTTCAACACATGTTTGTGTCCCCTCCTCCTCCAGATAGACCTCAAGACCGATTGTGAGTAGGTGACCAACATCACTCTCAAGTGATATTGTGACAGGTTCTTCAATTACCGCTCCCTGTGAAAGATTGAATCCAATCTTTTCTGAACTGATTATGACGCCTTTTGGTGCAACCAGAACAAGCTCTCCTTTGAGATCCATTGATGTGTTGTTGAAGACGCTGATCCTAATCTGCTCAGTCCCGTTTGGTCGAAGGACAGGATGTGTTGGTCCAGAACGAACCTTGATGGGAGTTGTGGGGATGAGCCCGCTGAAGAGAGATACCTCATCAGACCCAAGTTTCAGAGCCCATTCCACTTGGGTTGGGACCTTCTCATCAGAATTTGTTTCCCTACTAATTTCACGAACCCCGCTAGGTATCGAATAGACTCCATTGATAGAGATACTTCCATCAGCAGCCACTGAACCAGATGTGTCATCTTGGAGTCTGGCTGAGATGTTCTCCGATGGCTCAATATTCACTAAGAATGGCAGTTCGTCTTTTGTCCCATTCTCAATGACCAATTCTACAGGATACTCTCTGAAGCCGATATAGCCAATATGGGTCTTGGGTTGGACACTAGCGGAGAGTGACTCACCTTCAAGCACAAGCCGAAAGGCGCAGATTCCCTTCGCTTCTCTGTCTACGGTGACATCAAGTGATTCGCCATTCTCGCCTTCAAAATGGTATTTGAAGACTCCAATACCATCCTCTTTGATGTCGTCAGTTTCCTGTCGAATCTCGCGTTTGAAGGAGTCATACCAATGATACTTCTCGAAGAATGGTTGAAACAGCTTGTTACCAAGGATTCCAGGGATGTGCGACTCCATTAGAACTCTGGTCGCAGGCACCCAGTTGTATCCAGTTCTCTTGTAGAGCGGAAGAGCTTTCAGATTCCCTGCCCAAGTGTGAAGATCAATACGTCGCTTTCCAGCCTTAGCAGCAGTTTCTGCAGCCTCTATGAGGAGAGCCTTTCCAAATCCTTGTCCTTGAAAGTGTGGATTTACACCTAATAGACCAACATATGCTGCTTCGTTATCACGGTCAGAATTACACACATTGCAGAAACCCACGACCTTGTCATCTTTGTATGCAACAATCACACGGATGTCCTTGTTTTTCTTCTGAGCATCAAATACTCGCTCCGCTGTGATGACTGACCCCTCAGTAAAGCCACCAGGCCAACTGTCTGAGTCGTTGAAGGAGTTGAAACACTCAGCCACGCGAGCAGAGTCTTCCATAGTCAGCTGATAGTCACGAACCTTACCTTGTGTATGTTTGTTAGTCAATTGTGTAATCTCCTCAGAAGGCGTAAGACGACCGTCTAGGATTTGTTAATAAGGTCTATGGACTGCGTGATATTCATTGATTCTTAACCTGCTCTTCCTTTGCCTTCTTCTCCTTTTCTTCCTCCACCTTTGCTTTGAGAGATTTCTCCACCTCATTGTCAAACTCAATGAGGTGTTTGATATCTGAGAATGCAATTTCAATCGGACGTAGGGCAACAAGAACAATCAGCCCCATAACTAGAAGAAATAGGATAATCATACCCATCACAGCCCAAAGCACAACCTCGCTTGCCTCACTAATGTTTTCGACGAAAGTGACAACAATGGGGGCTATTGAAAACCATACTACTTGACAGACCCCCGTTGAGATATAGCCTGCAATCAGAGCTCCAAAATGATGAATCCGTTTGTACTTTAGAAATCGTTCAAGCTCAAACTCTTGGACCATGAAGTTTCTTCTCATATAGGGGAGTAACTCCTCTCGATACCAATTCATTCCAACAAGGGATGAATAGAAAAAAGAAGTAACAGCAAGAAGGAGGGGAGTCAACAAACCAGTACCGACAAACCATGAATAGGGACCACCTGAAAAACTGAGGATAGAAATTGCTACTCCGAGAACTATGTGAGCAAGAAATACATACTTTTGGTGAGGGTCTGGCTCGGATGGCTTTAAGTTTGCATGACTGTGGTAAAATTCTTCATCATCAGCTGATGATTCCACTTCTATCCCTCCAAGGACTGCATAAAGAGATGTTTGAAAACCTATTAACCAATCGCGTGGGTTTATGGTTTCCCTAAATTTACGAAGAAGTGGTATTAGTCAATCTTCTGTTCGAGTGACTTGTATGCTTGACTTCGAAATCCAGAAACAGGATAGCTGATGAATGTAAGAGAAAAAGAAGAGAGGTGAGGGGATTTTCCCCTCATTATTCATGCTATGTGAAGGTGGCTGTGATGCCACCTGTTGTTGCTTCAGCGACAACAGTCAATGTCTGTGAGGCCGTGTCATAGTCAGTGGTTTCGTAATGATTCGAAGTGATTTGTGTCCAACCTGAAGCTGTGATTTGAACACTACCGACGGTAGTTGCACATTCGACACTACCACCGACACCTGTTGGAAGATCTACTACAATAGCAATACCACCTGTAGTGGCGTCTAGATCAAAAGTGGCATTTCCAATAAGAACAACATCATCTGTCATCACGAAGGAAATCCCACCGGTTTCTGACTTGATTGAGAGATCTCCGACATGCGCACCATCGACTAGTTCAACATCGACACCGCCAGTCGCTACATCAACATCAAAGGTATAGTTGAGACCACTACCGAGTGTGATGTTCACACCTGCGGCTGTATAGTCAAGTCCAATCGTGTTACTCGTAAAGGTGACTGATGGATTTCCATCCCTCTGCAGAGTGTTATTCTGAACTTCCATATCTATGTTGTATAGCAATGTAGCATCATCAACGAATGTTATTGTGACACCGCCTACATCCAGGTCAATGTCCAAGGTTACCGTACCAGTGGTGGCTCCGACCTCTGCATCGAAATGGAAGTCGGTACTGGCTGTATTCCAGTTAAACCAGTTAGCTCCATAGAAGGATAATGCTCCTACAGCAATGGCTCCAACGATTATAACTGCAAATATACACACAACCATGCTTGTGTTTCTTTGATAGTTACTCATTTCATACACCTTTTCTGTGAGACCTTAGAAATGCGTGCCATTTCGACCTGAGGTCTCTATACTGCGAATCTTCTTCCAGAGCAAAGCGACGCATGATCCGCGAAGCATCGCCTCGTACTGAGGATGGTAGTTTGTCAAGACCTTCCTCATTCACGATAAGATTCCGAGAACTGACTTCGTTCTCGTGATCTATCAACGCCGTCATTAGTTCCATGCCTTTCTCAACCTGATCCTCTGGAACATCAATGCCATAGACTGAGAGGCTTCTAATTATGGATTTCAGGCGTTTTGTAGTGTCATCCCCAGTGGCTTGTACCATTTCACTGATACCCATCCGGTACTCACGAGCAGATGCACGGTAGTACCTCTGGACGATGCCAGTCTGGGTCTGTTCAGTTCGTTCTTCAAAGACAAGACCGACTTCCTTCAACTTCTGAATATGGTGAAGGATAGTTCCAGGGTTCTTGCCCGTTACTTCTGAAAGCTGTTTGACTGTCATTGAATCTTTCACGAGATAGTCAAAGATTATCTTGGCTCGGGTTGGCTCCATCAATAGCTTAATCAAATTCTTGTCTTCGATGACCTCCATGTCTTTGATTCGTCTTTTTTGTTTCTTGGAGCCGCTCATCATTATACACCTCCTATGAAGCTTGGACCACCCTCATCCTCACTCTCTTCGAGAATGACGTCCTCATCTTCTGCAGTGAGTATCATGTACACTCTTGTTAGACCTATGGAAAGCGCTGGAAGGAGCACGAATGCCAAGAATAGGACCATTATGACCGCGTAGATTCCCAATGGTATCAAAGCTGGCCAAAAGGAGGAGGTCAAGAGACCTGGAAGACCCATTATTGGTAATGGCGACACAAGAATCACTATGAGTAGGATATATGAGAGCCATGTTCCGAACACACGATCGAAATACTGGATACCCATCCTAATCGACTTCTTTGTTGCTTCCGCAACTGAGTGTCCATCTATAATGGCAGGGAACAGCATTGTCATTAGTCCAGTACTAAATACGAACCAGATAACCCCAAGTGCAGATATGAGAGGATTCATGGTGCTTGTAGAACCAACACCTATGAATGCTACATTGAGGATCTGCTCCCCAAATACGGCCACTGCACCTAAGATTACTAGCATGACAGGTCCCAGGATAAACAGGAATAGCACAATACCTCCACCAGCTAGCGAGAAGAACTTCTTCTTGTACCAGGTGAAGACTCCCTCTGCAGAAGTCCCTTCACTCTCCACAATCTCTCTTGCCATGCCAAAGAGCGCACCACAGGCCACAAAGAAGGGAGCAACGAATGGTAGTGCAATCAGGAAGATGCCTGTGGCAATTTCCACACCACCAGCTGCAAACCACCCTTCAAGAGACTCTGCCCAAAGTGAAAAGGCTTGGAAACCAGCGGGTGAAATCACAATAGGTACGAGGACAAATGCAGCGACCACAGCAATTAGTATAATCGTGACTAAGAAAACTCCAATTATCGCAAGCACATAGGATATTACGTTTCTGAGTGCAAACCTGATACTAATCTTCAGGTCGTCAAGAAGTGTTTCAAAGCTCGCGTTTTTCATTTTTTTCACATCCGAAAGATTGGAGGAGAGTGACTTGAAAGTTGCCCCTCAAGTTCACTCTCCGGATTCATCGCACTAGACGATGGGCATATCAACAACACTCTGTGTTGCAATCTCACCGCCAGTGAGCTCCTGGTAGACCTTGACCCAGGCAATCCTTACCATTGGCAAGAATAGTAGTAGCCAGAGGAATACCATGATCACTGTGTAGATTGCAATACCAGCAAGTGCAGGTAGCAGTGCCAGCGTGACTGGTGTGAAGGTGGCGGCCCAAGTAAGACCAGCTATGACTATAGGACCGAAGGTGGCGACTAGTAGAAGCACAATAGCAGTCAACACACCGTACACACGATCAAAGTACTGGATGGAGAGAGAGAATGACTCCTTGAATGCAGCCTGAACGCCCTTACCACTAGCTACAGCAGGCCAGACCATAGAGGTCAGTCCAGCAGTAAAGTACAGCCACACGAATGTGAATGCTGTGAGGAGATAGGTGGCAGGAGCGGTGATGGCATAGCCCATCGCATATGAGGTTAGACCCCAGGCAACGACAGGTGGCAGCAAGACAATGATAGTAAGGACAGCTCCAGTACCGGCAAATGATAGGAACTTGTGACGGAAGTAGGAGAATGCTAGCTCAGCCTTGGTCTCACCCTTGGTGACCAGTTCGTGACTCATCCCATAGATGGATCCACTGACAACCAAGAACATTGAGATAAAGGGGATTATCAACAGGATGGCAAGTCCTCCCGCAAGGAGTGGATTGGTAACCGCCCAGTTGGCTAGAGCAGTCATTGTAGCCTCATTGAATGGCGCGAAGAGAACCCATGCCACAGCGGCAAGGGGGATTGCAACGATTACGACAAGAAGCACCATGACAATTAACATGCCCAGGTTCGCCAGGAAGTAACTTAGCATGCTCTTCCAAGCGAGCTTAGTGCTTGTCTTGAGATCGTCGTAGATTGTTCCGAAAGTTGTAGACATTGTATACACCGATTTATTGTCTGCAAACGTTAGGCTTGTTACTTACCAAACGTTTGACACATATCAAACTATAACTCATACCCTTATAAATTGTTTGATAAACGCCAAACGTATCAATAACCATCAAACATAAGGGGTGAAAGCATCCAGAGCCTGGTAAACTCAAGCTCAAGCGGTTACTCAGCAAGCAAATTCTATCTTCGCCGTAGACAGACCACAGCTACAACAACACCTACAACACCAGCACCAACAATAATGAGAAGCACTAGAGGGGTGGGTGGAATTATGGGTATACGGTATGGCCGGGCATATCGATCCACACTTTCAGCAGATCCTGGAATAACATATTCTCCTGGCGCATCGAGATTGCCCCAGTAGTTACCAAGAGAAACGCCATCATCCCAGATGTTGTTTGTGCCATCATCATTTGCATTCTGTATATTATAATAGAGAATATTGTAGTACAAAGTGTGAGAAGAGCAACCAACTCCGATCTTAATCCCAAGATTATTGTCAAAGATTGTGTTATTGTAGATTGCACAGCTGCTTGAATCTTCAATCGAAATTCCATAATCGAAGTTCTCAATCGAATTGAATCTCACAACGATATTGTCAGATTCTATTTGAAGTCCATTACCGCTTCCAAATCCTATAATCGAATTCGAAGATACTATCACACCTTCGTTGTTTACAAGAACACGGACTCCAAAACTGTTGACTAAAGAATTATTGAAAATCACGGAGTTAGTGCAGTTCATTTCTATGTCAATATAGCCTCCGTTGATAACATTGGAACTTATTTCAGCAGAATGGGAATTTTGTAAGTCTATACTACCATTTGTGAAAGAACATTCAGTGATCAGGAGACCTTCTTCAACATTCAAACCAGCACATGACGCTGATATGAAAGTACATCGTTGTATTGTGATATCACGGAGAGTGTGAGAACCAAAGTCAATTCCCAAACCACCACCCCTATTGGGACC
This sequence comes from Promethearchaeota archaeon, assembly GCA_048940045.1. Taxonomy (GTDB): domain Archaea; phylum Asgardarchaeota; class Thorarchaeia; order Thorarchaeales; family Thorarchaeaceae; genus SMTZ1-45. The sequence goes on from JBHLOX010000001.1 coordinate 100,592, forward strand.
TACAACAAAATCACAATCGATGATAGTAATGTTTTCGGAGCTAGTGAGTATGATTCCTGGTAGTCCATTCAAATCGAAGGTATTAGAATCGACAGTGCAGTCCTGCGAGTATTGGATACTTAGATATCCAGCTGATTCGTCGATGTGAAAGATATTGTTACTCACTGTGGTACCAATACAGGAACCAATCAGAATTATGCTGTCTGAGAAGGAGTTGTCTTTGATAGTCAAACCTGAGATTTCATCGAAAATGATTTGATGCGGTCCAATCCCTGAGTTTTCATAGAATGTAGACGCCTCTACACGAACATCATCAACTTCCTCTGCACTAAAACCTATTGAGTTATTATGAATCTCAGATGAGCGAATCCTGTGACCATTGCTCTCCAATAGAACCCCTGTGTTACAGTTATAGATCTCACATGATTCGACAGTCCCATGACCTGCGCCCAGACGGATACCAACTCCTGTTGTAGAGTCGGACAAATGGCATCCCCTAATTTCGTAATGCGATAGGACCGAGCCACTAATGGAGATGCAGTCAACTCCAGGAGATCCCTCAATCTCTAAATCTTTGATTAGGAATGGTTCATCCTCGCTTCCATTGCCAGGAAATCCGAGTAATTCAAATTGACTATCTGATGTGATATTTATCGGAGCATGTGGAGTAAGTTGTGCCAATGTCATTGAGACTTCATTATTTTGCCACTCAAAAGAGAGGTTCTCAGAGAGAAGTGAGGTCGCTGAGTTGGATTTAATCAGCGGAAAGAAACACAAAATCACAATTGTAAGAAACTGAAAGTAACGTTTTCTCATAACCCAACCCACCTTCTTAAGGTCGAAGAAGTCCAAATCCTGTTATATTTGTTCCCAATACTATTTTCTCTCTCTCACCATCTGAACCAGTTTCTCATGGCGGTAGCTTGAGAAATACTTGTGATAACCGGCTATTAGGGCTTTTACGCTGGTAATATGCTCACTCTGTCGAATTGAGCGAACGGTCTCAGTGAGGTCAGTGATATCATCAGCGACGAGAAGAGAGAAGATCACCGGCTCAGTAGCTGAAACGTAGGTTTCCCAGTGTTGGAGTGCATACTCTTTCTGTAGATACTCAGTGATTGTTTCATAAGTAGCAGTCTTCTCATCCCAGAGAATCCGAACGATGTAAGGTAGACTCGTTGTTGCTCCCAGTTCAGTCAAGGCACTGAAACGAAGAGATCCTCCCTCTTCAAGCTCTCTAAGCAGACGTCTAACCCTGCGAGCTGTGAGCCCGGTCTTTTGTGCAATATCAACTACTGCCAATTTGGGATCTTCGAGAAGTGGTTCGAGAACACGGAGATGAGTCTTGGTCAGTTTCATCTCAGTGCCCCAGCTCCGAATGAAAGTATGTAGTTCAGCATTTTCAACACTATCGAGTCCTCTTAGAAATGAGCCAAGTTCCTGAAGCTCCTCTGGTCCATTATACTCAGCTACAAACGCATAAACCCCATCAGAATACGCTGCTGCCGCAAGGACATACTTACTCGACCCTATAACCTCCACCATCTCTACCTCATCTCTAGAGCCATTAGTCGACAAGAGACCAAACACAGAGTCAGTCCCTGTCATTGCTGGAGCGAGAGATATTGAATATCCAGAGATGACTCCAGATTCCTCCAAGTTTAGGATACGGCGTCGGATTGCGTTTGCGGATATTCCATACTTGCGCGAGAGTTCTTGGTAACTGATTCTGCAATTCCGCTCTAGGTCAGTCAGAATATTCCTGTCTAGTTCATCCAAGATATGCACTTCCGCGTGAACCTAATAGTTGATACAAATGGCTGAGCCCAAACCAAAATTGGAGGATTTATGCATTCCTAGTTAAGCGTAGATCGTTCAAGAATTATGTGGCAACAGTCTTACGAACATGGCTCTGAATCGCATGGCTTATTGAGAGTTCTTGTGTTTTGTTCTCTCGCTCATCATATACAACCTTCTCAATCGAGAGCTCATGGTTGATATCTTTCAAAGCCTTGTTGATTTCACAAATTTGGGATTCAGCCGCATACCTCTTGAGACCCAAGGCTTTGAGGATTTTATAGCCATAGCTAGTGAGCCAAAGAGGGAATAGATCGATCTCTCCAGACCGGTTATAGAGAACAACTTCATGCATCTCTGCATTTCTTCGTGCTAGAACAGTTGGAAGCAGAACACTACCTGGAGTTGTGGACAAAGTGTCCGTGTCGAAATACAGTGTGCTCCCTCGTCTTTTTAGTTGAGTTTCTAGAAGATTTACCATCTCGGAATACAACTTTCGAACCCCTTCTTCGTAGCTACCACGGGTTGGCAAGAACTTTACAATATCACGAACTCTCCCATCGTAACACGCGAGTTCTGGTATGCCAAAGGCGTCAAGAAGGATTTTCTGTGCAGTGAATTCAACTCCAATTTTCAGTTTCTTTGACAGGGTTACTAAGTGCTTTTTCACTGCAGCCCATCCGAATTCAGCAACAAGTTCAGAGTAGCACTTTGGAGAGTACTCGATCTCGGTATTTTTGTCATAGAGCCAGTCCGGTACAAACCCAGCCCTCCTTCCAGTAAAAAATGAGAAGAGAATATCATTGAGGTTTGGTGGAACATTACTCATGTAGGAATCCATGATGATTTTTGGTCTTGTACCTCGACGTACTAGCTGAATAACAGCGGTTGTCAAATGATTGAGTCCAAAAAGAGGAGCTATGTTGACCTCGGGGAACATGTTCTCTTGAAGATAGAGATAGACCAAGTTCTCACAACCAGCTAGTGGTGTGAGGTCAATGGATTTCAACCTGTTATGAGAAAGATCGAGATGTCTTAGCTGCTTGAGATTCTGAAGGGGTGTTAGATCGATTGATTCGAGTTTATTCACAGCGAGACTTAGATATTCTAGATCCTTGCAGGATCCCAGTGGACTCAGATCAACCTCTGTCAACCAGTTAGAGCTGATATCAATCCGAACAGGTTGATCTATCTCTTCAATCCATTTCAGATTTGATTTTCTCTCAAAGAAAGCACTCCCTTCATCTGCATGAGTCTTGAAGATGAAATGATAGTTTTTTGCTGGTGCTTTTGCACTACGTACAACAAGGAATAGCTTGTCTGACATTCACCCACCGCTCCTAGTAACTAGTTTGGTTACATCTTATTTTAAACACCTCCAAAAGACAAAACGAGTGTTAAGCAAGAGGTTGAGTTAAATTGACAAACAAATTCAACTGAATGAAATGACTGGCGGTTTAGAGGATCTTCACATACATTCAGACTACTCTGATGGAGTTTCGAGTGTAGATGAGATTGTACAGAGCGCTGTATCTCTTAAACTCAAGACAATTGCTATCGCAGACCACTTCTGGCCATCCATGGGGTCTCGAAAGGGAGGAATAAGCCTAATCGAGCAACGACGTCATGAGATTGAAACAGGTAGGAATGAGTTTCCAGACCTCAAAATCCTAGACGCCGCCGAAGTAGATATTCAGTCTAATGGAGAATTAGCGCCTGTTGCCGGGGGACTCGAGCAATTCGATCTCGTAATTGGATCTTTTCATTGGTTCACTGATTCCACGAGTTGGGCATCCGCCTTGGTCAAATCTTTGAGAAGGAAGGAGTTTCAGATTCTGGGACATTGGGACGGGTATCTCTCTTCTTATCGTGAGGAGGATGGGAGGATTGCCGCGAAAGCACTCGCTGAAGCAGGAGTCGCTATTGAACTGAACGGGAGATACTCTGTTGAGCATGTTGGATTTCTAGAGATGGCAAAGTCATATGGTTGTGTTTTCTCACTGGGTAGTGATGCTCATCATGTGAACACGGTTGGAGATTTAGATTTCCAAGTGAAATTGGCATCAAGCATGGACCTGAAACTCAAGATAATCAATAAGTGAGTGAATCCAGAAGGCTTTTCATTCACAATTTATAGAGAGAAGATACTGGAGATGACAGGAAATGGGTGACGAACTCGTTTTCCCCTCAGATGAGTGGATAGAACTGTACATGGAACTCTTGAACAAGAATGATCGTTACGAGGACGCGGCCAAGACATGGGAAGGCGACTTTGTCTTTGAGATCACTGATATTGGAGGGTCCTTTGAAGAACCAATCAGATTCTACATGGACCTCTGGCATGGCAAATGCAGATCGGCAAGAATGGCGAGTCCAGATGACACGGCAGAGTTCACTTATTCAGGACCGCTAAAGAACTGGAAACTTTTGTTCGATGGCAAGATTGACCCAATAAAGGGGATCATGGCGCGTAAGTTCAAACTTGATGGAGATATGGGCAAGGTCATGCGTTACACAAAAGCGGCTCTTGAGCTTGTGGCCACTACAAAGCAGGTTCCCACAAAATATCTCGATGAGTAGAGACTTAAATCGCGGGTTGTGATGATGGAGGGGTATGGCTCTCATTCACACTGAACTCTGTGACGTAGTCGGAATCAAACATCCAATCCTTCAGGGAGGCATGGGCCCGTATAAAACAGAAGCGCTGTCAATTGCGGTTTCAAATGCAGGTGCCCTTGGTGTTATCAGTTGTATTGGTATGGCAGCCACGCTTATACCTGAGGCTGCTCCACTTGATGCTACAAGGCTATTTGGAACAGATCCTCCCGCCGTGATTCTTCAGAAATCAATTGAAGCGGTTACAAAGGAAACTCGTCCCTCGGGAGGAATCTTTGGTGTTAACATTCCTGTGGCCGCGGAGTTCATATTGGCATCCCAGATGTTCGTTGAACAAACAATTGAGTCCTGCAAAGCAGACTCCGACACAGAACGATCGCTAAGGGTGGTTGTTACTTCAGCAGGAAATCCCAAGCCTTGGTCAGCTCTCAAGGATGAGGGTTTCATCTGGATTCACGTTGTACCCTCTGTATATCATGCGAAGAAAGCTGAGGCTGCTGGAGCTGATGTCATTGTGGCGTCAGGACATGAGGGAGGAGCACATGTTTCTTGGGACCCAGTTCATTCCATGGTCCTCGTTCCAGCAGTTGCAAAGGCTGTAAAGACTCCGGTAGTTGGAGCAGGAGGTTTCTGTGATGGTTCAACGCTTGCTGCAGCGTTGTGCATGGGAGCAGTAGGAGTACAAATGGGGACCCGGTTTATTGCCACAAAGGAGAGCGATTTTGAGCCAATGTGGAAACAGGCGATTTTACAAAGAGAGGAGCGTCAGACTCTGGTAGGGCGAGGTCTCTTTGGTCCAATGAGGTTTCTCAGGAACAGGAGAGCAGAGGAGATTGTTGAGCAGACCTTGGAAGACCTACCTAACTTCTACCTAGGTGAGCCACTGGACTCAAATGAGATGATCTTGGATCTTGAAAGGACTGGTTTCGAAGACCTCATGGATGAGAAAGAGGACACAGCACTAATGTTTGGAGGAGAGGTTTCTGGTAGGATTGAGAACCTTCCCTCCACTGCAGAACTAGTAGAAGGAATCATTTCTGAAGCTGCAGAAGTGCTTGGTCATGTTCCGAAGTTCATTGTTAAAGAATGATATCCATCGGTACGAGGAAATAAAGGGGAGTAACTCTAGTATTTCACGTGTTATTCAGAGGTGGTTATCATGGTCTGGTGGTTTTTTCACACCTAATATTGTGTTTGGAGAAGATGCTCTAACCGAGCTTGAAACGATTGATGGGAAGAAAGCCTTCATTGTGACTGACAGTGTGATCAATAGTCTTGGTCTTGTTGAAAAGGTCTGTAGAATATTAACAGAAAGGCAATGGGAAGTTGCGATTTGGGATGGTGTGGAGTCGGATCCCAAAATCTCCACAGTCAAATCTGCAGCAGAGGCAATCAAAAGGTTCGGAGCAGACTGGATCATCGCAGTAGGTGGAGGAAGTGTCATGGATACTGCTAAAGCTGCGTGGATACTCTATGAGAATCCTAGTATAGAACTACCGGCTCTAACTCCATTCGATGAATTAGGTCTGCGTGCGAAGGCAAAGTTAGTATGTATTCCAACGACAGCTGGAACTGGTTCAGAGGCAACTAAGGCAATTGTCATACGTGAGGATGAAACTGGAAGAAAGTTTGGGACTATCAATCGGGAATTGCATCCGGATATGGCAATCTTAGACCCCGAATTTGTAGTTGGGCTACCAAAAGAGTTGACCGTGTATACAGCTATGGATGCTCTTACTCACGCTGTGGAAGGGTATGTCTGTGTATGGAAGAATGACTTCTCAGATGGATGTTCTCTCAAAGCAGTAAAGATGATCTTTGAGTGGCTCCCAAAATCAATTGAAAATCTCTCCGACATTGAGGCAAGAGAAAAGATGCAAATTGCCGCCTGTCTTGCTGGCATGTCCTTTGGCAACTCACAGGCAGCACTTGCTCACTCACTTGGTCACAGCACAGGTTCGGTGCTGCGAATCCAACATGGGATGTCAGTCGGTATGGCTCTTCCCTATACCATAGAGTTCAACTGCAGAGGTAAAGAGAATGAAGAAACTGCGAAGCAATACTCAGAGTTAGCACAAATGATCGGGATAAAAGGGAAAAAACCTGAAACAGTATCTCTGAAATTTGCTTCTACAATTCGTGAATTTATGACAAAAATAGGTTGTCCACAAAGTTTCAAGGAGGCGGGTACCAAGAAGAAAGACTTCAACGCGGCTCTAGAAAAAATGGTTGAATTCGCGATGATGGACACCAGTCTAACTATGAATCCACGAAATATAGACAGCAAAGAGATTCGAAAAATGTACCAGTATATGTATGATGGAACATCTATCGACTTCTAGGAGGATTCATTTTGAAGGGCTATCGAGGCAAGATTCTCAGGGTGGATTTGAGTGCAGGTTCAACTTCTGTGACAGCTCTTGATGAAAAGCTATTGAAAATGTTCATTGGGGGTGCAGGACTGGGAGCTCGTCTACTATATGACATGGTCGACAAAAACACGGACCCACTAGGTCCAGAGAATCCACTTCTATATCTTACTGGTCCACTGTGTGGCACAATGGCACCAACCGGTAGCAAGTCAACATTTTGCTCCAGGTCTCCAAAGACTGGGCTTCTCGGATACAGTACAGTAGGAGGCCACTTGGGTGCAGATTTGAAGTTTGCAGGATATGACGGAATCATCATCACTGGAGCGGCTGAAGAACCATCGTATCTTCTTATAGAGGACTCAGATGTTGAGATTAGGGATGCAAAACATCTGTGGGGAAAAAACACTGAAGAGGTATGGGCTGAGCTGAAAAAAGAAACGGGTCACAAGAATGCAGGAATTGCCCGAATTGGAATTGCGGGAGAGAATCTCGTAAAGTACGCGAATATCATTGTGGACCATTATAGAGCTGCAGGACGAACAGGACAAGGCGCGGTGATGGGCTTCAAGAAACTGAAAGCAATAGTGATTCAAGGGACAAATCGCAAAATACCAGTAGCAGATGAGAAAGGCATGCAAGAGTATGCTTCTGAACTGAACGAGGACAAGAAAGAAGATCCTACCTTTCGGATGTATTCAGACCTAGGTACAGCTGGATTCACCGATATGGCCAGCATGATGTGGGGTTCACTCCCTGCGGGGTACTACACAGTTCCTGATTTTGACACATACAATCTCAGTGGCACCACAGTTCGAGAGACAATCTTGGTAGGCAAGTCAGCCTGTTACAGATGCCCAATAGGCTGTGGAAGAGTTATTGAGATTCCAAAGGGCAAGTACAAGATGGAAAAGTATGCGGGACCAGAGCTAGAAGTGACTGGGACTATGGGTTCTCTTCTTCTCAATAACAATGTCGAGTCTGTGGCATATGCAAACAGGATACTCAATCAACTTGGGATAGATACAATATCTGGTGGGAACACAATCGCTTTTGCATATTACCTCTTCAAGGAGGGCAAAATAACTGCAGATGATCTAGATGGGATTTCACCAGATTGGGGCGAGATAGATTCTGCAGTCGCCTTGGCCGAGAAAATAGCAAAGCGTGTAGGTATTGGAGAGATAATGGCAGAGGGATCATATGAGTTTGGAGAAAAGTTTGGCGTTTCAGAACTTGCAGTCCAGGTGAATGGGCTTGAGCTACCAATGCACGATCCAAGAGGTTTCTCAGGACATGCCATCGGCTATGCGACATCTCCTCGTGGTGCTTGTCACATGAGTGCAGACATGTATAATGTTCAGATGGGACAACCCAATGAAGCGTTCCAAATTGAGAGTGAGGACAGGTTTCTTAATGAAGCGGATCTAGTTGCAAGACTTCAAGACTTTCGAGCACTGACGAATTCTTCTGTGTTGTGCAATTTCTACCCAGCTGATGGAGATCAGCTATTGAAGCTCCTCCAATTGGCAACAGGGTGGGATATGGATATTGATGAGTTAGTACTGACTGGTGAGCGGATATTCACCATGATGCGATTGCTCAATCTCAAGCTTGGTTATGATTCAAATAAGGAAGGATTACCAGAACTCGTGTTGAGACCCCTTGAGGGAGCCACAGAAGGGCATGTACCGGACATAGAGGAACAGCTGAATACATGGTATAAATATAGAAACTGGGACAGGAAATCAGGAAAACCATCAAAGAAAAAGCTAGAACAGCTTGGCCTTACTGACCTTACCTGAGTACTAATCTCTTGAGATTGGGAAGATCCTCCACCAACGCTTTCAGCAGATTGTAGATTATCTCAACATCTACAATTTTAAGTCGCTCATTCGGAGTGTGCACATTCTCCATGCGTGGACCAATTGACACCATCTGGATTCCTGGGATCTTGGCCCCAATAATACCGCATTCAAGACCAGCATGAATTGCTTGAATCTTCACTTCTCTACCTGTGACTTCTTCGAAATGTTTCCGGACAAAAGCAAGAAACGGATTCTTTGGTTCGGGTTTCCATCCAGGGTATATTGCCTTCTTAGTAGCCTCCCACCCACTCAACTCGGCAAGATCTGTAATAGCCTGCCTAAATGACTCAAGTTCAGAGTCCACATTACTTCTTGAAGACAGAAGCACTGAAACCTCAGAGTCGTCTGTTTTAACCACTGCAACATTGTTCGAGGTTTCTACAAGGCCTTCAACGTTTGGAGAGAATCGTATTGGTCCATGTGGCATGGCATTTATTGATTGGATTATCTTCTTTGACTCTTCAAGTGAGAAAGCAGGTTCTGCAGATGCCTTCTCCCAACTGATATGGATGTCAGGTTCAATCTCCTTGTAGTATGCCTTTAAGTCTGTAGCAGCAGACTTCAGCAGCTCTTCTGTTCTTGCAGATTTGACTGATTCTACAGCGAATTTAGCTGTAGCTTCACGAGTAATGGCGTTCGTTTTGTTTCCTCCGTTCCAGTTGCAGAGGTGAACATTCATCTCAGCCATTATAGTTGATAGAACTCTTCCAACAAGCTTGTTCGCATTGGCTCGATGTTTATGGATATCAACACCTGAATGGCCGCCAGCAAGACCTGAAACTATCAAATCATAGAAAGTGGCGTTTCCGGTCACTTCTTTGCGTTTGATCTTCTTGACGAGGTCAGTGTCACCTCCGCCAGCGGAACCAATTGTGATAACACCAAGTTCCTCAGAGTCAACATTCACCATCAGTTTACTCTTGATTCCTATCTTCTCTGGATCAAGAGCAAAAGCACCTACAAGACCGGTTTCCTCGTCCACTGTTATGAGAAGCTCGAGAGGACCATGTCGAACTTCCGGATCAAGTAGCAAAGCGAGACCTAACGAAGATCCAATTCCATTGTCTCCTCCAAGTGTCGTACCATCAGCATCAACCCATTCACCATTGTCCTGAATACGAACAGGAATAGGATTGTTGTCGAAGTCAAATCCATCAGGTCTGTCAGTTTCACAGACCATGTCCATATGACCCTGGAGGAGAATTGGCTGAGTGGACTCCATGCCCTTCGTTGGACCTTTCTTGAAGAGTAGGTTACCCGCCTCATCCTCAATCACATCAATCTCAATTCCATGTGATTTTGCACGTTCTGGAATCCAGCTCTTCAGCTTCGAGCGAATTTTGTTTTCCTTCTTAGACTCTCGAGGTGTCTTTGTGAAGACCTCTTCAAATATCTCCCAAACAAGTTTTGGCTCCAAGCTCTCAAAGACCAATAGAGAACCTCCTCGAGCGTTGATGGAACCAGGTCACCCTATAAGGTTTTGTCAATGCACAAACAGACTTTTCTCTCGCCAAATTCATACAAGAGTCCCTCCTGCTTGAGAGGCGAATAGATATGATATTTGACCCGGGGTTCACTGATGTCCTTAGAGATGTTCTACCAGGTCTAGGGGACTTCTTCTTCTTGTTCACTCAACTTGGTAGTACACTATTCTACGTCGTTGCACTATTGATTGCATACTGGGCATACAACAAGAGAGAGGCCATCATTCTTACGTGCGTTCTCATTGTATCAATATTCACAGAATATTACCTAAAGGTGATAATTGCCAAAGATAGACCACCAGCGAGTAACTGGCATCCGAGTGCAGACCCTCCCAATTACAGTACTCCTAGTGGTCATGCCCAAAACTCAGCAACACTCTATGGATGGCTTACTTCGAGAATCAGGACATGGTGGATGGCATTCATTGCAGTCATTCTAGTCGGAATGATTGGAGTATCACGAATCTACCTCGGCGTGCACTATCTTGGAGATGTGCTCCTTGGGTGGGCAGTTGGTATTGTTCTCGTGACTCTGTTTGTATACTTGGAAAAACCAGCCAGGGAATACCTATCGCGATACCAGACAGAACATCTGTTACTTGTCTTCTTGTTCGTCGGATTCTTGCTGACTCTGATTGCAGCAGTACTTCCACAACCACCCAATGACAACCTTGGAGCATATGGAGGCTTGGCGATGGGTTTCGCGATAGGTCTCATTCTTGAGAGGAGGTTTGTGAACTTCACGAATGAACCATATGATAAACAGATGTGGCGTCTAGTATTGCGGGTTGTATTCGGGTTGTTACTTGTTATCAGCGTAATGTACGGTCTCGCGTTCATTCTTCCTACGGAAGAAATCTGGCTACGCGCGCTGCGGTATTGCTTGGTTGCAGTTACTGGGATATTCGTCTGGCCGGCTATATTCAAGAAAGTAAAATTGTAATCTCGACAGATTCAATAATCAGGTTTCATAGACAAGAAATGTGAGCCATTATGACAAAGGGGACGAGTACACCACTATTATCACCAGCATATCCAATGCCGCCATTCCACTATATCAATTCGAGATTGTTCTTAGCACTGTTTAATCCACCAGAGGATGCAATACAGGACTTGCTACCGGCTCCATTACGACCTTCACAGATGCCTCTCGCAGCCCTGATGTTTGGGGAGATGCCTTGCAAGGAAACTGGCACCTTCATGGAGTCAGGGATTTTGGTCCAGTGTGTATTTGACAATCCAGAAACCAAGGAAGAAGAGGTTGGTGTTTACTTCGCCTACAACTATGTGAACACAGAGATCGCACAGGTATCAGGACGTGAGATCTGGGGATACCCAAGAAAAATAGCGAAAATATCTCTGAATTGGAGAAAAGATACTATCACAGGGAAGGTTGTGAGGGACAAGACAACAATCTACAGGGCCAGTTGCAAGATGGAGGATGAGGGTGCATGGATAGATAGTGGACCTAACATCAATGCCAAGGTCATTCCAAGTACATCTGGAGAGGGCTACGACCTGGCTGTGTTGACGGCAACCTATCTTGAGTACACGATAAAGAACGGACGGTCTGGCGAGGTCAAGATTGAGATTTCAGGCGGACCTAATGATGATCTAAGTCCTGTGAAGATTGAAACTCCAATGATAGGGCAGTACTTTGACTGTGATATGCTCTTGCCACCGGCCAAAGTCGTCGGGGACCTGGAATTATAGCTCATTAAAGGTACTTTGATGCCTCAATTTGAGTCAATCTGACACCTGCACTCCGAGCGTAATGTCGAGATAGACCCAAGCAAATAACTCCAAATGGCAAGAGAGCAGCATAAGCGAAGAGTGGCCCCAGGAGGAGTCCTAGACCTAGAATTGCAGACAGTCCTGCAAAACCAATCAAGTTTGGAAGCAGTTGCGCACGTAGTATAGACCATCCACGAATTGGCATTTGGACAGATGCACCTCTCTGTCTGGTGACAATCCGTTCGGCACGGAAATCACCACCTATGGCTGCTGCATTTGCCGCGATTCCCCCTGCTGCTTGATTGATGAAGACCGCAGAGAGGATCACTACAGGGATGTACATCAATAGATTTGGAGCCATTATCGTGACCAGAACTGAAGTAGCTGTACTCACGACAAGAGCAAATGGAGCAGAGCTATATACCTTTCCCATTACATAGTCATACATACTTAATGGAGCAAGTTGGAGATTCATGAGATTACGTCCCTCGTATACAAGCTCGTAACCTGAAAAACTGACAGCATATGATATGACGAAGGGAACAGTGATAGCAATAACAATGAATGGCGTAAAGCCCATTATCAGCTCTCCTCCAGCGAATATTCCAAACAGAATAAAGACTACGAACCTGAGGGGACCTACGAGATAATTCGCGAATACTCTACCTTCCCTACGTATGTTAGTTATATTGTACCAGATTGATACACTTGTTGCAGTGTTGAACGTGAATCCTGGAATGGTCTGGGGATTCCAGGTATCGTGAGCTATTGGAGCCTTGTCCTTTGATGTTCTCTTTGACCCACTTGCAAGCCATCCGCTATAGTGTGCGGTTTCGCTGACGTATGCATTCAGATTCACAAGAAAAACAGCAAGAGCAGAATAGAACAACGCAAGAAAGACATCATTAATGATTATTGGCTCTCCAACCAGGAAACCTAGCGATAGAGCACTTGTTGCTGCACCAGGACTGATACCGGATGAGAAACCAAGAGCTTCTGCAATCTCAAACAGAATTGGAAATAGGTTAGCAAATCCCTCATCGAGAAAAATGAAGTAGTAGTAAAGGGCACTTCCAAGAACAGCCAGAGAGGTTGCAATGAACCAGCCGATCTGCTTGAGTCTGCGTCTTCCAGCCAGAAGGCGGGAAAACAGAAGTCCAATCAGACCTCCTATAGAAACTCCTAATGTTGAGAGCACAAGCATCATCCCTACAAATGTTGGAATTGAGAGGAATGCAAGAGTTGCATTAGAAACGATGCTAAGACCAATGAATAAGGGAGTTCCAATCACTAGGAAGAACACAGAACTATAGATAATCACGACGATTGTCTTCTCAAGAAACAGAGTGCGGAGAGCGATTGGCATTGTCATGAGGTACTCCATTCTCGAGGAGTTTCCAACAGTTGTGGCACTAACCATTATGGAACCAATGAAGGAGAACAAGAGGAGGACATTGAACAACGATGATCCAGCCCCCATGTTTTCTGTCAGAAGAGTATCTAGAGTCTCCCATCCAAACTGAGGAACAAGCCAGACGACACCCAAAATGATGATAATCCCAAAAGCTACGGCTGCGATTGGGGCGAAAAGTCTACGAAGCAAACTCTTCTGTTCAGTTCTCTTCCCTTTTGCACCAGAAACTCTGTAACTCTGAGTCAGGTCCTGTCTGAGCAGGACCCATAGGTCGGAGAGTGTCACTTCACGTCACCAAGATACTCAGCAATTTTCTGCATGTCAGGCCCCCCAGTCAATGACAGGAAAATCTCCTCGAGGGATTTCTCGCCCTTTGCTTGGACACGGAGCTCATCCATTGAGCCCTCTGCAACCATCTTACCATCTTTGATTATCCCGATTCTGTCACAGAGCTGCTCAGCAATCTCTAGGATATGTGTGCTCATCAGGATCGTGGCACCCTTCTCCCTGAGCCCGTTTAGAATCTCCTTTATTGTTGCTGCACCTCTTGGATCTATACCAGCCTGCAGCTCATCTAAAATAAGGACCTTGGGTTGATGAATAAGCGCAGCAACCAAGCTGATCTTACGGGACATTCCTTTGGAGTAGGTTTCAATCAGGTCATCGCTGGCATCCTTTATGTCCAACAATGTTAGGATCTCATCGAGTTCTTCCTCTCTATCAGGACCTCGTGGAACCCGCCATATGTCACTCACGTAGTTAGCATATTCCCACCCAGTCAGACGCTCAGGTAGTATAGGTTCTTCCGGAACATATCCCATCATGAGCTTTGCTTCAACAATCTCAGTTCTGATGTCAAAGCCCATCACCTTCGCAGTACCCTCAGTAGGTTTCAAAAGTCCAAGCAGCATCCTCATTGTGGTAGATTTTCCTGAACCATTGGGTCCAAGGAGGCCATAGATCTCACCTGGATTCACCTGAAAAGAGAGGTTATCAACTGCAGTAAACTCGCTGAACATCTTTTTCAAACCGATGGCTTCAATCATCAGAATCGAGCGAGGTTCCTCTGGGAGCCATTTATGCCTTAGCATCCCTACATATGGTTTCATTTGGTAACCCATATAAGAGACTGAAAGTGGCGATTGCCTATGACACTTGAGACTTGGAGGCTTCTCGACTTGGGACCAATCGCCCCAATCGAGACCCAGATCAACTATGATATGATTGCTCAAGGAATAACTGAAGGAGAGTCTGAGAACACACTCATTATCTGTTGGCCAGCCAAACCTCTTGTGAGTTTGGGCTACTTCCAAGAAATCGATGCAGACATTGACACCAAATTCTGTGAAAAGAATGACATATTCTACACGCGGCGGACAGTTGGAGGTGGCGGAGTATATCTGGATGATGGGCAGATGTTCTATCAATTAATTGGAAGGCAAGACAGCCCCACCACACCAAAGAAGATTGATGATTACTACGTCAAGTTTCTTGAGGCTCCTGTGCAAGCGTACAGGAATCTTGGTATAGATGCAGAGTTCAAGCCTGTGAATGACATCATTGCTAGGGGAAAGAAGATTTCAGGCAATGGCGCTGGAGATATAGGTAATGCAAGGATTCTGGTCGGGAACATGATTTTCGACTTCAATTTCGATATGATGGTCAAGGTCCTGAAAGTGCCTGATGAGAAATTCAGAGACAAGATTGCCCAAAGTCTTAGAGAGAGAATGTCCACTGTCCTTCTTGAAACAGGCTCAATGCCAGACCGGACTGAAGTGAAAGAAGACTTACTTCGTCTCTATGAAGAGACCCTCAACATTGAGTTGATCCCTGGAAAATTCAACAAGTGGGAAATAGAGAAGGTTGAGCAACTAAAACCTAAGTACATGTCTGATGAGTGGTTGCACTGGAGGCGTGGTGGAAGGCTGGATGCCAGGACTGTCAGAATCTCAGCCTCAACACGGGTTGGAACCTCCAATTACAAAGCTCCTGGTGGACTCATGAGGGTTACGGCGGAGGAGGTTGATGGAAGACTGAATGAGGTTGTCATCAGCGGTGACTTCTTCATGCTACCTATGGATGCCATCGCCAATCTTGAGAACACACTCAAAGGTGCAAAGACCGAGAATGGAGATATTCTCGAGAAGGTCAATGAGGCGTATTCTAAACACAATATCGAGTCGCCAGGAGTCACTCCTGAGGATATCGAAATAGCAGTGAAGCTGGCTTTTGAGCAGAAGTAGATTCAGGAAGAATCCATAAGGAAGTATATGAGAACCAAATTTCATGCATGGAGGAAACTAGTCTATTGAGCCACGATTCTCTACTTTCTTTTCGTGTGATTGCACCTGGACGAGTCTGCCTATTTGGCGAGCATAGCGACTACCTAGGGCTAGATGTGATTGCAGCAGCTATAGATATGTCAATAGAAATTGTTGCAGAGCCACGCGAGGACAACACAATCTATGTGAAGTATCTCGATCTCAATGAATCAGACGAGTTCTCCCTTGATGATGAGATTCAGTATAGAACAAGGCGAGACTACATCAGAAGCGCATTCAACGTGATGGCGCGAAGGGGGATTAGTCCAAAACAGGGATGGGATTTGCATGTGAAAGGTACAATTCCTATTGCTGCAGGTCTATCAAGCTCATCTGCAATGACTGTTGGGGCCATTAGGACTATTTTAGAGATGTCTGAAGAAAGTCTACCACTTGATGAGATTGCTTTGAGGGCATATGATGCAGAGGTTACTGAATTTGGTGAAAGCGGTGGAACAATGGACCATTATGCATCAACGTTTGGTGGAGTCATTCATGTAAACACAGTAGAAAATAGAGTGACCAAACTTCCAGCTGAGCTGGGCTCGTTTGTCATAGGCGATTCGGGAGAACAAAAAGAGGACACAGTTGGTGACCTGCGGTATATCCGAACCACAGTTGAGAATGAGTTTGAGAGAATTAGAAAGGAAATAGAATCTTTTGACAGAAGAACAACCTCTATCAAAGAAGTGTATAAACTAAGAGAAGGAGTGCCGAGTAAGGAGAGAGGTATGGCAGAAGCCTCGCTACGAAATAGAGACCTCACTAATCGGGCTTTGAGTCTATTGAATGAGCCTACTCCGGACAACAATGCACTTGGAGAGATGTTGAAAGAGCATCACAGAATATTGAGAGATGATTTGGATCGTTCCACGCTTAAAATTGAGAGAATGATTGCTGCAGCCTATGATGCAGGAGCTCTTGGTTGCAAGATCAATGGAAGTGGCGGTGGTGGATCTATGATGGCATATGCCGTTGGATGCGAACAAGAAGTCGCATCTTCAATTGAGAGTGTGGGTGGAACTGCATATATTGCGAAGGTGGGAAGAGGAGTCACTCTCACGAGGACAATCTAGTTTCCTTCAGCAAGCTCCTTCATCCGTGCATTCACAATCTCTAGAACCTCAGCTTTTAGTTTGGTTCCGTCTGTCAGGAGTTTATCTACTTCCTTGGCGGTCTTATCAACGAATGACTTGTCAGTGATATTTCCAAGATTAATTCTCACATTCAAAGCAGCACCTTCAATAGCGGCCATGAGTGCATGTGCAGCAACTCCAGCATCAGTAATCGCGTTGATATTTCCCTTCGCAGCTGCGGCTTTCGCGTGTGTCAAAGCATTGAATGAATGCTGCATTGTCCTCAATGGAACCTTGGCAGCCTCAATTGTCGCCTTCTGTGTGGCTGCTTCCTTCTTCTTTTTCTCAGCAGCTGTTTCTTCTGGGAGCCTGAATGTTTCCATAACGACATCAAATGCTTCAGAGTCTTTTTCTATGAGGTCCATGAGAACTCCACGATCGTACTCACATGCATGTCTGTGTTCAGTCATCTCATCCTTGATTCCTGCGAACTTACGCCCAGATAACGAGAGCCCTGTGACCATGCAAACAAGTCCAGCCCCAAATGAGCCCAGGGCTGCAGCTACACTGCCACCACCAGGAGTGGCGCGTGCTCGTCGAACCTGGTTTCCAAACTCAATCATTGACATCTCGGTGAATGTCTTCTTTGTTGGGTCAGACTCTCCGCCCAGGTAGTAAAGATCGAGGATCATGGACTCATCGAGTTTCTCTGGTTGGATATAATATCTGAGAGCATCCAGGAGTGCAAACAATGGCACCATTCCAACAATCTCAGTTTCAATAACTGTTGCTCCAAACCTGCGCGCCTCACTACGGACGACCTCAAGCACCTGGTGAATCCTAGTTCGCCTGGGATGTGTCAGGTTCAGAGAAACCTGCACACAGTTCTTGGCTGGGAGGTCAAGACCCATGCCCTGAACATTGACAAAGCCACCTGTGGTTCCGCGAACCGCATCTGCACAAGCTTGAGCAACCTCAACATTGGTGGTGTTTAGGTTGAAGTTTATAGCAATTAGGAAATTACGGGCGCCAGTGGCTGTTGCACCGGCTGTTGGGTGTATCTTGTTTGGTCCATAATCGGGTTCTTTCTCTGGATTTGTACCAATCTCGTTTTTGAGAGCTTCAAACTCACCCTCTCTGATGTTTGGTAGATCTACGCGATCCGGTCGTGTTGCAGATTTCGAATAGAGAAAGACAGGTACATTACACTTCTTGGAGAACTCTTCTGCAAATTCCTTTGAGAGGTGGATGCATTCTCCTATTGTTGTCCCGTGGAGTGGTATGAAAGGCACAACGTCAACTGCACCCATCCGTGGGTGAGCCCCTTCATGTTTGGTCAGGTCAATCTTCTCAACTGCAAGCTCAGCAGCCTTCAGGGCGGCATCCTTCACTTGTTGTGGTTCACCAATGAATGTGAAGACTGAGCGATTGTGGTCAGGGTCAAACTCCACGTCTAGAAGTCGGACACCCTCTACACTCTTGATGGCTGCTCCTAGGGCATCTATGATCTTCTTGTCTCGTCCTTCTGAAAAATTAGGTACGCACTCAACCACTTTCACAAGATTCACCGGTGCCCGCTCGGAACGTCAGTCTACAAAAGCGTTTGGGAAAGAGCTTTTACCTTTGAATCTGTGCTTCATAGGCTGCTAACACATTCTTTAGGAGCATAGCAATGGTCATTGGTCCCACCCCACCTGGAACTGGAGTCACGCACAATGCTTTTTCCTTGACCTTTTCAAAGTCTACGTCGCCATGAGGTGTGGCCACATCTATTACTATAGAACCTTCTTTGACCATATCCTCAGTAATAAAGAAAGGATCTTCTTCAGAAGTACGTCTGCCAATGGCTGAAATAAGAACATCAGCCTGTCTTGTAAAGGAGGACAGGTCTTTTGTTCGTGAATGACAGACAGTCACAGTGGCATTCCTGTTGAGTAGGAGCATGATGAGAGGTTTCCCGACAATGTTGGATCTGTTGATCACCACAGCCTGTTTTCCAGACAGGTCGTTCCATCCAATGCGGTCGAGAATAGTGACAATTCCGTGTGGAGTAGCTGCACTGAGATCCTCCTCGCCATAGAAGAGTCGGTAAACATTAACAGGCGAGAACCCGTCGACATCCTTCTGCGGGTCAATAGAACTAATGATGGTCTTCTCGTCTATCTGTTTGGGAAGAGGAAGCTGGACAAGAATCCCATGTACTGTCTTGTCAGCATTTAGCTTGTTGATCAGCTCGAGTAGTTCTGCCTGATTTGTGTTCTCTGGCAGATCATGATGTTCAGAGAGGATTCCAGCTTTGTTTGATGCCTTGTGTTTCATTCGAACATACATCTGCGAGCCTGGGTCCTCACCAACTATGATAGTAACAAGTTTGGGTGAAACCCCATGTTTCTCAACCAGTCTCTCAACCTCTAACTTGACCTCGTTTCTGAGGCGATTGGAGAGGCGACGTCCTTTTATGACATGATCCTCACAGATTGGCTTTACTTCAACATCGGACATGAATTCACCTCTTAGAATATACCACTAATTTTCCCATCAGCATCAACATCCATCCCTTCTGCGGCTGGTTCCTCAGGCAGTCCAGGCATGAGATTGATGGAACCCATGTATATGACAATAAATCCTGCACCATTGCTGACATCAGCCCCATTGACTTCAACATCGAAATTTGTAGGCCGACATCGTAGACTTCTTGAGTCGGACAGACTGAATTGCGTCTTTGCGATACATATCGGTAAATTTCCATACCCACGTTTCTCAAGTGAGCGAATTCTACCTTTAGCTCCAGTCGTATATAGGACATCGTCAGCACCATAGATGTTCTGAGCAACCTTCAAAATCTTGGTCTTAATAGGGTCTTCAAGGTCGTATGTATACTGGATTGGTTTAGCAGGATTCGTTTCAATCGTTTCAAGGATAGTCTGCGCGAGGGCCTTACCGCCCTCACTGCCCTTGGCAAAAACCTCTGAAACCTCCATGTTCCAACCTTTGGATTCGCAGAATGATCTTAGTTGCTGGATTTCTTCATCAGTGTCATCAGGAAACCGATTGAGTGCTACGACAGCTGGAACTCCAAAGTTATTGATGTTCTCTATATGCTTCTCAAGGTTGGGGAAACCTGCTTGGAGGTCATCGCACCCATGATAGTTCAACGCGCGAATTGTAGTAATCACAACACATGCATCTACTTTGAAATCACCAACTCTGGTTACAATATTGAAGAACTTCTCAGCACCCAAGTCAGCACCGAATCCAGCTTCAATAACCACATAGTCAAAGAGTCGAAGTGCAATGTCTATAGCAATGATTGAATTTGTTCCGTGCGCAATGTTTGCGAAGGGACCTGTGTGAATCATCGCAGGGGTTTCTTCAGTCGTCTGAACCAAGTTGGGTTTCAGAGCATCATGCAAAATGACGGCCATAGCACCCTCAGCTTTGACGTCTCTTGCATACATCTCTTTCAATTGTTCAGACCTTGCAATGAGAATGTTGCCTAGTCGTTGTTTCAGGTCAACATAGTCCTTCGACAGCCCAAGAATGGCCATGACCTCAGAAGCTGAAGTTATCACGAAATTGTCCTCTCTCGGAAACCCGTCAAATCTTCCACCAAGACCAACAATCACTTTCCTTAGAGCTCGGTCGTTCATGTCTACATTACGTGGCCAGTATGTCCTTCGGACATCAATCTCGGGTTGATGGTCGTGGTGAATATAGTTGTCAATCATTGCAGATAGGAGATTGCCTGCGGCTGATACTGCTGGAAAATCACCTGTGAACATGAGATTGATCTTCTCAAACGGCAAGACTCTTGATTTTCCGCCGCCTGCAGCTCCTCCCTTGATTCCAAACACAGGACCCAAAGATGGTTGTCTTAAAGTTACGACTGCGTTGTGTCCTAGTGCATTCAAGGCCATTGAGATACCAATTGAATTGGTTGTCTTACCCTCACCTGCTGGAGTTGGGTTTGTTGCAGTTACAAGTATGAG
>JBHLOX010000002.1:0-92225 GCA_048940045.1 Promethearchaeota archaeon
TGAACAACCTAAGATGAATAAAATGAGAAGTGTCAATGTTTGGCTGCTTCTGATTGAAATCAGCCCCCAACCCGCTATGCTTGAGCTGAGCTTTGCCTGCATGAGTTTTAAAGTTATTCGAAAGAGTCTGAGAATCGAATATGTTATAGTCGCGGAATGTTATGATATTGGAAACAGATAGGGCAAATGAGGTATGACTGTGAAGATTTCTGAAGATGCCTTGGGTGCAATAGGGAATACATCCTTAGTACGTTTGAAGAAGGTGGTTCCTGAGGATCATGCAAGGGTATTAGTGAAGTTGGAGTGGGAGAATCCCACAGGGAGTATGAAGGATCGTATGGCTCAATCCATGATTGAAAAGGCTGAGGACGATGGACGGTTGAGTGCTGGTGGTACTGTGGTTGAATATACGGGAGGTAGCACGGGAACATCTTTGGCATTGATCTGTGCTATCAAAGGATATCGTTTCCGGGTTGTTTCCTCTGATGCATTCAGTCAAGAAAAGCTGAACCACATGAGAGCGCTGGGTGCAGAATTGACAGTTGTCCCAAGTAGGGGTCTTGGGATTACGAAAGAATTGATTGAGAAGATGATAGAAACAGCTCGAGGGCTGAGTGACGAGCAGGGTACTTACTGGACTGATCAACTGAACAACAAAGACAATGTGTCTGGGTATTTTCCATTGGGCGAAGAGATTTGGGAACAGACAGGTGGTCAAGTCGATGCTTTTGTGCATGTGGCCGGGACCGCTGGTTCCATCATGGGTACCTCTAAGGTATTGAGAGAGCATAACCCACAAATGAGAATTATCGCCGTTGAACCGGATGAATCTCCGGTTCTGTCAGGAGGCGAGAGTGGTTCACACGACATAGAGGGCATTGGACCCGGATTAATCCCATCTCTCTGGGATGGTAGCCTTGTCGACGAAATCGTTCGCATTCCAACCGAAGAGGCCAAAGAGATGGCAAGAAGACTAGCAAGAGAAGAGGGACTTTGCGCAGGCACCTCATCAGGAGCTAATGTTGCTGCAGCCATTAGGATTGCCAAAAAGCTGGGTCGCGGTGCTACGGTGGTCACACTACTAGTCGATTCAGGTGTGAAGTACTTGAGCACAGATCTTTACAAATCCTATTAATCAGGTTATAGGAGCTAACATGGGAGTCAAAGGTAAAGAATCCGGTTTCTATCAATATAGAACAATCTGAAGGTAATGGAATCCTGTTTATAGACTTCCAAGACGCAACTTAACTAGGATAGAAAATGGCTATTTGGATCAAGTGAACTGTCTACACGGTAGTTCCAATCAGATGAATCGGTTTCAAAACTCTGGAGACCGTGACTACGGTTAATCCATTTCCAGCATGACACATCGCCGACCATCTCGAGTTGATACAGGTTAGCTTTTGTGGCACTGTATCTTATTTCAAGGAGAGTGCCCTCTGGAAGTCTGTCAATATCGCCTACATCAAGCGCCGTTCGACCTCTACCATCTCGCTCTCCACGTTGGGAGAGAAAATACCTGATTGCCCCACCATTCATGGGGTTTCTCATGATTACCGCAACATGAGGTCGAGCCACAGGGTCCCACCATCTGGGGATACCAGGACGTCTGATAACATAGTTTGTGGCAGTTTCTATCTGGCTGGGCATGTCCATCTGAATAGTCATCCTCTCCGAGTGTATGATTCCAAGTTCTCTATATAAGAGGGCCCCGCATATTGCAACGGTCCCAAGGCATCATTCTGATGGACTCTGCGGTCACTCTAAACTGTTAGTAATACCCAGGACTGGAAGATGCTGGAGTGGAAGGGAAGGGAAGTAAATGTAAGAAATTTACTACTTAACAAATGGCCACATCTGAGACGTTGGCCGAGTGTAAACCCAGCGACCAATCGTCTGTCACGTGTCCTCTTCGAATGGAAATCCGACTACTAACGGTCGTCCCTCATAGATTGACCGTGTTACTTTTTCCCTGGCGCTGGCGAGCAATCTCCAAATTGTTCCGCGTGAAACTCCCATTGCGCGACCAGCCTGTTCTTGATAGAGCCCCTCTAGGTCAACAAGGCGAAGTACTTCAGTCTCTGCTAGGTCGATGTGAATTGGTTCTTGCGTACCTGAGGGATCGGGAGTCATCTTTTCAGCTCTGGGCTTACGTCCTATTTTGGGTTGAATTGGGAACCTACCACGGCCACCTTTTCTTCGCCTGTGCATTTCAATCCCAGTATAGGTATGGCGAGGTTTCTTATTACATTTTTCAATAAAGTGTTTTATCAATGTCTTATTTTTGGTTGTTGTCAGGTCTATAGGTTCACAGTTATGGACCATAGTCTAGTTAGGAAGGTTCTCTATGATGCGATTCCAGATCTTTCGTAGAAGCTGAGATATCTCATGATCTGATGCAAACTCGGGGAGTGTCTGTGCAGCCACCATTGATTTGGTCATTATTGAGTCAAACTTTATTTTCCCAAGAACCTCCACATTATTTTCTGCGCAGTATTTCTCTATGGATTTAGTATTTTCCAAGTTCAGATCGAATTTGTTGATGATCACAGCTGGCTTGACCCTAAATCTACTAAGGAGTTCCAAGACTCTATGCATATCGTGGATTCCTGACATTGTTGGTTCTGTTACGATTATTCCTAGTCTTATTCCAGTCACAGTTGCAATCACCGGACACCCAATTCCTGGAGAGCCGTCAATAAGAACTATCGAGATGTCTTTATCTTTGGCAATCTTAGTAGCTAATTTTCGAACTTCAGTGACTAGTTTTCCAGAGTTTCCTTCTCCTGGTAAGAGTTTTGCATGTGCCATGGGACCGATTCTTGTTTCTGAGAAATAGAGATAACCAGACTGCCTGTCAGTCATATGGATGGTATTTTCAGGACAGACATATTCACACACACCACACCCCTCACATGCAATAGGATCTACCTTCGCATTAGATACTGCACCAAACCGACAAGCTTCTTCGCAAAGCTCGCAGTGTGTACATAGATCTTCATCTATGACAGCGACCTTAGAACCAACAAATTCAGCCTTTGATTTCAAAGTGGGACTAAGGAGGATGTGGAGATCGGGAGCATCAACGTCACAGTCAGCCATGACAACTTCATCAGCAATCACACCCAAGGCAGCACAGACTGTGGTCTTTCCCGTACCACCTTTTCCGCTGATGACTGCCACTTCAAGCACCATTTTCTACTAACCTCACAATATGACCATACAGACCTTTGAATTGCTGACGCCATTCAGGCATCTTTTGTACAAATGGAATACCACGAGAATAGAGCTCTGCGATGTACCGATTGAAGGGGATCTCCATCAAGATTGGAATGCTATTCTCCTCACAAAACTCTACAACTCCCTCATCGCCAATCCCAGCTCTGTTGACTATCACACCAAACGGAATATCCAATTCATTTACCACATCTACGGTCATAGACAGGTCATGAAGGCCAAAAGGAGTTGGTTCTGTCACTAGAACTAGAAAGTCACTCCCCCGCATTGTTTCGATCACGGGACAAGCGGTTCCAGGTGGAGCGTCGAGAATGTTAATCTCTTCAGGGTTGATCTGTTTCTTCACAGCCTGTATCAAAGCTGTGGCAATTGGTTCGCCTATGGAAAGCTCCCCATAGACCAGATGAATCCCCCTAATCGTCGATTGGTGCAGTTTTCCAATTGGTCGCTCAACCTCGGTGATTGCTCCATCTTCTGGGCAGACCAGTTTACACCCCCCACAAGAGTGACACATCTCTTCATAGATCATTGTCTTTGTATTTCCCACGAAAATAGCATTGAACTGGCAGAATTTCGCACATTTTCCGCAGAATGTGCACTTGTCCTGATTTACAAATGGTGTTGGAACACTCACTGGTGTTGTCTGTGAGTTACTCGGATGGAGAAGAGTATGCGTATTTGGTTCTTCAACATCACAGTCCAGTAGTCTTGCAGAACCTATTGATAGAGCTAGATTCACGGCAACAGTGGTCTTTCCCGTACCACCTTTCCCAGATGCGACTGTAATGATCAATAAATCACACCCATGATTCATCAATCATATTCACATATGATGAGCGTC
The DNA here is from genome assembly GCA_048940045.1 of Promethearchaeota archaeon. Classification (GTDB taxonomy): domain Archaea; phylum Asgardarchaeota; class Thorarchaeia; order Thorarchaeales; family Thorarchaeaceae; genus SMTZ1-45. The sequence continues at coordinate 4,079 of JBHLOX010000002.1, forward strand.
AGCACAGCCTTCAGTCAGTTCCTCTAGCTCATTGTGGTGATAGGCCTGAATTTGCTCCTGAATGGATCTACTGTTCGCTTTGAGGACGGCGATATTCTGAGACTCAAAGCTCATGATTCCTCGTGGCCCCATTCCCTGCACAATTACAGCACGGGGTTGATACTTCTGGATATTGTTATGAGCGTGTCCTCGTCCACCTGAGTGCTCACCTCTATTTGGGTGAATTTGCATCTCGATTACAGTTCCGTTATCATCTAGATCAATCACTGCAAAGAAGGGAGCCCGTCCAAAGTGGTCAGCAACCTCAGAACCCTCCAAATCTTGAGCTGGGATTATTATCCTAGTAGTCACCTGTTTCTGCCTCCTCTCCGACGACCTCTGCCGCCTCCACCTCGACCCATTCCGCGTCCCATTCCCATGCCATAACCGTAGCCCATTCCTAGTCCGCGACCGGGACCTCCTTGGCCTTTTCCAACATTGGAGGGACCTGGAGTTGCTAGCTGTTGGAGCTCATCCTTGTTGTAACTCTCAATTGCTGACTTGACAGTTCCTGAAACACCAGATAATATTTTGATTCCAGCATCTTGTAATGCGGGAAATGCATTAGGACCGACACTACCTGTAAGGACTGCCTCAACATTCTTTGACGCCACAGTCTGAGCCGCTCTGACTCCTGCGCCTCCTGAAACCATGGCAGCTTCATTTGACACAGCCTCGAAGTCATGAGTTTCTGGATCGGCGAATATGAAGTAGGCGCACCTACCAAAACGCGGGTCAACGATTGACTCTAGTGTTGGACCAGATGAAGTAACACAGATTCTCGTCATCGTTCATTCTCCATTATAATGAATCTTGATTCATATTAATATTGAATCAGGATTCATATAAAGGCATCGGTAATAACAAATGCTGATTCTATGCAGATGTTTGGGTGAGAGTCCCAGAGTGAAGCGTTTATCTCATTGTATGGAAATAGAATGATTATCAACGGAGAGTCATTTCATGGGTTTCAGTGTCGGGATTGTTGGCAAGCCTTCGTGTGGAAAGACTTCTTTCACAAATGCCGCGTGTATGACCGATTTCAAGGTGGGAAGCTACCCTTTCACAACAATAGAAGCAAATGTTGGTGTGACCCACGTTCGCACAACCTGTGCATGCGCCGATTTTGAAGTGGAGGACAATCCACAGAATTCGTTATGTATTGACAGGGTCAGACTGATTCCTATCAAACTGATTGACGTTGCAGGACTTGTTCCTGGAGCCCATGAAGGTCGTGGGATGGGAAATCAGTTCCTTGATGACCTCAGACAAGCTGACGTCCTCATTCATATTGTGGATGCAAGTGGGGGTCTTGACGCCGAAGGGCAAGAGGTCGATGCGGGAAGTCATGATCCAGCTGATGATGTGAAATTCCTGGAAGAAGAGTTGGTAGAGTGGATGTTGGGCATCATTCAGAAGGACTGGCGAAGAATTACTGGTCGAGTTAGATCTGAGGGGGCAAAGCTCGAAGAATTATTGCTAGAGAAGCTGTCAGGTCTGAAGATAACACGTGGCCACATACTCAGGGCAATGAGGGACTCGAACCTCAAGTCTGAGGCTGTTGACAAATGGACGGATGAAGAAACAAGGGGGTTCGTAAGGACACTCCAAAAGATTGCAAAACCCATCATCATTGCAGCTAATAAGATTGACAGACCTACAGCTGAGGACAACTTCAGGAACCTGCAGGAAAAGTTTCCTGACTATCTAGTAGTGCCTGTGAGCGCCCTTGCAGAGAAAGTGTTGAAAGACCTTGAGCGGAAGGGGATCATCAGATACATTCCTGGGGATGATGACTTTGAGATTCTTAAATCAGAAAGTATGAAGGAGTCTGAGCTTGACCAATTGGAGAAGATAAGGCTGCACATTCTGAAAAAATATGGAGGATCCGGTGTACAAAACATACTCAACCGGGCTGTGTTTGACTATCTACACATGATTACTGTGTACCCAGTCCATGATGCAAATTCACTCACAGACAGCGATGGAAACGTGCTTCCTGATGTGTATCTTGTTCCTGAAGGTACAACTGCGAAAGAGTTTGCAGGGCATATACACACAGACCTGATGGAGTCTTTCATACATGGGATAGATGCCAGGACAAAGATGAGAATTAGTGACAAGCACGAGCTCAAAGATCGTGATGTCATCAAAATTGTAAGCGCAAAGGGATCCAAATGATATGATGGGACACGGTTCAAAATAGCGAATACTGTGTTCCTTGGCTCAATATATACTCACCAAATCTCAACAGGATTTCAAGATTGTATTGATACCGATTCGTCAGGTTGTCGGTTCAATCTAAGCTATACAGATACAGTGCGTACTCTCAGACGCCACCCCGATAAAATAATAGAAAGAAGAAATATGATGGGTGACTAACGTTGGAGATTTTCACAACCCTTGATGATGCAAAAGATGCTGGCGCCTTCCTTGCCAGATGCGGCCACTTCCCCACTATTTACAAACGCCTCGATCATGAATACATTCTCGTTAGCAAGGGGGAGTGGCCTCTAAGAAAGTCTTGGCCATTTCTAAAATGGGATGGAGAAGACTGGGTTCCAGTGTTAGCACGACTGGATACGTTGCAGATGGCACGAGAGGCAACTGGATTATTCGTTCTACTTGGTCACGATCCAATAGTTGTGGAGTTCCCAGGAATAACCTTTGACATCTTTCTGAAAGAGTCTCATGTGCCCACAGGTGCTTGGATAATCACCGAATCAAACCCCTACTATTCGGTGAAACGCATCAAACCTCCCAGCCAGCATGATGATGATCCTGTGGAGGTCCCAATCCAATAGTACTCTTCTCTATGCCTTCAGGGAATTTGTTTTCCAAGGGCCCAGTATTGTCCATTCAATGGTAAGTATGTGAACAGTGTTGTTTTTGAAGCATCAAAGCGTCCCCTATCATTGAGTGTTGATTCATCAACATGAACTGCGACCACTTCTGCAAGAAAGAGATCATGAGCACCTAAGGGGATGATCTGAGTGGTCTTGCACTCAATGTTTATTGGACACTCCTTAATCATAGGAGCATTGACTTTTGTAGCAGGTTCAGGGGTAAACCCAGTTTCAACAAACTTGTCATAATCACGACCAGATTTTGTCCCAGTAAATTCAGTTCCTTCAAATTGCTCTGTGGAAGGGATGTTAAGGACAAACTCCCCTGCGTCCTTAACAAGATTGTAGCTATGACGTTCAGGTCTAATTCCGGCAACGATTGTAGGAGGTTTACTGCAGACATTGGCCACCCAAGACAGGGTGATTATGTTAGGCTTATCTTCCCCAGCTACACTCAGTAAAACAACTGGGCAGGGAACCACTACAGTTCCGGGATTCAATTGTCGTTTCATACAAATGTGTGAGATTAGCTGGGTTAAGAAAATGTCGGAGCCGTTGGATTTAAGTCCAAGTAGGAAAGGCAGAGCTCAGGACACTTAGAGGGTTGTTCTCATGGGACGTGTACTTGTAGCAGATCCAATTGCAGAGTCTGCTGTAGCCAAGATAAAGGCAGCAGGGCTCGAAGTAGTAGTGAGAGATAAGGAGAAAGACGGACCAATAGAAGAGCAGATTATGGGCTTTGATTGCGTTGTCGTCAGAAGTGCCACGAAGGTAACGAAAGAGGTCATTGAAGCTGCAGATAAATTACGACTTATTGTCAGAGCTGGTGTTGGACTTGACAATGTGGATCAGGAAGCAGCCAAGGCAAAGGGAGTTGAGGTCCAAAACACTCCTGAAGCTCCAACTGTTTCTGTGGCGGAACTGGTTTTCGCGTTGATGTTCGCATTAGCCAGAAATGTCACCCAAGCTGATAGCTCTATGAAAGATGAACGCTGGGAAAAGAAAAAACTAACAGGTACAGAGCTTTGGAATAAGAGCCTTGGAATCATCGGTTTTGGTAGAATAGGTTGTGAAGTGGCTGCAAGGGCAAAGGGGTTTGGTATGGACGTCTTATGCTATGATGTGTTAGATATCGATCAAGTATGTATAGATATGGGTACAAGACGGTGTGAGTTAGAGGAGCTAATAACAAATGCAGACTATATCACTCTTCACGTTCCGCTTGTTCCGCAGACAAAAAACATGATTGGGGAGAAGGAGTTCAAGATGATGAAAAAGTCAGCTTACCTGATTAATACTGCACGTGGTGGTGTTGTGGATGAAAAGGCACTTCTCAAAGCGCTCAATGAGGGAAAGATTGCAGGTGCGGCCTTGGATGTCTTCGAGAATGAACCTCCTCTTGATTGGGAGCTTGTCAAGCATCCACATATCGTCGCAACTCCCCACCTTGCCTCCTCAACAAAGGAGGCACAAGTCCGAGTAGGAGAGCTGACTGCAGAAAAAGTCATAGAGGGTCTGAAATAGCTGCAAATAGCTAGAGCGTTACACCTTTAAGCGAATGAAATGGGGGACGACTTGGTTCTGGGTTATACCAGAAACATACCATTTCCTTTGTGTTGGCGGATACGTCCGCGCGGGATGTGGCCCATAGAGGCTGAACCACAAACAAAGCGAATATAGTTACTACAAAGGATGGGAAAACACAATGCCAACGGCATACCAACATATGAACAAGACTTGGTTAAAGGAACAGAAAGAGCGATCGGAACTAGTCAGGAGCAGGATGATTGTCTGGAGAAAACAGGGCAGCATCGTCAAGCTTGACCGACCTTCGCGTCTTGGAAGAGCACGGTCTTTAGGTTACAAGGCAAAACAAGGATATGTTGTGGTCAGAGTCAAGATTGGTCGTGGTCCTCGTGAAAAGCCCAGACCAAGAATGGGACGCAAGCCCAGAAGTATGGGTGTCACAAAATACACACCTCAGAAATCAAGACGTTGGATTGCTGAGGAGCGGGTGGGTAGAAAATTCCCAAATCTTAGAGTCCTAAACTCCTACTGGGTCGGATCAGATCATAAATGGGTATGGCACGAGGTGATCCTAGTGGATCCCAATCATCCTGTGATTTACAATGATCCGAACATCAACTGGATATGCGACCCTGTTCAAAAAGGTAGAGAGAACAGAGGGCTGACGTCTGCAGGGAAGAGAAGCAGGGGACTACGGAAAAAGGGAAGGGGAGCTGAGAAGATTCGACCATCCCTTGGTGCCAAAGGCAATCTTGGTAAGTAGACGTGACTCCTTGGTCTGGGGGATGTATTGTGTCCTTCGTGGCCAAAATCGAAGCTCGAACATACTCACGAACAACAGAGGTGCCAGATAGGGTCAAACAGGCAATCTTCAACCTGTATGCGGAGAAGTTTCGTGATCTTGTGGAGTTTGAGTCAACTAGGGTCGAGGGACATTCAGGTAACAAAATTCTGGTTTTTGAGTCTATACTCAAAGACAAGGATGGTTGTGAGGCAACTCTTGATTACATGTTTGAGAAATTAAATGAAAGCGACCGTAGACGTCTACGTAACTCGTTGTCACGCAGGATAGATAGACATTGTCTTTTCTTTGTCAGGATTGATAAGCAGGCAGCTTTCTTGAATGACATCAAGCTAGCAAAAGGACCTGATGTTATTAGCATCCAAGTACATATCCAGCAATATCCGAAGTGTAGACAGGACGATGTTATGACAATGTTAAAACGCAGACTTGACTCAGCTGGTGGTGGAAACTAGTGGTTATTGACCTAGGGGTGTGTGTTTCAGACCCTGAAGAACTAGAGTCGTTCATCCAGATGGCGCAGCAGATAGGGTTCACAGGCTTTGCAACGCACAATATTACTGGTGATTCTGACCAGTCTTTGGAGAATGGGTTTTCCATTCTGAAGAGAGTAGATGTGTCTGGAAGAGGTCTAAAATCAATAAAGAAGCAGGTTGACATTGCTAGAAAGAATGTAATGATTGTGGCTGTCAAGCTAACCTCGGTAGAAACAGCAAACTGGGCAGCAGAGGACCATAGGGTGGATTTGCTCACGCTAGATCCCTCTCGAGAGTGTCGTTTTCGCGACACGACGGCTCGGCTTGCGGCTGCTTCTAATACTGCCCTTGAGATTAGATTTGAGCCATTACTACACCTAACGGGCCTGAATCGTTCCAAAGTCCTCAAGACCTATCGGGAATCAGTTCGAACTGCAATTAGTTCAGGGACACAGGTCATTCTTTCAAGTGGTGCTACTCATCCATTGCATATGCGATCAGCCATGGCTATGCGGCATCTGGGTGGGTTACTGGGCTTGGAGCCAGAGTATGCAGAAAATGTTGTCAATCAGGTCCCATTGGATATTATAGAGAGAAACCGTAGAAGATTCAGTTCTGACTACGTTACGGAAGGAGTAGAGATCATCCGGAGGGAGAGTGATAAGTGAAGAAGACACGTAGACGATACCTGTCATTTCATCTGCATTCTGAAAGCTCCATATCAGATGGTATGCAGCTTAGTACAGCGATTTGGAAGAATTTGATGTCCCTCTACGGTGAGGTTTCTGCCGCAGATTCGAAACTGTATCTTGTGGAATTCAACGAGGAGAACGGGAAAGGAGTCCTCCAATGTACCGCATCTTCACTGGATAAGGTAATTACATCGGCAGTCCTCATTGGTTCAATTGGAAAGAAATTGGTTTCATTCGAGCCAAAAAAGACCTCCGGTACAATCAAAGCTCTCAAACGATAGCGCTTAGTCAGACAAAATGGATGTCAACTTCTTGAATTTGGTGATTCTCCATCAGAAATGCCTTACTCGCCCATTTCCCACTTTCTTTTGAAGCAATTAGCCACACAACAGTATTGAGTTCCATATTTTGTTGATCCCTAGTGGAAGGATAGGGTGGTGCAGGGTGAGAGTGGAATATTCCAACAAGCTCTTCACCCCGTTCTTCTGCTTCAACAAAAAGTCGGTATTGTTCCTCAGGATTTACCATGAATGAGGTTTTACTGGAAGTAGCCTCATTATGGACTAGTTCGATGCGATTAACTACAACCAGAGAGTTTGAAACATGGCCAAAAAGAAGTGCAGCGGCCTCTGATGGAAGACTGGTTTCAGCATGTTTGTGAAGAACATCCAGGTCCGAGAGTGAGAGATGCAGTGAATACTGCATCAATGCACCCCCAGGAGTTTAGAAGGCTGACTTGATTTCCTCAAGCACGATACAGGTTTCGGCATCGCCAACACCAGAAATTCTTCCAAGCCGCGTTTCAAGGAATGTCTTTAGTTCGGTGAGATCATCTACGGTCACCATCATCATCAGGCCACAGGCCCCGTCAAGAAAGTATGCCTCATTGACTTCGTCGAACTCCCTAAGTTTCTTGGAGATCAATGCAGCCTCTTTCATAGCTGTCTTTACGCGAATGACGGCACGTATTTTCCGACCAAGCTTCAGTGGATCCAATACAACTGTGAACCGTTTGATATATCCTTCATCAACAAGCCGTTTCACCCTGCGTCGAATGGTCACTTCAGTTCTGCCCACAGCTTCTGCAATCTCGCTGAAAGATCGTCTACTATCATCTTGAAGCATTGATATTATCTGGGAATCAATCGGGTCCAGTCGCATTGGTGTATGCCTCTTCTTCATAGTCCGGTGTGGAATGCGACAGATGTTCGATATCGTGCATATATATTAGCTGTTGCGAGTGGAACCATTAGACATTTGGGTAGGCACATTAGATATTTCATCACTGTTGGCATCAGAGAACGCGTAGCTCTTCCTTGAGTATCACATCTTCCCGAGGTGACATGATGGCATAGAGCTCTATGTGGTCAACCAGTGATTTTGCATTACGAATCTTTTCTTCGAGGAGTTCTTGAATCTGGAAAATCCCCGATGCGTTGTTCATAGTAACCTCAATCCGGACTGTTTTTGATTCCCCTTTTCGAATTCTCACATTCTCAATTGCGAGTGCGCTCGTACTGTGAATGTTGACGCTTCCAGCCTCGAAGGGTATTCTAGCTCTGCCCTTTGTCATGTCCAATGCATCAGCAATGCCAACTACCCCAGCCTCCACTGTCAAGGGCATTGAAACTTTATCATGACAAAATATCGCGTGCAGGACATGATTTCTGATGTGAACTTGTTTATGTCGGTCCTTTGGATAGACCTTCGATAAAATTCGATCAACTATTGGAGCAGCTAATACTACTGAAAACTCGTCATGGCTCGTACGTCCAATTACCATTCCTATGTCATGAAGATAGCAGCCTAACGTGACCACAAGTTCTGAGTCGTTAGCATCACCTGTTTCTTCCTTGACTATCGTGGGTTGCACTCCTTTGATTAAGTGTCTAAAGAGACGTATTCCATTCATTGTGACAATTAGTGAGTGTGTATGACCGTGATCCGAATACCCCATACGGTCTATTGCCATGCGATTACTATCTTCAAGCATGGTCTGAACTTCAATGTCGTTCTCAAGTTCTTCAAATGCAATCTGACAGAGTTTGTTCGTCTTGAATATTCTGCGGACTCTGTCCTTGAGTGTACTTCGTTGTTTTGGGCTCTTCTTCATTCTTTATCGCCCCTTCTTTCATTTTCTCTGTTCAATTCTGACTACTGCTATTTCAGTAATAAATGAGATACTGGTTGCAACTCAAATCTAGTAGGTGTGTTTCGGATTCCCCTCGACCTACTCTAAAACTGATAAGCTTGTTCAGATTCTTTCTTTTCTTAGTAGTAATGACGTGCCATTCAATATGAACTAATTGAATACGGCAGGTCTGTGCTAGACTTGAGTACCTTGTATCCTGTCTTAGTTCAATGTGTAGGTATTGACTCAAATCGATGAGTTACAGATTTAATCAAAGTCTGATTGGATTTGGTCCTATTGCTCGAATCTCATCTGCGAACTTGTTGACCTCTGTAGCAAACTTGTCACCCTCCGCAGCTGAAACAAAGACCATCTTCACACGATCTTCATTCAAACCCAACTGACCAACGAGCTTTCTCGCGAACCTTACCCTTCGTTCCGCCCCTAGATTCCCAGTCTTGTAGGCACAGTCTCCGGGATGGCATCCTACCACTAGAACTCCGTCAGCTCCCTCCTGCAACGCCTTGAGAATGAAGTTGATGTCTAATCGCGCAGTACATGGCATTCTGATGATTCTCGCGGATGTGTCATACTGCAGCTTCATGGTCCCTGCAAGATCGGCGGCGGCGTACATGCACTGCATGCATCCGAACACTATGATGTTCATATCTTTAGGGGGCAGAGTATATTGACCTCCACATGATATTCCTAAACGAGGGGATTCTACCTAACATATAATCTTTCAGTTAGGATAGTATGCAACCAAGAATCAATATCCTCGACAGCACGCACCGACCCATATCAGGTTTCACTGGAGGTTGGTCGAACATCCCCCCTTACCTTCAACTCTCATGGTCCACACTGCTCCTTGGACCAGTTGTGCAGCCACCTCAGGGTTTAATAGCATATGATACATAACAATAGTTAAGCCACTCAAGAGGCGCCAGACGACAATGTCTGAGCATTCTGTGTTGAGCAGGATCATGAACCCAACCAAAAATGGTCTTGTGACAAACACAACACAGGAAGCAGGTTGGTAATCTGATGAGCTGGATGTCTACCATAATTTCGACGATGGAAGACATGACAAAGACAGTTCCTTCAGACTAGATAGATTGAACATTGTCAGATCTGAGACTTGAGTGGCTTGCCTGCGTTTTGGAAAACCGAGTATGTAACTTCTTGTTTTCGATTTTCTGGTTTAAAATGCAGCTGAGTACAAAATCAAGAGCTTACTGGTATATTTCAACAGGCTTGACTTTGCGGATGTGGTTGCTGAGGGATTTATCTCTTGAAAAATTGTCAAGGCATTAATCTCACGTTCTCTGAAAGGACTTGTTTGACACTTAACAGGGTCATACCAGTTCTTCAGCGTCAGGTTCCCACTCGGGATACACAGTGCACAAGAACTCTAGGTTGGTTTTACCAATATTCTCAATGAATTGGACCGTTTGGGGAGGGATATAGATAGTATCTCCAGGATGCACCCTCTCGGTTTCTTCGTCAATGTGCATCACACCTTCACCTTTGAGGATATAGTATACCTCTGAGGCTGTCTTGAAACGATGGGGCAATGAGGTCTTCTTCGGTGGAAGTGTAGCGTGAGCCAGACTGTATCCAAGATGAAGGGGGATGGTATCATGCTTTGGGTTCAATATCTCCCGAATGATAGTGTCATCAAGTGCGACAATCTCTTTGAGATCCTTCAGTCTTTTCACAATCATCAGAAAATCTCCTAAAACTCTGGAGGTTCTTTGTTATACCACTTTGGAATCTTTTCCATGGCTGGTTCATACCCACTGAGCACATGACGACCGAGAATGAGTCGTTGTACCTCACTCGTCCCCTCGTAGATTTGGTACAGTTTGGCATCTCTGAAGAGCTTCTCAAGTGGATATTGGTCGATGTATCCATATCCCCCATGAATTTGGAGAGCCTCACTTGCTGTTTCCATAGCAACATCAGTAGCAAATGCCTTTGCCACGCTTGCGGGAACTGTAGCATCTCCTACATTGTCGGTAGTCCATGCAGCCTTTAGATACAGTGTCCTTGAAGCTTCAATTTTCATGTACATTTCAGCCAATTTGAACTGGATTACCTCAAATTCTCGCAGTTTCTGAGCAAAAACCTCCCTTTTGTTGACATAGTCCCTTGCATACTCCATTGCCGCTCGTGCGAGACCAGTGGCAAAGGCGGCTATTGACGGTCGAGTCATAGCAAAGGTCTGCATTGCGATTCCAAACCCTTTCCCCTCAGCACCGAGAAGGTTCTCCTCTGGAACTTTGGCATCTCGAAACATCACTGAGGAAGTTGTGGAGGCTCTGTGTCCCATTTTCTCAACAGGACGACCTGTCTTGACACCTGGAGTGTCAGCATCCACAATGAAAGCACAGAGCGCTTTGTGGCGTTTGCTTGGATCGAGACTGGCAAAGACTGTGAAGTAATCAGCATGTGGTGCATTTGTGATCCAAAACTTTGCACCATTGAGGATATAGTTGCTGCCCTCTTTCTTTGTTCGTGTCTGAATCCCAGCCACATCAGAGCCCATTCCAGGCTCAGAACAGGCAAAACTGACGAACTTGAGATCTTCTGTGAGTGGTCGTAGGTACTTCTCCTTCTGTTCATTAGTCCCGGCCACAAGGATAGGTTCAGCACCTAGTGTGTTCACATAGATACTGGTGGTCATTCCTGCGCATCCAGCAGCCATCTCTTCCACAGTGATACACTGTTCAATAGATCCGAGACCAGGACCGCCGTACTCTTTTGGGATGGAGAGATTCATGAGACCCTCCTCCCAACATTTCTGGATTATTGGGCGAGGAAACTCACCTGTCTTGTCATAATAGTGTGCGTATGGAAGCATATACTCCTGCGCAAACTTTCTTGCCTTGTTCTGTAGCTCTTGCTGTTCATCTGTTAGCTTGAAATCAACCATTGTGCTCCCTCAGAGGATTATCTCTGACTTTTTGTCAAGTGGTATAAGTCAGTTGCTAAAGGGCAGTGGTGCTACGGTGATGTTGATGTGATGTGCTTCACAACTTCTGGAAGGTTCCATTTCAACTCAAGTTCGAGTGCTCCATTTTCGGGGCCAGGACACCGTCTTACACAAGTGCGGCAAGCAACACAAAGCCAGAGGTCCACCTCTACAGAACCAAATCCAGGTGCCTCTTTATCAATGGTGATGCTCTTTGAGGGCTTGACAGTGGCAAGGTTCTGAACTGTCTTGTAGAAGAGTGAGCGACTAGACGGTAATTGTGAGAGTGCCTCGTCTGAGATCTCGAAGAATTTGGGGATCTCGATTCTCTGTTTCAACTCGATTGCATTCTCAGGACACGCAAGTTCACAGGACTTGCATCCAAGACACTTTGACTGGTCCCATTCAATAGTACCAAAACCCAGTAGAGGGGCATAACCCATCTGATTTCTATACTCATCAAGGACTGAGGGAACGTCAACATTAGCCAAGTCCTTCAGAGTGACCTTGGATCTCGTACTTGGTATCTTAGCACGTGTACGATAGGCGAGTAAGACTGCGGACTTGATTTTGTCCTCGACCTCGTTCAGTGCTGACTCATCGATTACAACGCCATTCACGCGCAGTGATACAAGTTTGTCACGGGCCTTTGAGAAGACCTCCAATGAAGTTGCAAGATTACCAATGTCAGAAGCCTTTAGTTCGCTCAGTATCCTCTGAAGCTCAGCCTTGGCTTCAGAGAGCTGGAGAGCAAGTGTGCTTGTCGTTTGTATTGTGATCTCAGCCTCGGAAGGGGTTCTTGGTACATCATAGAGAATGTAACCATGATTCTCGCCAGCTATTGTGAGCAGTTCATCACGTTTCATTCTAAGCAGATGTCTGAGAATTCTGTCTTGGGGGATATTGGTTTTCTCAGCAAGGTCGTGTGCTGTTAGGGCTCCTAGTTCTCTAATCAATATCAGGATTGTACCTCTCTCGAGCTCATTGTCAAGATACGTATCCATCATGGTCTTGTACACTTCAGGGTCGAGTTTCTCTCCGTAGACATTGGTTCCGGATACAAGGTTGGGACCTTTTTCTAGTGTGATTTTCAGGCGGAAACGTGTAAATGCCTCAAGTCCAGCGGAAACAAGGAGTTTGAGGTTCTCTGCATCATCGGAAGTCTGAGAGATGAGAGCAGCCTCAGTGGCATCGTCAACTGCCTCTCTAAGTTTGTTCATAGATTCTGAGAGAGTAGTTTCATCGTAGGCACCCAAGATTTGTAGACGTTCGAGTAGGTTCTGCAACTTATCAAGTGAGGCATTCGCAAAATCAGCAATGTCATCTTCAAGCGACTTGACAATTCCGCGAACCTGTTGTACGATTCTTTTCAGAACTAGAGTCGCGTTTGGAATTTCTGTAAGAACCTTAGAGAACACTGGAGCATCACCCTCCAGACCAACCATCTCAACTTCGCCCCTCTGCATCATGGACACAAGAGCTTTCTGAATATTCTTGGGTGATGTCTGCATGAGTTCACCAATCTGTACTACAGTCTTTGAACCCATTTTTCCAAGAATGAACATGATTACTCCACGATTGGCTTCAACAAGCATATTCCCCACGACTAGACTATGAAAACGTGTATCATCAATTCGTCCATCCCGTTTTCCTCGTTTTACCTGAGCTGTTGCTCTCAGTCCTGGACCATATCGCGTTTTTGTACCAAGCTTCTGAATTTCGTCTAGAGCCGCCTCAGTATCTGTTTCAGCCTTTGTTCTTGCATCGTTGAGAAGTTCAACCAATTCCACGAGTTCTGATTTTGCGGATTCAGCCTCTGATTCAGCAGACTTTTCGAATTCAACTATGATTGTTTCTATCTCAGTAATCAGCGTAGATATCGTTGAAAAGGTGTTTGTCATATCAACATCAATGGCTTCCTCGGGGAATTCCTCAACCTTAGTCATTCTTTCAAGAGCGTCTGTAAGTAAATCATTCAGTCCCTTCAGTGGTACTGACTCACCTTTCGAAAGAGCCTCTCCCAAATTCGAGATTGATTCTTTGAGAATTCCTCTGTCACTCACCTCAGCAACCTTGTTGCTCTTTTCAATAGCCTCCAAGAATTTCCCATAGTAAGAGTCGGGAAACGCCAGAATCGCATCAGTGAGGGGGGCTAGCTCTGCTTTGAGATTATCTAGCTCTTCCTTTACCTTGCTGAGAGGAATTGCAGACTCTTCTTTGAGCCCTCCTAGGGCTAGAATCATGTCTAACATGCGTTGCCTCTTGGGAGCGATCGCTTTCTCAGGTGCGAACTGACTCATTTGGCCACCTCCATCCATTTACCTGCAGTTCCCTCATGAACAGGAGTCGGTCCTAACTTCCTAGCACGTTTGACCATTTCATTCACTGCATTGATGAATCGCTCGGGCTCTGCGCTGAACATTCTGAACATGTCAACGCGTTCACCTTTCCATCCTATTGCATTCAAAATATCTTGAGCAACATCTACTTGCACTTGAGCGATCTCGTTGCCAGTTCCTCCAATATGACAACGGTCTGTTTCGCATGCTGCAATCATCACAGTACTGGCACCATGCTCAAATGCCTTGAGAATGTCTATGATGCTTACACGTCCTGCGCAAGGAACTGGAATAAGGCGAGTGCTTGCGGGGTATTCCATCTTTCTTGTCCCAACAATGTCAATTGTTGATACTGAGCATTCCTCACAATAGAAACAGAGTGTGATTGGATACTCTGCTTCTGCACCCGTGAGTGTGGCTTCTATCTCTGACCACAGTTGGTCATTTGATAGGAAGTTAAGCTGAGTCGCACCTGATGGACACAAGCTCTGACAGACTCCACAAGAATGGCAGTTCATGGTGTCAATAGCGGCCTTGAAGAGAATCTTCTGTTCTTCATCAGCTTCTTCTTCCTCTGTCTGTTCAATCATCAGAGGAACGCCACGTGGGCATTGTTGAGCACAAAGGCTGCATCCAACACAGTCGTCCACATCTAGCACAGCGCCCCGTGAAATTGCCGCTATTTTTCCGCCTTGTAATTCGTTGTGGATTATGAGTGCACCAGCTTGTGCATCCGTAACGGCCTCAAACACAAACTGAGGACGTGTGACTCCACCCACTGCAACAACTCCACGACGTCGAGTTTCATTCCTCCTCAGTTTACCATAGAGCTCTTTCACATGTCCATCATCCTCGATGGCATACCCTAAGGTTTCAGAGAGTTCGAAGGTTCCATCAGGAGGCAGAACTGCAGAAGACAGAACCAGAAGATCCACCTCAGTTTCTAGGTATTTGTCCAGGAGGGAGTCATAGAGTCGTACATATGTGGTGCCTTCCTGTTCCCAGGTCATGCTAACTCGACCACGTATGTAGTCGACCCCCTTCTCACGTGACTCTTTGTATATCATCTCGTTCTCAAATGGTACTCTGATGTCCATGTAGACAATTCTGACATTGGCATCAGGTACTCTTTCAAGGATTTCCAATGAGTTGTCAATCGCAAATGTACAACATAGTTTACTACAGTCTTTTTTGTAGTCCTCTGACCTACTGCCGACACATTGGACCATCACGACTTCTTTCACAGGTTTTCCATCAGATGGGCGAGTAAGTTCACCCTCACACAGCATGGACGAGAGCTCGAACTGAGTGATTACATCTGGGTTCTTTCCATAGCGGTACTCATCCATAGCTGTAGGTTTGTACTCCTTGAAGCCAGTTGCTAGGACAATTGCGGAAGTGTCCAGAGTCCTTTCCTCTTCATCCTCTTCCACAGTGTAGCGAAGTGTGAAGTTCCCCATCTCTCCAGTCACATACTTGACCCGAGTCTTGGTCATTGTTGTTATCTTGCCGTCATTCTTGAGCGCATTCAATCGACCAGCAAGTATCTCTTTACCTGATTTGCCAGTGGGCGCGACCACTGGGAGACTCTTAACGTGTCCACCTAGTTCATCGGTGATTTCTAACAGGGAAACCTCGTAACCAAGGTTAGAGAGGCTGAGAGCGGACTCGATCCCAGCAATCCCTCCACCAATGACTGTGACATGTGAGGCGATCTCCTTTTGTTCCAGTGTCCGTTTGGTTGATTTAGCAGATCTTTTCAGTGTACCACGAATCATATCCAAGGACTTCTTGCTTGCTTCATCCTCGTCACTATGAACCCATGCAGAGTGTTCTCTGAGGTTCACATACTGGATCTGAGTTCTGTCAATCCCTTTTGTGTCAAGATACTGGTCAATCCGAGGTTGAATCTTCTGACTGGAACACGCTGCAATCACGAGATGACCATCATTGCCCTTGAGAAGCTCCGCAATCTTCTCTAGACCCTCTTCTTGGCAGACAAGGTCATGAACAGTAACAGAGGATGCCAAGTCCATCTTCTTGACTTGGGTTTCTAGGAAGTCGAATCCCAACTGAAGCTGTTTGCCACAGGTGCAGATGAGGACTGCCGATTTTTTGTCATCCATCTATCAGTTTCACTTCCTACTCTGAAGTATCTTAGACACGACTGCGCGAGCTTGGGTCACGCTCTCAGGAACTTCAGCAGGACCCAGAGCTGTACCGCATGCATAAACATGGTCACCCACTACGACTTCGTTCTCTGAAGCTGGATCTGCCATTCCCACAAATCCGCTTGCAGACTTTATTCCAAGTGTTTCAATGAGTTGGTCAGTTCCCTTTGGTGGCTCTAGAGCTGATGAGAGAACAAAGAGGTCCACAGGGAACTTGAGATATTTGTTTAGAAGAGAGTCATAGACAGTAATGTCCAAGGTACCGTCTTCACGTGGTTCAATAAGGGAAACTCGACCTCGAACAAACTTCACTCCGGAATCTCGAGACTCGCGATAGTATCGTTCATACCTGTCATATGTACGTATGTCCATGTAGACAACGCTGACTTGAACGTCATCTCGTTCTTGTGTTAGAATATTGGCATGTTTAAGTGCAAAGATGCAACAAATCTTAGAGCAATAGGGATAGTAGTTCTCATCTCTACTTCCCACACATTGTACCATCATTACTCTTTTCGCAGGTTTTCCATCAGAGGGTCTTACAAGGACCCCACCCGACTCTCCGTTGGGATCAATTATTTTGGCTAATTCAAGTTGTGTTATGATGTTGGGGTGCTTCCCATAATAGTACTCATCCACGTTGACTGGTTGCATCTCATGATAGCCAGTAGCAATGATGATATCTGAAACTTGAACTATTTCTTCTCTGGATTGAGCACTCAGATTGATTGCCTTTGTTGGGCACTCCTCTTCAGCCTGTTTGGCACCATCATCTGCTTTTTCTGGATTATAGACCACAGCTTGAGGTTGACACTGTGGAGAAATTAGACGGAAAGCCTCTGACTTCTCAAGGCAGAAACCGCACATCGTGCATTTCTTTGGATGAATGTATTCTGGACCCACCTTGAGCTTCACTGTGAACTGATTTGGAGAACCTGAGATATCATCTACTTCAGTGTTCATTCTCAATTCAATATTGGGTTGGTCAGTGAGAGCACTCCTGTAGAAACACTTTCGGATTCCAGGACGCCAGCGATTTCCCTCAAAGCAGTAGAAGCAATCATCGGTTGGAAAAGCCTTGTAGAGGTCTAGAGCATTCCCTCCAACTGTTTCTTGGCGTTCAACAAGGATCGTCTTGATTCCCGAGTCTGCAAGTTCAACAGCAGCTGTCATGCCTGCAACGCCCGCTCCAATGATAAGGACCGGATTAGACACCTTTTAATCACCTCATCCGGTCAAATGATCAAGAATAGGATCTGCTGGAACCCTGTTCATTCCAAGGCCGATTTCATCTTCATCCATTCCAAGAGCTAACCCTAGTATCTGGGGGTAGAGAAGGACTGGTAATCCGTATTCTTCACCATATGATTCCTTCAAGCCTAATTGTTGTAGGTCAAGCTGGTTTCCACAGGCTGGACACACAACGGTCACAAACACAGCACCTGACTCTTTCATTGACTTCAACTTGTCACGAGCCAGTCGAATCCCTAGGTTTTCGTCAACAGGTAATACTGTTGCACCGCAGCATTGTTTCCATAAAGGATACTCTACAACCGATGCACCAGTGACCTCAATCAACTCGTTCAGGTATTCAGGTTTGAACTCTGTCACGTCTGTGGGGCGTAGGAGATGACAACCATAATGTATCGCAATTCCCACTCCATCTAGTGGTTTTGTGATTTTCTTCTTCAGTTCTTCAATGCCAATGTCTGTGTACAGAACCTCAACGAAGTGACGTGGGGTGATTGTACCCTTAAATTCCAGATCTTCTTTCTTCAGGGTGGCATTGACCTGTTTTTTGTAGTCAGCATCGTGTTTGAGAAAGTGGTATACATCCTTGAGAGAACCGAAACACCCGTTGCATGGTGTGACAATGTCATATCCGTTCTTCTCTGCAATAGCCAAAGTGCGGGCATTTACCGTGAGCCAGCCCAAATAATCAATGGCACGGAGGTTAGGACTGCCGCAACAGGCAACACCTTCCAAGTATTCTAGCTGGATGTCATAGGCTTCTGCTACCTTGATCATGGCTGCCTCATAATTAGGATAGTTTGCTGGTACACTACAACCCATGTAGAGATTATACACTGGCATCTCATTCACCGCCATCCACAAGCTTTCCTGTCTGGGTTTCCTTCAGGATGTCTTTCACAGGATCAATAGCTAGTCCAGGTACATCTGGCTCAAGGCCCATGTCCTCACGCTCCCAGTCAGCTGTCACTGTGTAGAGTTGGCCTTTCTCCAAGAGCTCCTTTCCTAGACCGACAATATTCGGTGGGACCTTGCCCTCTTTGGCTGCTAGATTCTTACAATCAAAGAAGATGTCAGTGACACGAACCTTCTGAGGACATCGTTCTTGACATTGGAAACATGTTAGACAAAGCCAAATCTCATTGGAAGAGAGGACCTCATCACGCATTCCGAGGAGAATCATCCGGATTAACTGGTGTGGTTTGTATTCCCAGATGTTAGCAATGGGGCACGCTGCTGTGCATGTCGAACAAGCAAAGCAGGCAGAAAGTTCCTCAGCATTTGGCATGCTATGGATCTCTTCACGAAACTTGGTGTCTAATTTTGACATCTCGATAGGATCAATCAGCGTGACTGGGGGACCAGCCGGTTCTTTTGTTTCAGCCATGGGTGCGCACCACATGAGTGTCTAGGTATATCACATCTTGCTGAGCGATTTTGCAACCTATATTAAAAGTTTATAGAAGCGACGACAAGACGAGTTAGTGCTACTATACTTCCAATTTTCGCTCTGGAAGTCCTTTCGTATACATCAGACGAAGAATTCCAACTATGCACAGGACATTTAGTGTTGTGTAGAGGATGGGGCCAATAATACTCCAAGGGGAGTCCATGAGGATTTCTTGATACATTATTCCACCTAGGGTTGCAAGCGAGATACACACTAGGCCGACTATGATGAAGAGCCATTTCCTGTGTAGTGGCATGAATTTGTCAGTGTCCAAGGGGCTCTTAGGACTTTCTATACTAAGGAGCTTGAATCATGTCACGTATTTTCTCAACTCTGGATCTCAGATCTTCGTACAAATCTAATGAGGTCTGGCGTGTTTCTGTACTTGTTCTGATGAGGTATGCTTTGAGGTCGTCTGTATTCGCTTTCATTTTTGCCAGAATTGGACTGCCTTCGTCTAGTAGTTTTAGTGTGTTAGTGAGTGCAATTTGGAATTTGTCGTGTTCTTGGACTATATCGTCACGAGTCTGATTTATGAATTCAAGAAGTGAATTGATCTCATAAACTATGTCCTCTTTTTTCATTCGGAGAGGCCCTCCTCTGTAACGATTCGAACAACCGTACCGTCACGTAACCATGTTCTTGCATTAGCAGCAGGAATCATTGCAACGTCCTCCTTCCTGAACGGACCATATGTCTTTTCATCAAGACCTAAGAAGGCATCACTGATTGGGCGTAGAAATCGTACCGTTACAAACTCAACTGTGTCAGAAGCAGTTGATTCCTTGGATTTACGAGATTTAGTCTTCTTCTTTGGTTTAGCACCAGCAAGGGAGTTTTTGACAAACTCAGTATGACCATCAAGGGCTCTTTGTGATCTGTTGTATAGTTCCTCCTCTGCAAGCGTCATATCACCTCTTGGGCGGTGCCCCAGAAGAACCGCTTTCAATATCTTCTGTCTTCGGAGAACTAACAAGTCTTCAATCATGAATTCGAGATTGAGAGCTTCTTGTGTCAGTAGGTCAGCCTGAACCCGCTTCTCGGCTTCGGTAGATGCCAGCGATAGTCGCACATTGGAGAGATACGCGATCATCTTGCTTAGTCGGAGGTCACCTAAATCCTGGAGACCATCATTCTCTATTTCTTTCTCCCATGCAGATTTGATGTCTTCATATCCCAAATCACTCAATGATAGCTACTCCTTTACATAATGCGAACATCGCAGCAGAAGTTGGTAATTCTACTGATTCTCCATGATATGGTCCATAAGTTTCATCGCCAATTCTAAAGCTAGGAACTCCTGGAGATTTGTATAGGAACTTGACCTTCATCTTTCCTTCATTAAAAACAATAGCATCGCGAAAAGGATCAAAATCATCAAGCTCATTTCTGGTCAGTTGGTTGACCAAAAACCCGGTCTTGCCATTCAAACTACCAATGAGACGGATTACTCTATGAACATCATGGGTAACAGGACGGTCTATCTCGCCGCCATATAGCTCTGCTGCTCTTTCAGCTATTTCTTGCCAAGATTTTAACCCAATGTCTTTTGCTACCTTATTCAGAACTGGAGGATTTCTAAGGAGCCCATCTATAGCTGCTACTTTTCCCTTTCTAAGTGGTTTAACCCACCTCTCAGTACCTTTGTACGTTTCAATGTTTCTCACAAACTCAACAATGGCATCAGCCATCTTGCCAGCCCAACCTGGAAAAGTCCGGTCTAGTATCCTATTCACTCCGCCTTGAGATACAATAACTTTCTCAGTATTAAGACCAAGGCCCATGATATAATGCACAATCTGCATTCGACCACTCGAGTCGAGGGAGTAGACTCTTGGGTCACGAACACGTATATGATACCCCCTATGGCCACTATAATTGAGCTGGACAGATTCCGGATTAAATCCAAAATCGTTGAGAATGAAATCATCATAGAGCTTCACAGTATGTTTCTTTGCTTCATCTAGACACTTCTCGCATACCCATTTCCTTGTGCTGAAACTCTTACCGCCACAGTCTGGGCAATCCTCTGGATGAGTACCGGTCCCTGTTTTATGACAACCCTCAGCATTACAACGCCAGGTATCATGGTCCTTGGCGCAGGGTAGGTCTAGATGATCTGCATCTATATCGAAGACAAGTTCTGCTCCAAACCACTCTTTCTCATCCATGTGACGAGCAACTGGAACTCTGTAGAATGCAGCTGAGTGGTAGACACTATGTGGTGCAACAGATGCCAAATCTCGTACAAGTTCATCTCGATTCAGGTATCCAACATGTCTTCTCCAGGTTGTTGTCTGGATATCACTTGATCCACATTTTGGACACTCTTTCACATCTGAGAAGGATGTGCCTGATTCCCCACATCCAGTTGTGATGTCACGACCAGATTCGTCGCGACCTTTTCTCTTTGGACAAAACCAGTTGTATTCCCAGCTCTGGATTCCGAACTCTCTGTTATGTACCTTCTCCGGAATATCAATTAAGTCAGGGTGTGATTTGTAATGCTCATGAAACATGAATCGCAGTTTCAAAACCGTGCTTGTGAAACCTTGATTCTTATTCGACATGCACTAGAACTCCATCAATTGGTACCAATGCGTTCGGTAACTTTTGCCTTTCTATCTACGTTCTACACGAGGTGCAAGAACGAAGCTTATACTTCCAGCCTCTGCTATTGAGAACTCCAACATCATTGGTTTATTGGAAGTGAATTGAAGCATTAGGCTGTCACTGGCAATTGCTTTCGATATCTCGCTGAGGTAGTTAAGAGCATACATTGCCATCGATTTTCCTGAAACCTCCAGTTGAAAGAGGGCAGGTGCATCGCCTTTTGTAGTCAATGCGACGTTGGCTTCACCAGTGTCACCCTCACCAGCAAAAGCGAGCTGATTTGGTTCTGCGCTAATTTTCACATGACTAGATACAACTCCAATGTCTTTGATCGCTTGTTTGAAAGTATCAGCCAATAATTCAGCCTTCACATCAAATTGAATTCCAGGTTTCTTTGTCTGATCATCTGGGGGTGTTAAGAGTTGAAGTTTGAACACTCTATTTGCCTGTCCGACCATACTAATCTCAAACCGATTTTGTTCTTCATCAAGATTGAATTCAAGATGCTCATCTCCAGCCATCCGTTTGCTTACCTTGACGAGTTCGTCGATACCCAAGCAAATGTCATGTTCACCCTTGCATGAGTACTCCTGAAAAATACCAGAGGGAAGGGCTAAATCAACCATCGCCGCTTTTGACGAGTCAAGCTGACGTAGTGATATTCCAGATTCGGATACACGGAAATGCGCCTCTGTGAGCAGAGTTGCTAAAGCATCTACTATTTGTTTCCATGTTTTGGTACTGTCGAGAGTCGCGTGAAACATGCCATTATCTCCAATCAAATGTTGATGTGCGAACTAACCTTCCTTTCCAAACCCAGATGATTGCAATCATCTAAGGAGTCAGTATCGCTCTTTATCTTTGGACAAGATTCTCAAAATGGATTTCACATTTTAAGTGTACTTCTCAATGGAAATGATGCTTTCTTTATAGGTATGACAAACGAATATTGTAGTTCGTTTCTCACCCACTCATTGTTTTAATCACTTTTCCCTCCATATCTTGGACTTCCTTATAGAGGGCTATATCCAATGTGTCGATATCATGTGCAATTGAAGCGTTCAGCCTCAGTTCTTTTCCATCGTCAGTTGTCTTCTCTGTCACCTCTCCAATGAACAAATATTTCTTGCTGAGTTCAAGAGCACCTTCCACGCTGACTTGAATCTTTCCGGCCTTCTTTACATCATCGTCGTAGATGTCTTGGACAACTACAAGCCCTGGACTGGCGTCAACGACAATTCCCATTACTCTGACAGGACCACTTGTATCTGCAGACAACTCACGTATCGTTGTGAGCTTGGATGGTTTTC
Source organism: Promethearchaeota archaeon (assembly GCA_048940045.1). Taxonomy (GTDB): domain Archaea; phylum Asgardarchaeota; class Thorarchaeia; order Thorarchaeales; family Thorarchaeaceae; genus SMTZ1-45. The sequence goes on from JBHLOX010000002.1 coordinate 26,700, forward strand.
GGTGTGGGAAACTCTTCTCTTCGGTCATTCTGGCTACTCCATAGTTTGTAGTAGGTGGAAGTGAACAATTGGTCAGATAACTTGCTACATGTGGAGGGCTATAAATATGTCAGTCTAACTTTAGACGAATCCTGTTTATCCACCATAATTACGCCACGTGTGCTTGCATTTTGTGCATCTATAGAACTCTGTTGCTCCCTCATCGCCTCTTCTTGTCTGAAGTGTCCAATAATAGGCATCATTGTTACCACACTTGGGACAGGATGCTTTTGTCACGGGCATAGGAATCGAGTCATCTTCCACTACGATGATCTTATCACGAGGTGTTTTCTCTAAGTTTTGAGATACAGTTAGCTTTCCTTTGATGCCTTTTACATGTCCACAACTTCGGCACTTTAGAACTCTCTTCCCATCATCTTCTGTGGTTGGTACCATCATTGCACCGCATTTATCACAGAATTCCATGACATATTCACTTCTAAGTTGCAGTGTTTGGATTTTAATTAAGCATTACGACAGCGAACATTTCAAAATCAGGGCAACAGGCTAATGTGTTGTTCTAGGAAAATCTGGAATGACAGAGCTGCAATCTCTCCTTCCTTCTTTCTATTGGTCTTGGAGTCTATGTGGAGTGACTGGGCAAGGGTGTCGACCATTCCTTGAATCGTGATTGAACCTTTCATCCACAAGTAGGCGATGATTGCCTCGTATGCATCAGCTGCTCGTCCAGTGTCAGTTCTACGTGAAATATGTCTGTAGACATCAGTTGCTCGTACTGCTCGAGCAAGTACACTATCCCTGACTTTGTTTCCAGTGGCAGAGCCAATGACTTTAGATTTGGCCAAAGAATAGCATAGATTGACTATACCATCTCCAATCTGCGCAAGTCCCTTGTCATTCATAATTTCTTCAACAGTTTCGTGTTGGATAAAGGATTCCCACATGGGAAAGGTCACCATAATGCAGTATTTAGTCAACGTTATGGTCAGACACTGCTTGTTTGAACTTCTTACGGAACTCTTCTGTTCTAGCAAGCATCTTCTCAAGAGCCTCTCTTAGGACTACATTAGACTGACGTCTCTTTGTTCTCAGTGTCAGGATTGGGCTGGCTAGTAATGGATGTTCGATATTGTACCCAGCAAATTCCACTGCAGGCTCTTCTAAGAGTGTCTTACGCAGTAGATTAGGGAAAGCGTGTCCCTCTCCGCCTATCTCAAATTTAACTTCATATTTGGTGTATTCAATAGTTCTTGGTTTCATGTCTAACGTCTCCTATCACTTCTACGGCGATCATCGCCTCTTCTTCCACGTCGGTCACCACCCCTTCTACGTGGCCCATCATAACGTCTGCCTCCACGACCTCTTCGATCATCACGGTCATACTGTCTACGGTCATACGAGCGTCTACGTGGAGCCAAATCCGGTCTTGCTTCAAGACCAAATCTCACTCCATAGTCGTTGGCGACTTCACGAGTTTCTCGGTTTTCACACCGGAGACAGAACATGTTATTATGAGTAGTGAGGGTCAAGGCGTTACCACATCTAGTGCAAACTCCAAACACAACTCCAAGGTCTGGACCAACTAGAGTGAGTTCTACAGGAATCTCATGTGTATTGAGTGCTGCAGCACGAACTATGTCATTCTGTTTGAGCACATCTTGCATGCTTTTCACATATCTTCGGGTTACATTGCTTATGTGCAATTCACCAACAAGGCCACTATGATAGTCCTCGTCGTTGATTCTCACTATCCTGATTTCAGCGCGTTGATCGAAAACGAGGGTGGCTTCGCCCATCAGTATATCTCCCTTTTCTGGAAGAGCAAGTTTCATTCCACCACCGGGAGAGAGTACTCTGATACTGCGTTCCTTCAAATTCATGTCAACTTGTCCAGGTGCAGCGGCATAAACAACACCATCTTTCTCATATGTACCAAAACTTGGCATCAACTCTTCGATGACGCATAGCTGATCTCCAGGTACTACGATGTCGCCGCTTTTTACATCTGCCATTCTATTCACGCTCTTTTACGCATATGCGATACAGATCTACATCCACCAAGTGTTTCGATTTCTTATGGTACTCGAACAGTCGACCAATTGGAAACTGAAATGTTTCAAGCTGTGTCACTGCGGCACCTAGTTGCTCTATTTCTTTGCTCAGGAAAGCCCTGTTCTTGTCACCAGCGAGGTGCATGCTGTATATCACATCAGCAATAGAGATAGCCGTTTTTAGGAATCTCAGATCGGCACCTCGATTTTTCACTCCGAACGGGGGATTACTAACCACTGTATCTATTGGACAACGTAGCTGTAAGGAGGAAACATCTCCCAGAATCCAGTCTACAGAATCCTCTATTCCGAGCAATCGTGAGTTCATTTGAGACGCCTTTAAGGCTTTGCTTTGTGCATCAATTCCGATTACCTTGTTTGCGCCTAGTAGTGCAGCCCCTATAGCGAAAATTCCGTCACCACAGCCTAAATCGAATACTGTCCTATTTGTGATGTCGTTATGTTCCATCTCTGCAGCATAGAGAACTGAAGCAACAATAGGGGCAGGAGTCGGATACTGTTCTAGGGACACGCTGTACTCATCTAATCGTTGTATTGATTCGAGTGCAATTTCAAGATCTCTCAGACGCAAGAACTCCACCAATTCGGTGTGATAGTTGATGAAAAGCAAGAAACAACACTGATGAATTATGTTGTTTGTACGTGTAACAGCCCCAGGTAATACCTACTCTTATCAGTTCCATAGGTTCCATAGGCTCCAGTCGAAATCCAGTGGAACTTGCCTCAAGTTCGTATGGAAGTGTTTATTTCCCAGTAGTGCTGTTTATGTTAGAATAGGATAGGAGTAGATGACACGATGGAGAAACCGCTCGATAAACTGTTTGATAAGTTCTTGCAAGGCCAAGCAATTTTCAGGGATAGATCAGCTCTAAGGCCTACGTATGTGCCTGATAGTCTTCCATATAGAGATGACCAGATGAGTAGAATTGGATCTATCTTGGGACCAGCACTGCGGGGGGCACCCCCTTCCAATATCCTTTGCTATGGCAAAACTGGCACTGGAAAGACTGTTGTTGCAAGATATGTACTCGAGATGCTTGTAAATAAGGCTAAAGAGAGCGGAATAAACGCACCTTTGACAGCGTTTGTGAATTGCAGGATTGTTGGGACAAACTATAGAGTGCTAAAGAGATTGTGTGATGCAATTCAAGCGACTATGCCTGACGGGTCTGAGGTCCCGTTCACTGGACTCCCTACAGATGAGATTCGAGAGGTTCTCAAAAACAAGCTGGACTCCAGTGCTAACATTCTCACAGTGGTACTAGACGAAGTTGACAGTTTGCTGAAGCGTGATGTGGGACAAGGGAATGATATTCTCTATGGACTAACAAGAATGAATGGAGAACTGGAGAATAGTAGAATCTCCATTATAGGGATTAGTAATGATCTGAAATTCAAGGAGATGCTTGATCCAAGAGTCTTGTCAACCCTTGGAGAGGAGGAGGTGATTTTCTCGCCCTATAATGCTGTAGAACTCAAAGGTATCTTGAAACAAAGAGTAGAGCTTGCGTTCAACAAGAGTGCTGTGAGTGATGAGGGTGTGATCAATCTTGTTGGAGCACTGGCCGCTCAAGAACATGGAGACGCTCGAAGAGCACTTGATCTACTGAGGACTGCAGGAGAACTTGCAGAGAGAAGAGGGGAAAGTGCGGTCACTCAAGAGCATGTACGTGAGGCACAGAAGGTCATAGAAAGAGATACAATAACTGAAACAGTGAAGACCCTTCCAATGCAGTCGAAAGCAGTGTTGTTTGCAGTGTACGTTTTAGCCAGTAAGGGGCAAAGAGACATTTTCACTGGTGAATGTTATAATATCTATTCAGAGATAGCAAAATCCCTTTCTCTAGACACACTGACCCAAAGGCGCGTTTCCGATTTAATCTCAGAGTTAGATATGTTGGGTCTGATTAATACTACTGTAATCTCAAAGGGTCGTTATGGAAGAACAAAGAAGATTAAACTGGCTGTGAGCAAGAAACAGATTGGCGTCATTCTAGATGATGATACTCGGTTGAGTAAGGTCGCACAGGATATTCTTGAGTGATATGGTTCATTTCCTAGTCACTACGTGGAAAGGTCATGGAAGAATCGCACATCAGGTGCCCCAGTTCTGAGATTCAAGAGTGTGACAATACCGGGAGTTGGTACTATTCCCTGTTTACGCATGAAATCGGTTTGAGATTGAAACGTGCCAGAGTTAATGATTTGTACTCCGCGATAGTTATCGACTGCATTGTGGTGACAATGGCCAAAGTGTACAATATCGGGAGGCGTATCTATCACCATCCAGTCTCTGTGAAGTGGAGCAAGTTCTGTTTTTCCCCCATACATAGGAACTAGATGGCGTTTTTTGAGAAGCTCTTTCATTGGTTTTGCAGGTTCTGTATAGGAAGCTCCGGGAATACTTGTCACTAGATCATCCATACTGTCACCATGAGTCAGTAAAACATTCACACCCTCAACAATCACTTGGCTCGGATCGCCTAACATAGTGATACGATTTCCAAGATTGTATAGTGGTTGTGCGAATTCCTCTGAAATAGGAGGTTTAGGGAGGGCTTGTCTGTTTGCATCGTGGTTGCCTGGGATACAAAAAATCTTGATGTGGTTAGGAAGCTTGTATAGTTTGCTTGCAAAAAGCTTGTACTGATCATAGATGCTCTCAATCCTCAAATCGTATCGCTGCGTTGGGTATACACTAATTCCATCAACCATGTCGCCTGCAATGAAAAGATATCTGATTTGTTTCACAAGAGCTTTGTCCTCTTCATCAACATCGCGTCCATTCATCCAATCAATGAACTTGTCGAACTCATCTTCTAGGAACTCTTTGCTACCACAATGAATGTCTGAAATGAACGTGGCATAGACATCTCGTTTGGCTCGACCTACATCTCGAGCTGTTGGAATATCAGGGAAGATTACATCATCAGCAATCATTCTTGCATCTTCATCAACAAATCCGGAAATGCATGTAATTTCATCTAAAAGAAGTGAGTTTGCCTTTTCGGAGAGTTGCTGTCCCTTAAGACCATCTCTTGTCGCAGGAATAATACAAATTATCGATTCGTCTTCATCCTCAAGTTCAATAATCACATTTCGCGACTGAGATATACTCCTATTCTTGACAATTCCAAGCACTATCTGAGTTGTACGGCGGGCTGTACGCATGCCCTCCCTAGTCATAGCTTTCCTCTGCTTTGCAGGGTCTTTTCTTAATTTGGCGACATGCGGGGATACAGCATTCTGTGTATCGATTCGACTCATGTATATCTGTTTGATTCGATTGAACCGATCTCTGAAGAGTGCTAGGAAATCCTCTACGGTTCCTTCAGATCCAACCTGTTCAGGATCAGGATTCTTCGCGATACGGAAGGACCATCCTGTTTCATCATCGGACACTGTTAGTGATGATCTTTCATGAAGTGTCGATACATTGTCATCCACAGTTGGCTCTGTTTCGTCTTCCGGTGTTATTTCGGGACCTTGTCCCTTGACGAGTGATTCCACATATGGACGTGAGAGCACGGGTGGGTGTTTTCTAGCTATATCAGTAATGAGAATTGACTTTACAGTTTCAATTGGAGTTTCTAGATGTAGAATGTATTCCAATGCCTCAGGTGCCACCTGGAATCCTGACTCAATCAACAGTTTGAGTATATTGCGTCGAATTGAGGATGTCAAAGAGTCACCAACTACGCTGGTACGAGTTTTTCGTTTTAAACATCATCCATAGTGAATGGCATTCGTGGAATTGAACTTACCTTTCTCCTCTTACTCTTAATCAATCACTTCTGGTTTGTCAAATATATAGAATCCCACCGTCACCGCAATTCCAACGATACACTCTACAACTATGATGACTTTGAATAGAGCTGGATCGACTTGTATTTGTGTTTCAATATAATAAATCCAGAATCTCAAGTACACATCGAAACTCGTGTCGTTATTTCTCTCTTCAACAAGGGTCAGAGAAGAGTTCTATATCATTTGCAATGAATACTCGGTAGGTAAAGTATGGTTTTGTTGATAGGTTTCATTCGAACCGTCGATAGTCCACCCACCGAAGGGTCGGTTTTCATATGAAGTTGTATTCCAATATTCCCTTGAATAATCAGAGGATAGAGTAGCTTCTCGAGAGTCTACCGAGCTATACCAAGAGTTTAGAGTGATATAGGTAGACTCCATCTCAAAACTGAGCAATCCTCTTGTCATTGTCAATTCTGTGTTTATCTCAACATAGATTCTACTAGTGTTCTGAGCTTCATCTATATCAGTGTAATAGGTGACATTTGAACTAGTGGGAATTTCTATGTCAAAAATGGTGTCTGAATATGATATGCTGCCTTCCTTTTCCCACGATATAGGTGGTGGAGGATTTTCTAGCCATATTGAAACAAGTCCTGTAGTGAGTATAATCAAAAGTGTTAGTGCAGCTGATTTGCTTACTCGGCGCAACCGCACATCCATATTGACTCCCTCACCAGTTGGTGTAAAATCATCCACGCTCATTGCACTTGTGTATTTCGAAGGAATGTATCCAAACCTAAATGGAGGATTAGAAATTAGTGTGCGAGTTGTTCTCAGTCCTCTTCATCAGACCATTTTAGTTCTTCAACATAGTACCCGTAATTGGATACAAGTTTCATGCCAAAAATGAATTGTATTGGAATTGGACCTGCAAATCCGTAAAGTCCAGTGAAGAAAAGTGGAACATACATCCACGTGAGGAATAAGCCTGGAAAAACAAGGCTTAACAAGCCGGTATAGAACGCCCGATTTTGTGGAGTCTTTCCATTAATGGACTTAATCACTTGTACCATAAACAGGAAACTCAATGGAGCTACAAGAGGTAGATAGATAGACCAGTACTCGATACCAGTAAGGATTGCAATCCCATCGGTCATACTCCCATAGCCGTAAGCCAAAATAGGGGCGAGAAATACATACCCGATAATTGCTGTCACGTTAGAAACCGGGGACATAGCTATTGGACATAGGAAACTGACTAGAACAAAGAGAATTATCATAACGACTCTTTTGTCAACCTTCAATTCACTTCTCAATTCATTCAATGGACTTCTTATTCTATCTTTGGACTGCAGAAAACTCGCACTATGTCGGTCAATTCTAGAATTCATCGTGATGGCAATCTTCTAAGAAAGCAACATGCGGGAAATGTAGGCGGCTTATTACATGACCTATGACTTACATTTAGGTGAGTGAACCATAACTGAAAGACATTTCTGTGTTCCACCCCTCTCTTGCCAGTGTCACCACCATCCAGCATTTTCGGGAAAATGCTAAACTTGGCAAGAGCATTGTCTGACATCATTGAGATGGGATCCCTCCCTCAGACCTGGCTTCTTTCTCCTGTCTTGATGTTGGATCATCACTTCCAACCACAGAGAGCGTTTCCACAGTTCTTACCACGGCGGAGTCATAATCACTCTCACCAGCACCATCACTGAAGCTGGCAAGGCCCGATTGGACGTAGTGAACAGCCGCGGACTCCCCGGAACCTGATGCAGGTTCCTTTTCAGAGAGTAAGGACTTCCCTTGAGAAGGCTTCTTCTTACGGGCTTTCGGTCGAGCACGTCGAGCCTTTTCCAAGGCCCTAGTCCACATACCTAGTCCTCTCACAGAGTGCAGTGACTTTGTGAGCATGAGCATGCGTGCTGCGATATTGATACTACCATTCTTGTCTGCATTGAGTTTTAGGCCACATGATGGACAATAGAAATAGTCCTGTTTAGGTCTCTTTCCCTTGCTTCCACATTTCCAACACATGATAGAGGTCCAACTTTCAGGAACAGCTCTGAATCTAGCGTCTTTCCTATCGGTCTTCCAACCAAGCTGACTAAGTCCATGTTTCAGACTATTGGTTATTCTGGCAAAGGCCCAAGAGTGTATCATCCCTCTAAACCTTCGTCCTTGGTAATTTCCTCTTTTTGCACGCATTCGTATATTTGTCAGGCGACCGATGGCTACATAGAGTGTGTACTTCTTAGATAGTTCAGAGATGTAATCGAGAAGTTGGCGTACAAGGACTCTATCATATTCACGAGCTACATTCTCTCGCTTAGACCTCATCTGACGGAGTTTCTCTGCCACTTTATCATACGACTGTCTGTTATTCCTTCGAGAATACATCTCCCTTTGAAGGTCTGTAACAAGTTTATCGTACTTCCTGATGATCTTAATCTTCTCCCTCTGGACGAAGTATCTTGTTTCTCGTGTCTTCTCAGGAGTGAGAAGTGTCGAGCAAGCAGCTTTCTCAATTCCAAGGTCAATTCCAAGAATAGCAGTAGGAGATTTTTGTTTTGGAGAGATGTCAATAGAAACCCTGACCGCAATAGTCACCCACCACTTTCGTTTTCTATCAGTAAATACCTGTATAGCCTTGACCTCACCCCTTCTAATCTGATTCAGGTGAAAGGGCGATATCTTGAGTGGAATAATCAATCGGTCATGGTATGTTCGTCCTTCCTGTACAGAGTCAAGAGAATCTCTGATGTCCAACCACCATCGAGCGACAGATGTTCTCTTCTCGATCAGATTGAATCTCTGAGCGAACACCCATCTCGGTATCCTCCTGGTACTGTTAGTCATAGTGGGACGAGAAGCCTTTCTTCCCTTCCTCTCCCTTAACGCAAGATAACTCTCGTAGAGGGCAACTGCTGTCTGTCTACATTCTTGAAACTCATTTACAGATATTCTAGGAAATCGATTCTTGAGGTCATGAGGGACTGACTGCCTTTGACTGCATCCTGATTTTACTTTAAGTGCAGTCATGGTGAGTCTGTCCAACTCTCCATCATGAATCCGATTTTTCTTACGACCTGTCAACAACTTGTCTTCATGTTGTTCAATAATTCCAAGGAATGCACGAATCACTCTGGTGTCTCGTCCAACGGTCTGTCTAAGCCTCTGCATAGTCCTCTCAGTCATAGCTTCCCAGTTTATGGGAATCTTCACCGAGATTGTGACACCCTTGGAATGAGCCATCGTTTTCGCCATCCAATTTAAAGTTCTGATCCATTTCGGTCAGTCGAGTTCACTCCCCTTATTATTCAGAAAGAGTCTTTTTGAACTCATAATCTATTCATAATAATCCAATTTAAAGTTATTATGAAAAAAACATTAGAACTCTTTTTTGATTAAAATAAGAGATAATAGAGCGATTTTTCTAATTTAAAAACTTCAAATATAAAATGGAATACTTATATATAAAAATGCAATTAGGTGACCGAGGCGTCCTATTTGGGGCGAAAGACTCAGGAATTCAGAGCGAATGTAATTCTAGCCACTGCAATATATTCAGGATTGTCAGCTCTTGTTTGGTTGGCAAGCAAACGTAAGAACAGACAGACAAAAGAGGTCTTTGAGAAGATTAGGAATACTTGGAATTCCGTACAGGAAAACAAACAATCGAATCGAGCAACTCGTTCACATGACTTTTCTTCAGTTCAGAAAGTAGAGAAGTCCCTCAGAAAGCTGAATTTCCGAATGCTATGGCAGAGTACGAAACGCTATGGTAACAAAGAGAACAAGCGAGTATATAGTTGGAAAGAGGGCACCATTGGGGAACTCAACAGTCTACTAAACTATGCAGGAGCAGCACTACGAGATGTTGTGGTTCCACGATATCCATTCCCGACTCCACAGCTATACGAGGTCAGAGTATACCAAAATGGAATTGAACGAGTGTTCCCAAAGGAAGTAGCTGACAAAGTGCCAGCAGCTAAAGGGGTAAAGACACATCTTCGAGCAGGATATCGAGGCAACTCAAAAAATCCTCGTATATTATTAACGCACCCTACGTTACCTGCCATGGACTTTGGAGATATGATACGGGCTCATCTCATAGAACTCTGTCGACAGTGCTTCATCCACTGTGTCCCAATGACTGAGTCGCATCGATACATCAGACTATTGATCCATAGACTGATTCCCTTCCTAGATTGGGTGTACACACGGGGAAAGACTGGTCGCAAAGAGTTCTACCCTGATGCAGATAGGGAACTCAGAACGATTGTACTGGAAATCAGGAACAACTACAGCAAACATATCGGGACTAGAAAAAGAATCAGCAAGCAAGTAGAGGATGTCCCTCAAAACTTCGGTATAGGAGTTCTCAAAGACCAGGTTGCAAAAATAGAGGAGTCATCAGAGGATAATCACATCAAGAAGAAGTGTAAGGCGATTCTTGAGCATATTGAGAGAAGGATTGTCACATACCGAGAAGTGGAGAACTTCATTGAAGACATCACAAAGAGAGTACAGCAGGAGGGAAACAAATGGCACAGAGTGTTGCTCTCGGGAATTCCTCAACCGCGCTCGCTCAAGGAAGCCATCTTCGCTGGAGATCATCTCCTTCAGACACCTTCAGGTTTTCAGTATCTGGCTGAGGTTCCCATTACTGGAACTCAGGGGTCTGGAAAGATAGACCTAGTCTTCTTTGTTCGTACTCGATGGCGAGGCCGCCACATCTGGACCCCCATAATGATCCTCGAGGTGAAGACCAAGACAGGATTCAACTTCAACCTTTTCGGAAAGCGTCCGCGTACAAAGAAACCCAATGTCTTTGTACCAGTCCTGAACGCTTGGAGAGAACCTCTTAGAATAACAGAGTGGGATGCAACACTAGGTTCAGTTCCACCGACAGTACATCTTGACCAGATAGATGCATACGAGAGTGCATTGCTATCAGAGTATCATACTCTCATCAACGAAACTATTGGCTTCAAGAAACTCTGGAAAGGTGTAGTCACACTTGATGTTTCTCAGGAATTTGAAGGCACGAAGCTAGCATTTGACCATCTCCTTGATGACCTGGCTGACAAAGTAATGAGAGGTGAGTTCAAGGGAAAGTGGAAGACACTCACATTCAAAGCCAAATCAAATACAGAACCAGCTCCCAGAATAGCCATTACAATGACCCCTGCGCAAGGTCCTGTCCACATTCTAAAGAGCGTCAGTCCTCTCAAGACAGTTCTTTTTGAGGACCCCTTTAAGGACAGAGTGGAAGATGATGTCTTTTTCACCCAGTACATCTCACTCTCCTCTCCAGTATCATCTGGGAAGACCGGTGCCTGGCTTGCAAAGAACTGGCATCTTCTGAATCATCTTGCAGAACTGGAGCAGACTTCACCTGAAGATACTTCTCTAGTCTGGATTGATCTGATTGGTGATTTTCCCACAAGGAAACTGATTGAGAAACGTTTTGGGCTTGATGAACTCAAGAAAAAGAAGCTGATCACGAACTCGGAATATAGGCGACTAAGAAATCTGTTAGAACGAGTCAACTTTGTCAGTTTCAGGAATGATATTGATGCATTTCTCATTGATGGGAAATCTTCAGGAATTGAGAATGTTAGGTCCAAGATTAAATCGACTCCCCAACCTCAATCAGAGAACCGATTTGTAGTTGTAGATGGCTGGTCAGACTTGGAGAGTATGACTCCTGCAACTCGTAGGAACAATCTAGAGGTCTTAGAGTTATCAATACTACAGATGATTAAGGGTCAGGTGAGTGAGGTGCTCTGGACGGATGTAGGGGTTGACCTTCCACAGGTCTGTGAGGTGTATCAAAGAAGCTGTTCAAGTCCACTACACTATTCATCTCCGAGAAGACAGTTCATTGATGAGATTCTTTGGAATGTGCCCACTGCACCTCGAAAGTTCGGCTTGCAAAACCCGGAGTATGAGGACTATCGTTTAATCATTCAAGATTTACCAATAAAACAAGAACCATGGTCCACAGTTATCCAAGTACCACATCTTAAGGGTCTAGGTCGGAAATTCGGCAAAGCCTCCGTCAAAAGTCCAGTTGTCAGAATAGAGAATTATGCTGGTGAATTGAATCAACAAACGAACATGTTTGGGAGAGCCTTTCGAAGCTCATCAATTCAGGTACTATCTGATGAGATTGACAAAGGATCCATTGACAAAATTACTAGATATGCAGTAGAACTTGTTCCGAGTCTTCTCAGACCAAGACAGGGACGACAGTCAACCCCCAAGGATGTAAGTACTACCAACTGGACCACAACCTATCACTATGTAGATGAAAACAGTGTTCAACCAGGCCTATCAAGTAGGCTGCATCTTGATGTTACTGCTGAGCCTCCACATCCAAATCGAATAGGAAGGGACCAAGAGGAGATCTATGTTGAAGCCAAGTCCATCACACGTGGTTGGATTCACAAAGAAACGGTCGAAGAAGAAGGCGAAACAGAAGTCATCACCCGAAAGCCAGCTCTCACATATTCAACTGAGTCACCACAAATTGATATGTTAGATACAAGACGACGAGAGATTCAACGACTCTCGTATGCTGCTGAGTATCTCAGTAGGAAAAAAACATCCTTTCAGTCTCTCTATGAAGAGATTATTTCACTCTGTGACTATGAAAAAAACGAAGCAGTCACTGAGGAGCACCTACTTGATGTACTTTCTCAAATCAGGGAGGTCATTCTTCGCAGACCTGAACCCAGAAGGCTTTGGACTCTTCTCCTTAGTGATAGGTTGAACCTTGGAAACCTTCTAAACACAGACAATTTGAGGATACTGCGACAAGCACTCGGTAATAATCCTGAACTCTTGGAGCTCTATGGGATGAACCTCTTTCTTGGAGTTCTTGATGTGGCATCTAGGGTGCTTAGGGATGTAGAGTTAACTCAATCTACTGTTCTATGGTCGGCAGTTGCACGTTGGCTCCTCTATCAGATTGGATTCAGACAACAGGATGATGGAGAGTTTGAGCATAGATACGACTTCCAAGCAATCCATTCCAACCTCGCATGGAGGGCTAAACAGATGAAGAAGACGACATCACGAGAAAAACCAAGATTCCTAGAACAACACGGGTTATTGCTCTTTCAAGAGAAGAGTGACGGTGGTAGCATCTGGTTATTGTTTCCCTCAATCAAGAAGACCATATTCGGTGCCCTACTAGAGAATCAGATGAGTGCATTGCTTCGTTATGGATGGCATCAGGGTGAGATAGATCCTCAATCACTCAAAGACAGTGCGAAAAGTGCTCTGTCCAGAGAGAAATGGACAGAGTATCCAATCGCTCTTGTATCTGTGAACAAACAACATGTGCTCTATACGAAAGACGACGAGGAGTGGATTCAATCAGGTCTGTTAGAGTACGGAAACCCACCAAAAGGTCAGAGTCAACCAGCGCGATGGATACGGTTGTCGCAACCTTCACCTGAAACCCTTGTGGCTCTGCATGGATACAGACCCCCTTCTTATCTGACTATTACAAAACCTGAATGTGATAGAGTTCTGCAAGAGGCTGCAGAATGGAGTGGTGTCGTGAGAGAGGTTTCTTGTTTTCTCACGATTGATCTTGAGAAGAAGGTCTACAGGATTGATCTGAACGAAGGATCAAAGACCATCGCCAGAAAAGATTCTCAATACACTGATGAGATCATCCGATTTCTCAGATACCCGCAGAGGATTGGAGAGTACTTCTCGACTTCAGATGGAACATATCTCAAGTGGGACCCACAGAAGGATGTTGAGTATGATACGCTAAGGGTCAAGAACAAGGCTGGTAAATTTGAGTTCTATCATCTCTCAGTGTTCAAACCACTCATCCACAGGTATTCATTCCATTCGGACAGCTACAAATTACCTGCGACCTGTGAAGACTTTCTGAAGACCAAGGCTGGAGAAGACATCATCCTGAGAATTGTTGTAGATAAACAACGGAAGGACCGCGGGTACAAGAAGTATCTTAAAGTCAAGCTGGAAGGGCTACAGGGAAGAGGTCACCTGACCGGACTTGAGATTGAGGACATGGGGATATTCGACGTAGCACTGCTGTCGGAATGTGGTCAACTTGTGGATGTGGACACACGATTTGATTTTGAGATTGACTCAAAGGCACTTGTTGAGCTTCGTTTGACTAATATTCTCTCTGACTATTCCAAACTCCAAAGTTCAATAATAGGATACATAGAGGAACTAGAAACCGCTGAATTGGATGATTACATACGACCTGTAGAGGAATCTCATGTCAAAGAAAGAACCGGATTAAGGTTTGTCAGTGTAGTGATAGAGGAATCTTCACGCCGAAGGTCATTGGATGTAATCGTACATCTGTGTAATGTGGACGATGAAACAGACATTGAAGAAGTGACTGTGATGTCATTATCTTCAGAGGTTGTAAGAATTCAATCGATTGCATATGATTTCATTGAGAAAGAGGTTAAACATAACTTGAGGAGTCAAGGAATATCTAGCGATATGCATGAGGATATTCTGAAAGAAGTGGAGAATAGACTTGAACAGCATGGGGCAAAGATTGACTATTACTAAATCAAAATACCATGTCACTCAGTATTTCTGACAGATTTCAATAGCTAACATTTAGATAATTGTATATTGACGGGGTACCTAGAATCCAATTGGCGCCCTCCTTTGCAAGGTGAAAAAAGAATGGTCAACATCAGGAAACTTCAACAGACAGGTGGGAAGAATGGGAGTTCCTTTTTGATAATACTACCAAAGGACTGGGTAGTTAGACAAAAGCTGAATAAAGGAGACCCTGTTGTAGTTGCTGAACGTGAAGATGGTTGTCTAATTGTCGATCCGCGTCTTCCAAAAGCTGGTGAGAGAAGAACAACAACAATACAGATGGAGCTAAATCTACGGTGGGAAATAACAAGTAAATACCTCCTTGGTTTTGATGAGATTTGTATTGTAGGCAAAGAACCAATCACAAATGATCAGAGAGATGATTTGAAGAGGATAATCAAACGATTTGTGGCTCTTGAAGTCACTGAGGAGGATGACAACCAGATAGTGTTGCGATGTCTAGTAGACCCTGCGACTCTGCCGGTTAATACTGCGATGCGCAGAATGCACCTCATCACGTCTAGGATGATTAGTGATTCATTGACAGCCTACTATAAAGGTGACAAAGATGTGGCCGATGAGGTGGTTCAGCGTGATGAGGAAGTTGACCGTCTATTCTTCCTGATTGTCCGGGAATTGCGGTCTGCGATTCAATACCCTAGAATGAGTGAAATGATGAATATCACACCAGTTGAAGCGCTTGACTTTAGACTTGCAGCTCAATACATAGAACGTATTGCTGATTTGGCTGTTGACATAGCATTGAGAGTTGAGGAACCCATTGATGCTTCGTTGAAAAGGAAGATCGTGCCAATAGTGGAGAGGGTAGGTGAGATGTTCTCAGACGCATTCAACAATCTGTTCAAGTTTAACCCAAAGAAAGTGACATCAGTGATAGAAGCCGAGAAAGAATTGATATCTGAAACAGGAAAGCTTAGGCAACATATAGTGGCTACTCCAAATGGGCAACCACAGACTCAGGTCTTGGTTGTGGACAGCCTGTTGAGAATGGGGGAAGCTGCAAAGGACATTGTAGACCTAGCCCTACCTCAGAATTAGGGGGATTAGAATTGACTGAGAAGCTGTTTGGCACATCGGGCATAAGAGGGTCAATCATTGAGAAATCGACTCCTGATCTTGCACTTGGACTTGGTAGAGCACTTGGAACATTTCTTGATGGAAATGGGATTGTGGGAGTAGGTGTCGATGCTCGAACATCACGAGAAATGCTGAGAAGTGCTCTTGTTAGTGGATTGGTTTCAACCGGAGTACAAGCTGTGGATTTAGGGATTGCACCAATGCCTACGGTGGCATATTATAGTACTATAGAGGGAGTTTCTTCTTCTGTAATCATTACAGCAAGTCATAATCCACCTACTGATAATGGGTTCAAATTCTTTGTATCAGGCCGAGAGTTCATCAGGTCTGAGGAGGAATTCCTAGAGAATTCTGTGGCAAAAAAGAACTACAAAGTTGCATCTTGGGACAAAATTGGGGAAATATCGAAGAAAAACATCAAAATGGACTATCTATCTAAAGTGAAGAAATTCCTATTGAGCAGAGGAGGGACGAGTAATGGGACAAAGGTCTTGTTGGACTTGGCAAATGGTGCAGCAACAGACTATACACCGGAACTACTTACAGATCTTGGATTCTCTGTAACATCAATAAACTCTGAACAAGATGGTCACTTTCCAGGCAGACCTCCAGAACCATCACCAAGAAACTTAGGTGAAGCAATGAGAATAGCTGCAGAGTCTGATTTTGCAGTGACCATGTGTCATGATGGTGATGGAGATAGATTAGCTGTGATTGATGAAGAGGGTGAGTTCATTGATCAAAACCGTGTGATTGCGGTATTTGCACGAGATGAGGTTGAGAGAAAGGGAGAAGGAATAGTCCTCACATCTGTTGACACCTCCAGTGTGATTGATGAGGTTGTCAACGCAGCAGGAGGTTCCGTGGTTCGTGTGCGCCTTGGATCACTCCAAGAGTTTCTGGCAACGGAAAAAGGTGAGGAAGTGATACTTGCCTCGGAACCTTGGAAACCAATATTCACTGAATTTGGCCATTGGATGGATGGAATCACAGGAGCTGGACGTTTTGCACAATTGGTGGATGAGCTGGGTGATGGTAGCTGTATGAAGTTGATGAAAACTATTCCCAAGTATCCAATCCTGAGGGATTTTGTCCAATGCCCAGACAAAATCAAGCAGTTATTTCTACCACGTGTGAAAGAGCTGCTTATGCCCGAGATAAGTGGCGTGGAAAAGGTCCTAGAAGTTGATGGAGTTAGAATAGATTACAAGGATGGCTCATATGTACTAATCAGGGTGTCAGGGACTGAGCCAAAAGCAAGACTGTATGTAGGAGCAAAATCGCAGCAGACACTGGATAAGACTGCCGAGGTTGCTAAGAAGATAATGAAGCAGGTGTTGGACGAGCTTCAATGAAAAATGGCGCCGGGGATGAGACCTGTTCGACTTCACAAATTGTGAAAGAGTTTGAACTCATGAGCCACAAGGGCAGCGGTTTTCGAGACCGCCTCCATAGCCACTAGGAGACCCCGGCCTGTGGGAACTTCAGAATGTTTGGGATTTAATCTTACCGTCAATCAAGTCCAATCATTGAAATAGAGCAGATTGTTTCTCTTTACGAGCTAGTAAGGATTGGATACAAGATGAATTCCGATGAGCAGTATTATGACTTATTTGAAGAGAGTCTGAAACTGATTCAGCAGGGAAGAATGGCAGAGGCTGAAGAGGTTATCAAAAAACTCATTGAGATCGAACCTGAGAATGCAACAAATTGGATGTCGCTAGGTAGATGTCAACTTGCTCTAATGAAACTCGCTGATGCTGAAATTTCAGCAAGAAGGGCGCTTGATTTAAACGACAAAATGGCGCATAATTGGAATCTCATGGGGTGTGTTCTCAAGTCCAAGAATGCATTCACTGAGGCTGAACCGTATTTTCGAAAGGCGTTAGAGCTTAATCCTAAGGATTTCACATCATGGAGCGGATTGAGTACAATCCTGATTGGTCTGCGAAGAGATGAAGAGGCAGAGGAGGCTGCGCAGAAGAGTATTGAACTGAATCCAAACTTCTTCGAGGGATGGATAGCTCTAGGAGTTATTCATCTAAGACGTGGACGTGCTGAGGAGTCAGAGAAGGCATTCCGGAAACTGACTGAGGTGGCACCCCGCATGCCAGAAGCTTGGGACTTTCTAGCAATGGCATTGAGCGCTCAGGGAAAGCATGATGATGCGGCAGCAGCAAAGGTTCATGCCCAAACCTTACGAGTATAGAGCGATTTTGTCTGTAAATCAGAATGTGAGGATAGAGTATCCTGTTTCAACGAATTTCAAAAGGTCACTATGTCCTTTTAATTCACCTTTCAGAGGAACTCCAAGCTTTTCTGCAGCCCCAGTAGCTTCGAATGCAGATGTGCAGGCTTTGCAGGCATGATCGATAATCCCAAGCTCCATCGCTTTGTCAAAGAAGGGGAGTTTGATTGTGCCATCAGCTATTCCAATCAAAAGCTTTGGAGAAGCACACTCGAGAACAGTCTTGACCTCATGGCCATTCTCATGAAAGTTGATGGCATTTAGGAGTAGGTGATATAGCTGCATCTTGTTATCATCAGTTGCTAGGAACGTGTACTTCATGATAATCCCAAGCTGCTTGAGAACAGACTGGATAATGAGATTTCTGATTATCCGCCTGTTGACATTTTGAGCATGCCTGCTCTGTATAGTAGGATGAAGGTAGCAACTGCGAGAATGAAATCAAATATAGTTGAAACAATCAGCAGCGGCCCCATTGAGGGGGTGTTGATGACTTCAAGTGCTGTTAAGATGGGCAAAAAAAACCGGACACAGATAGCAGTAACAGGAACCGCAATGTATCTCTGTGGATCAAGAGAAGCGACAATCTGTAGAGTTCCTAAGGCTATAGCCAAGAGACCCATTGTTCGCCAGTATAACGGATAGACTGGTACAGTCTGCATTCCTGTTGAGAGTGCAATGATTAAATCACCCCAGAGAAGAACGACCACTCCCATAATCGCTTCAAATACGCCACCAAAAGCAATGATTCCCTTGAGTAGACGATGGGGATTATTATTTTCCATCTTCCTCACCAACCATACAAAGAATAAACAACTGGTGGATAAATGGTGCGGAGGGCGAGATTTGAACTCGCGGACTTCTACAAGATTCTCCCTTCGACGCAAATAGCACCGAGGTCAGGATCCTAAGTCCTGCGCCTTTAACCTGGCTTGGCTACCTCCGCATGGGTGAAGCAAGGTTGAGAACAGGCCAGTTTTAACCATTTTGTATAAGTCAGTCTTCAACAGTTTCCCAAGTGTTACTGCAACGTGGACAACGCCACTTCTTCCTGTACTTGCCGCCGCCAAACATCTCTTTCCGGACTAGGGCGACCTCATTAAACCCGCATCGTGGGCAAGCTACTACGTCCATAGGATGCATCTCAAACCTCAGGGAACATGAATATCATATCTAGTTTTGCCAGCTGTATCAGGACATGTCACAACGTTTTTATTCGACTCGTAAGATGTCGGCGCGTTTCTGTGGTCAGCAGCCATAGAGGAATTCATGATTTCTGGAGTTTCCAGTAAGAGTGTGATAAACAGATGTCCTCAAGAAGTAGACAAGCAGCGGCAAGAACCAGGGACAAGTGGCGAGAGAAGGTCTGGTACCAGATTCTTGCACCTGACTATTTCGATAACAAAGAAATAGGAAAAACTCCAGCAGGTGCACCCGAGCTCTTGATTGGTAGAACTGTTCAGCCCACACTATACGATATTACAGGGGATTTCGATAAAATTCATGTCAAGCTGCGATTTAAAATCATGGAAGTAGGAGGACAACAGGCTAAGACTGTGTTCTATGGCCATGAATGG
The DNA here is from genome assembly GCA_048940045.1 of Promethearchaeota archaeon. GTDB lineage: Archaea > Asgardarchaeota > Thorarchaeia > Thorarchaeales > Thorarchaeaceae > SMTZ1-45. Next base: position 46,070 of record JBHLOX010000002.1, read on the forward strand.
AGCTCAGACTACCTGAGAGGCTTGGTGCGGAGAGGAACATCTAGGATTGATTGGATTGGTCCCATTCTGACAAAGGACGACTATTTGATGCGTGTTTCGGTAATTGTCTTCACAACCACTCGAGCGAAAACAAGTCAGGAGCATGCGGTTAGAAGAGCAACAGAGAAGGTTATTCGTGCTCATGCAAAGAAACACGTCTTTGATGAGCTGGTTCAGAAAGTTATTCTAGGCGATCTGGCAGCAGAAGTCCACGAAGAGGTCAAGAAAATAATCCCGATTCGTGAATGCGAGATTAGAAAAAGTAAGGTGCTCAAGGGACCTGAAGAGGTCAAAATCAGAAGAGCTAGACTAAGAAGAGGCACGGAAAAGGAAAAGGAAACATAGAGAGATTCTTTCTGATTTCAAGTTCCCATACTCTCAAGCTTATGAAGAGCCTGTAGCAGTAATACCATTAGGTTTGCCAGTTTAGTTAGAGCCTCAGTATCAGTTTCATTGTCGACTATCTCATTGAGAGCTTTTAATTTATTGATCAGGGTTTCTCTGAGCTCTGGGATAAGTGTCTTAACAGCTTGAACTTCTATTTCCTCATCTGATTGAGCATAGACTATTCTTCTATCACACTTGGCACAGTAGATGTCTTCCTTTACTTTGAATAGTGGAGAGCCACATTGAGGACAGGCATCAGCAAGCATAGTGGCTCCCTGTCGCAGGAGCTCCGCCATTCTCTTAACGGATGTGTCGTCTTTGTTATTCATTGTCCTCACTAGAAACAAGATTGTGTTAGAATATAAGAAAATCTGCAATACTATTGAAACCACTTGGATTTTGATAAAAACTCGTAAACTCGTTGGGCCTGATGAAAACGTTGATATGGTTAACTCGTGAGAATCTTCTGTTGTTCGCACTCCGTTTGTGCGTAAAGACCATTCAGAGGTGAGTCCTTTGGACCCCGAAATACAGAAGAGCATAGACCAGTCTAAACACCTCCTAAAACAGATATCGGAGGATTCCTCAGTTCCCAGGAACATTAGACGTGCAGCAAATGAGGCAATCACTGTTCTTGAGAATGAAACAGACTCTCCTGCTGTGAGAGCGCAGAATGCAATATCAATCTTGGATGAGCCAAGCCAGGACCCGAACTGTCCAAACCATGCTCGGACTAAGATTTGGCATGTTTCCAGTCTGTTGGAGCCAATTCGTGACTAGCTCTGTTTGGGACGTTGTGGTGATTCAACAAGACCAGCCAAAACCGTGTAAGGTAATGGAATGGGATCCATTTCCCGGGCCAGTGTTTGCTCATGATAAAGGCGAGGATAAGAGGCATTTATTCACAGTCGTTGACGCAGATTATGCTGCAGAATCACTTCGACATAGTGCAACCCACACCAGAAGTGGCTAGAAGGTTTGGTCTCCCCTATCGAAGTGATATTCCAGATGTCGACATATGGGATAGAAGCGACCTTCAAGGAATCGTAGCAATTGCATATGAATCGATTTTGACACGTCTCACCGATGTGTTACGTCGAAGATTAGGTGGTGTCATCACTAGAACACCAAGAGTTGCTAAGAGCTCGGTCTATAGGGGAATTGTCCTTGGAAAGGATGAGAGAACAGGACAGACAAAGGTTGACTTGGGAACAATTTCCGGACTGCTTCCTGATAGGGGACTTCAGAGAGGACAGCAAATTATGGTTCAGATACGAGCTCATGATTATGGACGAAAAGCTCCAGTTCTGTCCTCAAGCATTACCATTCCCGGAAAGGCAGCTGTTCTTCTTCCAGAACCTGTTGTACGTCTCAGTACAAAAATCAAGGATCAAGAGTCCCGTAGAAATCTGTTAACACTTGGCCGCAAAATCCGAGAACACACAGAGAATTGGGGTGTATTATGGAGAACAGCGGCTGAGAAACTCACTGAAGAGGAGTTGCGAGATGAGGTTGATGACCTCCTCGATACAGCGCAGCAAGTATTCAACAAGTATAATGATCTAGATTCAGCAGGAATTCTATTTGAAGGGACAAGTAATGCGGATATCGAGTTTCCTTTAGAGGTGAAGGATGCGCTTGATAAAACCCGTGCAAAAATTAAGCCCACATTAGCACGACACCATTTCTACAAGAGTGCAGGTTATGCAGCACTTGTTGATTTAGCGGAGATGATAATTGAAGACCGTCCTGAAGAACGAGGCTATATCACCTCCAAACTTGAGAAAGTGGTTTCACGGGACTTGCCCCGCGTTGATGACTCGATTAACATAGAGCACGTGAAATTGGATGGCAGGAACATCGTACTTGCTAGAGGAAGAGTTGCGGAAACCACTTCTAGAGGGTTCGTAATTAGAAGGCAGTTTCGACATACAAACCGAAAACTGAAGATGAGTCAGGATGCATATGAGAATGTTGATGTAGTTAGCAGCGAAGGCGACTATGCGTTGACTCAAGTGGTTCCAGGTGCGCTTACACTGGTGACCAAGTATTATTCCCGAGCGGGAGATCTCAAGGGAACTTATGTCAATGTTAACACAGGTGTTGAGGTTTATCCCAGTAATGGAAATAGTCCTGGGAAAATTCGATATGTTGACCTTGAGATCGATGTAGTAAAAGCCCCAATCACTGAGAAACCACGTATTATAGATCAGCATCTTTTGAAGAGAGCTGTTCAGCGGGGTTTCATTACACAAGAGATGGCAGATAAATCACATTCAAAGGCCCAAGCAATATATGACGAGCTTATGGGGTCAAATGATATCAGTTCAAATTCAATGTGATTCTTTAAGATCCACGGGCTCAATCAACTGTGTCAGATGTTCTCAATGAGAGATCGATTGCACTCATTATATCTTCAAGGGTGGCAGCTAGACTTTCTAGACTTCGAGAGGATTGAATTTTAACCTTTAATTTTTGATTATCGAGGGTACACTCAATTTCGAGACCCTCAGGTAATGGAGAGTTGTCTGGAGAAATGGCAGAAAGAGTCCTCATTGCCTCTTCTTCAGATTTGAAATCCAGTTGAATGTGCACAATCAGGATGAACCCTCCTTTTTGGCTTTGGAATTTATTGAACTGAATACATCGTTTCGTAGTTCTAGTGAAAGTCCTTTGAACTTGAGTGATTTTGTCGATGTTAATATCGGATTCAGTTTCTTCCTTTGCAGGACATGGAGAACTTGATGTATGTCTATTTTTTCAGTAGTCCAAATAACAATAGTCGAGTCATCACTGTTGATTAGTAGTGGACGATCTTGATTCACTATACCACTCTGTAGAGCAATTCGACCTACATCAGTCAGGAGTTCACCCTGAACACCAGCAATCTCAATTGTGGTGTTGGTTTCGGTTGATACCCCTTTCAGCTTGGTTTCCAGCCTTTGAATTGTTGAGATGACATCTTTTTGATGACTCAGATAGGTATCTATTACATTCCGCAAAGCCCTTCCACGGTCTCCGATCCACACGCTCATTGCGGCACCATATTCTTGTCGAGCCCATGTAGTTTCCGCAATTGCCTCGAGTCCTGACAGGTATCGAAGTGGACTGGTTTCGGTTTCACGTGTTAGGACGAAGTCAGTTCCAAGAATATGAGGTATGATACTTGGTCCGATTTTGTTAAGTAGCATGGATGTCAAATGTTGAGTGAGATGTTGTGCTTCTGAATTACTTAGTGTGCTCATTGGTGCACGGAGCTTAGTAATTGGAATTTCAGCCTCATTGAGTAATGCATCACAGGCTTTCTGATTCCCACTTATACCTCGAATGAATGGGCGTGTGCTATAGAGAAATAATTCATCAAGTGGCAGAAAACCGAAACCAAACAATCGAATCCCTTTATATTCCTCTATCAGATTCTTCTCTTTGGCTTTTTCAACAATCTCTTTATTTGATTTGGGCGATGATTTCGTAGCTCCGGGAAGAAGTAATGTTGCGCCTGCAGCAGTTTGTAATTCATAGTCATAAGCGTCGAGATGTTCTTCTGTGAATGCATAGACTGTTGCAGGAATCGTTTTGCTTGATCCAATAGTTAGTGATTTCACTTGTTCAGATTCTGAAGTTCCGCCAATAAAGACCGGATAGCCACCACCTTTTCGAATCTTCTTCTTTCCCATTGTATCAATACCAACGTAGATGATAGACGCTGATTCATGTTTGGCACGAAGTTTGTTGACTCTATCTAGGCTGATGACTGGTGGCTCAAAGGATACATGAAAAGCCCCACCTGATTTCAAAATCGCTCTAGACAATATTGCTGTAGCTAATGTTGAGCTTGTATCCGGAGATGATACAAGAAATACTTGCTCGATGTTCTTGAGCGGCCGTTCAGCGCATTGTTTCTTCAGTGACCTGAGAGATAAAGAAGCATGTGTTTTCTTACTCATTTCATGAAAACGAGCCTGTTGTTCATGATAAAATTATCTCAAAAGCACTGCAGCTTGATCTGGACTGTACTTCCAATCTGCAGGCAACACTTTCTTTTTGCGATAGTACCTCGAGAGTCTATGGATTTTGCTCTCAACCAGTTGAAGACCTCGCTTAGAAACATAATCCTTTTTGTTTTCTTCTAAATGTCTTCGAATAGTGACTGCTTTTGCTATCATATTTCGAAGGTCCTCAGGCACATTCCTTTGGAGATTGTTCTCACGAAGAATGTCCATTATGCGTTTGCCAGCAATGACTCGAACTAGAGGTATACCATATTGGTCTCGGAGAATTTTCCCAATCATAGAAGGAGTATTTCCGGCTTTGGCAAGTTCAATTACTTTGGCTTCCACCCACTTAGCATCTTTTTCCTTTTCCATCCATTCTGGAACTCTCAATGTGGAGGGGCGTTTGCTGCCGGATTGGCCCTTGCGCCTTGTATGCATTCTTGCCATTGGAATTACCTCTAGGTCAATTGGTACCCTCAGAAACCGGGTCAGACCCACGGCCCAAGACTGCGGATATAAAGATTACCTTATGGTGAGGGTTATTCATTCAACCAGTTGGGTTGTAAGTGATTCAGTGATATCTTCCCCGCTCACGGATTTCCTTCATTCTTGACAGTATGGGTTCTGCTGTGTTTCCTAGAACATCAACATATCCTTCAAGTGTTGCTTCTAACATTAGTTCTTGGAGATCCCAGTGTGTGGTTTCTAATGCTCTATGAATCAGATGAAGATCGACTCCTTTCATCTCAAGAGTTGCATTCATCTCAGATAATCCAAAGTCTACAATCCACAGACGTGATTTGTCATCAACAATGACGTTGCTAGTGGTTGGATCTCCATGTACCACATTACCTTCATGGAGTATGGCAATGAGCTTTCCAAATCCACGACTGAGCGAAACAAGATTAGATTGTGATATCTGTCCAGCCAATTGTTTGAATTGAGTTCCTGATATGAAGTCCATCATAATCATTTGTTTGTCAAGATCTACAGAATATACAGCAGGAGTGGACACTCCAAGTGATCGTGATACAGTCAACATTTTACATTCTCGACTGGTCCTTGATTTTCTAAGGTGTGAGTCTATGTCTTCCAAGAGGTATGGCTTAGCCTGTCGCCATTTCAGAACATAGGACGATCCCCATTTTTCTATCTTGTAAATGACCGATTCAGCACCTCTGGCAAGAACTTGTTGCACCCTTGTTACCTCCATAGTATGTCTTGGTCATCCGTGCGCCACTTTGGTAGTACATGAGAATGTTCCACTTCGATTTGACGACCTGCATTGTATTGGAGGATTCCATTCCATGCAATCATTGCACCTTGGTCACCGGCCAAGGATGGAGATACTCGATGGAATGCTGCTTCGTGTCTTTTTGCCACGCCCATCAATATTTCTGTGAGGCGATCATTGCGTGCCACTCCACCAGTCAATAATAACTCACTCTTCTTGGTGTGCGCTATTGCCCGTTCTGCAATCTCTGCGAGCATGCCAAAGGAGGTTTCTTGTACACTATAACAAATATCAGGAGTGGGAACACCCTCAGAGTGTAGCCTCTTTGCAGCTGTTAACAATCCAGAGTAACTCAAATCCATTCCTTTTACTGAGTAAGGAAGGTTGTGGTATGTTTCACCGTTCTTAGCCTCCCTCTCAATAATGGGACCACCAGGAAAACCCATTCCTAGTTCACGACCCAGCACATCCAGCATGTTTCCAATCGCGATATCTAACGTTTCACCGAAGGTTCTGAATCGACCACCTGCAAAAGCAATGATCTGTGTGTTTCCACCAGAAACATACACTGTCACTGGATCGTTGAAGTCGGACTCCAGACATCCTATCTCAATGTGGGCAACACAGTGATTGACATCAACAAGAGGGACCTCTAATTTCAGCGAAAGCGTTCTAGCAATTGTTGCTGTTGTTCTTAGGCAAGGACCTAATCCAGGACCTCTAGAGAAAGCAATGAGGTCGATTTCTTGAAAATCAATACCTGCCTTGTGAACAGCCTCTCTGATGATACTTGGACCAAGCTTTGAGTGGTGACGACTAGCCTCACGTGGATGGATTCCACCTTTATCTGGTTTAAGCATGTCCCACTCGTTTGAGAGAACATCACCTTCACTGGTCACAACTCCAGCACCAAATGAATGAGCTGTTCCTTCGATTCCGAGACAGTGAAGTGTCATATTTAGTGATCCTGAATGTTATATTCTGGACATATCGTGGGTATCATCATCAGTTGACTCTTACGCTTGGACCATATTGAAGTTCATCGTCATCTAGCAAAGGCTTTATAATACACACAGGGCGCCTCTCTTGAGAGGTGTCCTGGGTGCCTGAGAAGATGCCGATAAAAGCCTTAGAACAACAACTCAATGATATTGTTTCAATAAAGTTGAAAGACCAGAGAATCTTTCGAGGACGCCTAACAAGATGTGACATGTACATGAATCTCACACTTGCAGACGCGGAAGAACTCGACGAAGATGAAACAAAGGCCAAGTATGGACAAGTTCTGATAAGAGGCAACAATATTCTATGGATTCGGATTCCAGAGTGACCGGTTTCCTATAGTTCTGGGGTGTATTCGCCTAACATCGGAACCTATCGCTCAATCTCGCGACGATACCGTTCCACGAGTTCTACTAGTTGTTCCTCACCTTTTTGTCGGGCCTGTTCTCGAACAGTTCGAATGAAAATTTGTAGTTGTTGATTGAATTTGCCACGACTGATGAAAGCAAACTCATCTACTCTCTGAAGTTCAACCTCTTGGGCATCAATAACTGGGATCATTGCTTTAATCAACTCATCTCGAGGAAGATGAGATAGGGGTGTGTCAACAACAACAGCTCGAATTTCTCGATCAATCAAGATTCCAGCTGTTTGTGGGCCTCCTCCAGATGCGTCCTCGAAGAGAATAACATCACCGCTTCTCAAGCCAACCTTTCTATCAAACTCCTCAATACTTTCACGAGTAAAGTGGGAAATTACTTTGACTGCAAGCATGTCTCCTCGCATCTCTAGATGTTTTACACCCTTGAGACGTTCAAGACGCTTGCTCAGAGTGCCTACTTGTTTTCTGAGTGAGGCTGATTCACGTTGAGCATTTTTCAGTGTGGATTTGGCCTTCTCTACTTCACGGTCTCGTTTTATTTTCCAGTGGTTCTCACGACTAATGATTTCGAGACTCTCCGTAAGCTCACTCTCTCTAAACTTCAGATATTCAACGAATCGCTGTAGATCCTCAATCTTTTCGCTGAGAAGTTTGTTCTCTGATTCTAGATGTTCAGTCTTTGATTTTAGAGCATCATATCGTTCTTGGGTCAAGGGCTCTTCTTCAACTAACGGTTGTTCTGGAACGGGTTCTATAGGTTCTGATTCTTCGCACTCTATCTTGGCTAGAGCTTCGTTGATTGATGATCCCTTAATCACTAGGGCTTTCAGGTAGTTGCGGTCAACTGATAATTGTTCATCACGAATCTTTCTGTCAATCTGTTGAAATTTGGGAAGAAGGCTCTTGTAAGCATAAACAGCAGCTGTCAGTGCATCCCGTTCATGAGCATTTCGTATCTTCATCTCAGTACCATATTCACGAGCTAATTCTTGTTTATCTGACACAGCAATTGGTTTTTGGGGAGTGAATATTGGTGCATTCACTGTGCTTGCTATCTTCTCGACAAGATGGGGAGTTTGTGGGACATCAGAGGCGATGATTGCAGGAATCCCCTTATCATACACCTCTCTGATGATATCTGCTCTAGTAAGACCTTTCTTGCTTCTCAATGCACGGATTGTCCCATTAAATCTTAGAAGACAATAAGCTGCTGTCGTTCCGGGATCTATGCCCAGTATGTAGTATTTTGGTTTCAGACCTGAAACAGCCGGACGAGGTTCGAGAGAGAGAAACTCAACTCTCTTTCGAACTGGAGAGATGATTACTTTGAAATCTCCACCACGTTTTGTTTCGACAAGACTCCGAATAGCTGGTAGGGGTGCATACGTTATGAGTCTTGCACTAGCGTAGCCAAAATCAGATTCTCGGATATCAAGATCATAATCAATCTCAGCTGCTTTCAACTGTGACTCTATAAAACGAGTCATCTGTTGTATCTGTGAATGAACTCGACGACGAAACCTATTTGCACTCTGTCCGCCTCGCCCTGGTTTACGGCCACGAGCGACTTTGATTTCAGTCTGTTCACCAAAGCACTCTATTGAGTAACCAACACCTCTGGCTGTTAATTGTGCCGCGATATGTGCTGACTCAAGAGGTGTGGGTTTACCTCGAGAGAGTAACCCATAACGTTTAGCCAATATTTTGAGTGGTGTTTGACGGGGGGGAATCCCAGTCACTTGGACAATTCTTGTTTCTGTAGGGATTCGTTCTACAAGATGAAAAAGTGACTTTGTATCAGGAACTATCTCAAAGATGTTGTCTGTGCAGAGCCATTTCGGAGAAACCTCGCGGACTAGTTTAAGTAGTGCGCCCCTGGATATCTCAGGGTATTCATTTAGGACAGTTTCGTTTCTTGTTATCACACAAGCAAATTTCGGTGCTCGTTTAGAGCTTGCACTGTGGGAAGGAAGTATATCAAAACCAATGATGAATATACCGTCTTCACCCATTAGGCTCAGCACTCATTATGATGAATTAGGGAGAGCCTATGAACCTTTTTGAAGGGTCAAGATTGTACATATGACTAGCGGGGCCATCCTCAAACAACAACTATAATAAAGCCCTACTTGAGCAACCACAGAACACTCAATCGAGGTGTAACAACTGTCTGAAACACTTGAAATCAACAACGACGATGCAGTTTTGCGAATTGGACGCGCCCTTTCATCAGGAACTCGACTAAAGATACTGAAAATTTTGCTTCAGGGAGAGAAAGACGTCACAAGAGTGGCTAGACACCTCGGCGGAACTGAAGCTAATGCCAGCGCTCAGATCAAGATTTTGAAGGACGCGGATTTACTGGATTGTAGATACGAACCTGGTCAGCATGGTCTCAAGAAAATTTCTTGGACCAAGGTTAAGCGCATCATTATTGACTTGGAATAATCTTCTAGGTCAAGCATAACTGTCAAACAGTCAGCAAGTTGGAGAGCAAGGCTATACTGCTAAGTGGGCTTTCCAACGACGAATTCTTTTCAGGATATTATCACGTTCATCCGGACGAATTGTTCTTTTTCCACGAGCTTTCAGAAAATTAAGGACAATGTCCATATCCCTAGCAACTTTTCCTTTCTGAGAGTCGTTATCTTCTTCATCAATGAGGTATTCTCTTGCGGCATGCAAATATTCGTAGATGATTTCTGCGGGTGCTTCTCCAGTACGTAGCTCGTGTACGATAGGGTCGAGGACCCTATTCACCTTCGCATTGTTTGTGCCTTCTATATCCTCAGTTAGTACAGTGCCACTAGGCGTTTCGCTTTCTGTGCTGGATGTATTGGGTCGTTCGACATCGCCAGGGGGTTCTGGTGTTGTATCAAGTGCATCGGTGTTTGGTGTCTTGACTTCGGAGAAAAGTGGAAGAATTGACGAAGATGAGTCTGATGTCGTGTCTGAAACAATGTTAAGACGACTACGTAGGTCACGAAGCTGGTCGAAAAGTTCTACGAGGCCTGATTGCATTGAATCTATTAGTTGTTTTATTTCGTTTAGTTCTTCGTCAGACAATAGATTAAACCCCCGATGCATTTCTTATCTTTACCAATTGAAACACCATTTTTTCGTCTTATCAGGATTGCTAGGAGATACATCATTTATCAGATTTCTTGACAGCCTCAGACAGGCTCTTCATTATACCAGTTGGTTCAAACTTCCTCTGGCGAATTTTTACGAAAGTAGGGACTGATACTGTTTCACCAACAAATAGCGATTCACCAATCTCAAGGGTGGTGATTGCATCGAGAGATGACCGGTCGATTCCTTCACTTGATTTACCAATATGATCTAGGTCGTATGGATTTGTGCATCTTAGAATGGCTTGATTGCTACACTGGCTTAGAACAGTCGTGGAGAGTTTCACAGGTCTTTGTGATATCAGACAAAGAAGGGCGTAGAACTTTCTTCCTTCTCGAGCAATTGTTTCAATACGACTCTTTGGCAGGGCAAGCTCATGCCGGCTTTCAGGACAAAATTGATGTGCTTCTTCAAGAACTAGTAGAAACGGTGGAATCATTTCTCGTCTCCTTAAGTAAAGAAGTTCATTGGCTAAGAATGAAACAATGATTTGTTTTTTCTTGAGGCTAATAAAATCACTAAGATCAACCAGGGTTATTTTTCCTGGTCTTACAATAGTTTTGAGATTAGGAACAGCCTCCTTTCCGAAAAGACCTGTTTCATCGAGATTAATCAACCAACCAGAAAGAGCCTCCCGTGTGTTCTTGCTGATTTTTTCATCATTTTGTACATATTCTACTATGTCTGACAGTGTGTATCCTTCTTTCAGTACATCCTGCATCTCAGACACAACCCGCCGCAGGTCTCGAACTTGAATTGAACTCATATCTGAAACAAGAGCACCTATTGCTTCCGCTGAGAGCATCTGAACTGGAATCTGGAAGTGCGATCCTCGTATATGTTCTATTTCGAATTGGCCTTTAGATAGCCCAAGTGCTCCAGGAGTTATATCTTTCAGATAGGTGTATTCTCCATGTACATCAACAACAACCACGGAGAGTCGGCCTCTGTCTTTTGTTCTAGAAAGCAGCTCTTCTAAAAGAACAGATACAAAGTATGATTTCCCAGCTCCGCTCATCGCAAGTATCGCTAGATGTTTCGACAATAAACGGTCAAGCGATGGAGCAAATTCTAGATTCTGGTATGCTAACTTTCCAAGGTGAAGACCTTTTTCCAAATCTAGCTTCAGAAAACGAGAAAGAATATCTTCATCAACTCTCCTTACAACAGCTCCTGGAGATACTGCAAAATATGGTCGAATTGTTCGATCTTCACTCCATAGACCAAGTACTCGTGCCTTAGCAACAGTATATTGCCATCTGTCTGTGGGAAATATCGATCTTAATGGTTCACCCCTGGATTGGTATTCACGAACTGCTTCTGCATGTTGGTAGTAGCGGTTTGTACGGATAAGATCCTGGACCCTGGCTATTACAGTCCCAGCATCAGTGACCACAGATATGAATTCTCCACGGCGTGCCACAATCTCTCGAGGACCACCTTCGAGCACGAATGAGAATTCCATAACATTTGGACCTAAGTCAGTTGAAACAACGGTACCAAGTCGTGTGGTTGTTGGGAATTCAGTCATTAATCAACCTCCAAACGGATTTCGTGAACGTCTTTTTTCTAATGTCATGTAAGTGAGTCCGGACAGTGCCATGAGCCTGTTGATGATTAGACGTGTTTCATTTGCAGTTATCTTTGCACGGGCATCTGCTTCAAGAATTGGTGTGGGGACACCATATTCAGGGTGTTGTGAAGAAAGCGGAAGTATAGCAGATAGAGCCTTGTCTAGTTTGTCCGTGTTTGTATTATTGTTTTCAGCTGAGAGAAATTCTACTCTTATTGGTAAATCATCCCTTGCTGTTTTTAGATATGTGATCCAGATTGATGATGCCCAATTAGAAAAATCGTCGCTAACTGAATTTGTATTTAGAAGAAGTTCTGATGAATAACGAAAAGTGAATGACCTCTCTCCTTCTTCAAGGAACGTATCAAGGAGGTCACAGTCTCGAGATATCTTGAGTAACCATCTGTAGTCAACACCTTGCATCATTTCGAAAACTTCTGGTTTTCGAACAATATGTGGAAGTATTTCGCCCATTATTGAAGCCACTCGTGTTGATCTGCTGTCTTTTACGATGCCTATTAGAGTCGTCCCTTTTTTCCGAGCTTTGTGATAGAGCTGTTTGTAGAGGGACAGAATCTCTTGAAACTTCTCATACACTATAGAGCCAGTTTGTGGGCGGTCTCGGGGATGATAGAATAGTGATCCATCTAGGAGAATCAAATCTGTATGGAATTCTTCAAGAACTGACAGGGTTACTCTAAGTTCAGCAGCAATGCGTTCGAGTGAGGCAAGTTGTTCAAGCTCTACACTGGATAATGTTAACATTAGTGGACTAATCTTCGGTTCGGGAAACGCGTCAGGGTAGAATTCAACAACTGGACCATCTTCTGAACCAAATTGAAATATGACTGCTACACCCCTTGTCAAGACCAAGTCCATCGATCTGAAACGTTTCCTCACTAGACCTCCGTCAATACCAGCAATTCTGAGACCTGATAGACTTGTGGGCTCTATTCTTGTGTAGAACTTTTTGTCAATAATATTTGATGAAACGGCTGGAAACTTACCAAGGTCAATTTTGCTTCTAATACTTCTGAGAACCTCACCAAATCGTTCTCTTGTCACCTCGATATGCTCAATTTCTTCAACCAATTTTGATAGTAACTTATCGAGGTTTCGTTCCACTACTTCTTCACTCTCACCCTTTTGTATTCCAGTGCAGCTCTTATTAGGCCCAAGTAGAGTGGATGTGGGTTATCAGGACGTGATTTGAACTCTGGATGGTATTGCACTCCAATCCAGAAAGGGTGGTCGACCAGCTCAATTGCATTGATTATCCGCCCAGTTGAATCAAAGGCTGAAACTTTCAGGCCTTGTTCATCCATTTTATTCAGATACCGATCAATGAGGTGGTATCTATGACGGAACCTCTCATGGACCTTGTCAGTGCCATAGATTTTGTGCAGTCGAGTTCCTTCAACAATGTGGACGTCATGACCGCCAAGACGCATCGTACCACCCTTGCCATCAATACTCTTTTGTTCATCCATTAAGTCGACAACAGGATAAAGACTATCAATATCCACTTCGGTGGTATGAGCTCCTTTCCATCCCATAACGTTCCTAGCAAATGCTACTGTGGATAGCTGGGCACCATAACAAATGCCCAGAAGGGGTATCTTCGATTTCAATGCCACTGTGGATGCGCATATCATTCCTTCTACGCCACGTTCTCCAAAGCCAGGAGTTAGCAGAATGCCATCTACATCTGACAAATCCTCTGTAAGACACTCCTCAGTGGATCGTTCTTCTGTTTCAATCCATCGTATCTCAATCTTTGCCCCACATGCAGCTGCAGCATGAGCTAATGCTTGATTGATACTTTTGTAGGAGTCTCCAAGTGTGGTATATTTTCCTGGCATAGCAATTACAACTTTTTCAATTGCATTCTCATATGATTCTACCATCTTAGACCAAGATTTAGTGTCAGGCGTTTTTGTTTCCATTCCAAAGTGTTCAACAAGTATGTTTCCAAGATTGTCTTCCTCAAATAAGAGTGGAAGCTGATATATCACAGGTATGTCTGGATTTGAAACAACTCTCTCTGTGGGAATGTTACAGAATAGAGCGATTTTCTCCTTTGAAGCATCTGGAAGTTTGCTGTCAGCCCTGCATATTGTGACATCAGGCTGGAGCCCCAAGCTTTGAAGTGTTCTGACACTGTGTTGAGTTGGCTTTGTCTTGAACTCTCCAACTGACTTCATGTACGGTACGAGGGTAACATGAATGACAGCAGTGCGGGTTCTACCCAACTCGCGTACAATCTGCCGTACAGCCTCAAGAAATGGCATTGCTTCGATGTCACCGACTGTGCCACCAATCTCAACAAGGAGGATATCGGGTATGGGTTCTTTCTTAACCACTTCCCAAATCCTCTGTTTGATTCTATCCGTAATATGAGGTATGATTTGAACTGTCCTTCCAAGAAAACCTCCTTTTCGTTCCTCAAGGATTACTGAGATGTAGATTTGTCCTGATGTAATGTTCTGTGAGGGGTGTACCTCCATTCCAGTGAATCGTTCATAAGTTCCAAAGTCTAAGTCAATCTCAGAGATTGTGAATTCAAACCCATCGACTGGTTGGAATGTCCAGGTCTGATCTGTCACAAAGACTTCTCCGTGCTCGATTGGATTCAAAGTGCCAGGGTCGATGTTTAGGTATGGATCAATCTTGATTATCCGAATGCTGTATCCTCGAAACTGAAACAGCTTTGCAATGGATGCAGTAGTAACTCCTTTTCCAATACCGGAAAGAACTCCACCAGTGATAAATACAAAATTCGGCTTTTCTTGCATAGAATCCAACATTAGTGACCTCAGAAATAGTTTTGGGAAAACACATAATGTCTAGGTCTGAATCTGTGACTGCGGTCGTATCAGGTCGTATAAATTGTTTGCTCGATGTTTCTCTAGATGCGAGTTTCGCGCTCATGAAATGGGTTGAGCGAGTACACTTGTGCGCATAGCACTCTGGAAGAGATATTGGAATGCTTCCATTATATTATGGCCCTCTCTTGCAACACTCATAAAGACAGGCACAGATGATGGAATCTTCAGATGAGTTCTGATTTTTTCCTCTTGGACCGCACTTGGAAGATCTTGTTTGTTAAGACATACAATCAATGGAAGAGGACGTTCTTCCTCTTCAATCATTGACATCAGCTCGTTCCAACTTGCGAGATTCTCATCGAGAAGGTGTTCTTGGGAATCTGCTACAAAGATCACTCCATCAGCACCCACCAAGACTACTTCTCGGGTAGATCTATAGAAGTCTTGGCCCGTAGCAGACCAGATATGTGCATTTATTGTCCAGCTGTTGCTTAGTGAAAAAGGAATTGTGCCAAAATCACAGAACATCGTTCTTCCTACAGTATTTTCTATCGATGTTAGTTTCTCTGCATAGTCTAATGTTGAAAACAACCATCGAATCGATGTTGTCTTTCCACTCATCGCAGGTCCAAAGAATACTATTTTGATCCCCACGGTACGATTACCATAGTCAATTATCATCTCTCTGACCCCCAATCATGTTCCCCACATGCTGTCTACCCAGGCTCCTAGTCCCGACAATGCTCCGCTCTTAACACAATCCGAAAAGTCTTCATGCCATTCAGCTCTGATGAACTGAATTAGATCAGGTAATTCTCCACCATCCCATCCGATTGCTTCGTAGAGGTTTCTTTCAGTTAAGGTTGTAGATGCGCCAAGCTCCCTTGCTAAGCGAATTCTAGAAAGTAAAGTGACAGCTCTGCGAGCTGCATGAACGTAGTTGTTTATCTCTTCCTCGAAAACGTCTTGCGTAAGTTTCTCGGATTCATCATCAAGTTTGAGGACCGCCGCTAAAATGTGCTCTGATACGTTGAGACCACGAAGTGACTTTGTGAGAAGACGCCTGATTCTTTCTAGTGATTGGTTCTTTCGGACCAGTATCTTGTTCACTATCTTCTTCTCAACTTCAAGGCTATTATTGGATGGTTTCACAAGTGAGAAAGTAATAGATGACGGTGAACTCACTCTCAAAATGCCACAGTTATGCGAGTTCTTGAGAATATGAGAGGTAACATCCTGAAGTGTGCTCTCAGTCACTTGTACTCCTAACACAGTGAATCCTAGCGGAACAGCAAGGATCCATCCAGCAAAATGTGAAATTCTATCAATTGCAAGCCTTAGATTCCCCGAGAGACCGCAGACAATTGTTCTACTAACCTCGTAGTTATGTTTCTCTTCCTCCCAGACTGAAAGAATCTCTGACTCTGAAGTGAAATCACGCCAGAATACTAGTTTGTGTCTGTGAGAACACAGAGTGGTTAAACTTTCTGTGATGTCATCCACTAGTTCTATATCCTCACCAGCGACTATCACTGGCATTCGTTCCAACAATGAGTTCAATAGAAGTGGAAATTGATTACCCATCAACTCGATTAGTTTCATAATTGAATATGTCATGGTTCTCTCCTCGTTAACATCAAGCCACTATCTGACCCTCCTGACAATAGCAACTCTTTCAGATCATCTGGTACTGCAGGTTTCACTGCAGAAGCAGCCGCTAAGACTCGTCTTATTTCCTCAATGTAGTGTTTTAGTAGAAGTCTCATTAGGCCAAGCTTTTGACTGTCTTTATCCACCCACAGACTGAACACACCATTTGGGACTGCATAGATGAAATGACGTGTGTCTTCTGTTTCACATAGTACTGTCTGTAGCGAGCTATTTCGTAATGTTCTTACAACTCTTTCTGACGCATCATGAAGCGCGAAAGACATTGCAGCTAGCCGATCGTTGGTGAATCCTTCCAATGAAACTCGGACTCCACCACTTAATGAGAGGAATACTGATCCGATATTTGGAATACAGTCATGAACTTGACGTAGAAGAGCTCTGAGACTGAGTGCTTGTGAGCGATCGAGTGAGATCATGGAACGGGATAAACCGTAACTCGTGTCACGGCCTTCAGCCACGGCAAACCCTTGTAGTACTTTCTGAGTTTCATCAAGGCTGTATGACCGGAGTGGTGGAAGTCTTCCATCTACATGCTCTCTAAGAAGAAACGAGAGTCTGGACAGATTATCTTTCATCTCAATAAATAGAGCTGCAAGATTAACTCGAGGTGCGGTTGTCACTGTTAGGAAGTAGTCAGGGTCATTTGGTAGTGAAGCAAGAAAGACCTTGGAAGTGTCAGACTCCATTAGTAGATATCTGAACTCGCCATGTATGAGTTTTGCCACACCAAAGATTGCGCAGGTTGAGGACGCTACAGCAAAGACCTCATCCTTACTGAACCATACTCCTGCGCTTGCAACAGGGAGTCCGTCTTTCTGAATCAAGACAACATTTTCAACACCAGTGATGGCTTTAATGTTCTGTAGGGTTTCAGTCAGTTCGTCGCTCAAGTCCTCAGCCCCGGACGGAATGTTGGGTTCAATGTAGAATCCATCTCGCTACTATATAACCACCACACAGAATCGAAAATGGTGTATATTCACTTTGCAAGTCTTGTGTGTGATTATGTCAAAAAGTGAAAAGAGCTATCACATGTGTATTAGAGCAGTGTCAGGGACCTCTCGGAAGACCTCACGGGCAGCTCGTCCGACCTTTACACGGTTCTTATCGAAGGTATACACCCGAATTACATCGAGATATGTCTTCATCATTTCTGCAATATTAGAAAACTCAGAGAGATTGTGAAACACTCTCTTTCCATCAACGATCTCAAAAATCCCTATTTCCATCGGATCAAGTTGGTGGGGGTTGTATGGAACTGATGGTAGAGTAGGAACATCAACTATCACCTCATCGCAATTGACTCCAGCGATAGAAGCTATTTCTTCTTGGATGCTCTCACGAACTTTGCTTTTAGTAAGAATTTTAGAAACAAACCGTTCCTGTGTATGGATGACCTTTTCGAAAACAGATTTGTAAAGTATACGTGAGTCAAGGAGATTGACCATCTTAATGGCTTCTTTAGCATCTTCAGATTCTGAAGGGTCTATATTACGAATTTTGGATATGAGAAACATATCATCTAATTCTAGAAATTCTTCAGGGGATGAAAAACTAGTAAGTTCTAGTACTTTATCTGCGGCATCAATCAATTTGACTAACATTACCTCAACACTACGTACTGTCTTGTGATAATAGACATTGAGAAACATCTCATACCTTGCTACAAGAAATGACTCTAGGGCACCTCTTGCGGCAATATCAAATTGCATTTGATAATCCTTTGAGATTTCAATACTATCTATGAGACGATGGATATCAACCAATCCATAGTTCACTCCACAATAAAACGAATCCCGAATCAGGTAATCCATCTTATCAGAGTCAATTTGTCCAGCAACAATTCCTGCTATGACTTTGTCCTTCTTGGTCTTCTGGCGTCCCCGAACTAGGTCACCAATGCGTTTCTTTGAGATTCCATCAGCCTCGAGTAAATCACCAATCTCACTATTGAGGATTATCCACTCTGTTACATCCTCATGGTTCATTCCTCGTTTTTCTATAAGCACTTCCTCAAAGACATGACTGAAAGGACCATGACCAATATCGTGAAGAAGACCAGCTAATCTTACTTCTTGGAGCTTCTGGTCTCCAAGACCCATTCGACTCAAGAGTCTTTTTCCGCTGAGTCCTGCAAGATACATTACACCAATACAATGACCAAAACGTGTGTGTTCCGCAGTCGGATAGACAAAATGCCCACCTGAGAGCTGTTTGATTCTGCGCAGTCTCTGATAGGGTAAGGAATTGATAATTTTAGCCTCAGTGTCAGTAATACCTATGAAACCATGGATAGGGTCGTTAATCTCCATTGCAAATTTCATTTTTCCACCGTCTTGAGAATATATCACATCTGAGGATTAAACAATCGAATCTCGCGTACTAGTTCTTCAGCAGAATCTATCTCTGATATGCATAAAGGTAGGTGTATACTGTCAGCTATTCTTACAGCAAGCGGATCTAGTTCTTTCACACCCTGAAGAATTACTACTGCTGGTTTCACTGCAACAGAGGTGCCAATCTGACTGGCTTTTATAGCCACCATTGGAGACCGACCGGTACTAACATTCGTAAGAATTGCTCCACGTTGTGTCGTTCCTCCATACAAGCGAAGAAGCTGTTGTGGAGTAAGACTGACAATCGCCTTGATACTATCAAGCGCAGTGTAACCATAGATGTCTCTATCGAGTAAATTCCGATGAGTTAGAACTTTACAATTAAGATAGTCTACTAGTAACCGTGAAGGTATGGGAACACCAAACTCACGACTATCGAGTATTGCATCAGAAGAGATCTCAGGGGTGATTAACTTCTCAAGTGCCATTGCCACCCTTCCTCCTTCCGTTGCATCCATCTCAATTAGTCCTTCGACAAACCGTTTGATGGTTTCAACTCGAGGTGATTTCCGTCTTCCACTTTCATAATCACTTATGACTGAAGGTGAAACACTGAGGTGTTTGGCGAGATTCTTCTGGGAGATGTGAAATCTTTCGCGCCATCGTCGCATAACAGCGCCAGGATCATTCTCTGCGAGGCAAATCTCACCAGCCATTGCTTCAGCAAGCCTTCGGAGCGCCTCACTGTTGTCCATAGTCTGTCTGCCTCTCAGAATCGCTATAAGAGTTGTGTAAACACTGATTTGGGGACAATTAGAACCAATAGGTTTGTACCGAAGGACTCAAAGGGGTTGTTTTTACAATTCTGTTCGGTTCTGGAGATGTTTTTCACATTCATAGTTGGTACTGCAGGTTCAGGAAAATCCCTACTCACTGCATCACTAGAGAAGTGGCTGGTTGGTTCAGACTTGAGTGTGACAGTAGTCAATCTCGATCCGGGTGTTGACTCCCCCCCATATACAAGTGATGTCGATATCAGGGAATATGTAGACTATGGAGATGTGATGAGCTCATTTGGGTTGGGTCCAAATGGGGCTCTTGTTGCTTCATTGGACATGGCTGTTGGTAGCGTCAATGATATGAGAAATGAGATTATTGATACTGACCGGGATTATGTTCTTGTCGACTGTCCAGGACAGATGGAGCTTTTTGCATATAGAAACTCTGGACCTTTGATGGTGGCTAGTCTATGTGGGGATGACCCAGCGCTATCTCTATACCTGCTTGATTCTAATATTGCTCGTACTCCTACCGGATACCTCTCATCAACTCTTTTAGGAATCTCAATAAGCATTCGATTCAGTCTTCCGCAACTTAATGTTCTAAGCAAGCCAGATATCCTGACTGATGAGGAGATTGAGGAGATTGTGGAATGGGGTTCAGAGTCATATCTGCTTGAAGAGGCACTTGAATCATCTGCTGAAGGGCTACCAAGAGAGTACTCAAGGTCCATTTTGGAGATGCTTGAATCCTTAGATACTGCAACCAGTAGTGTGCCTGTTTCAGCAAAAGAGATGACCGGAGTCGATTTGTTGTATGGGGAAATGCAACGTATCTTTGCAGGTGGCGACAATATATACGAGTGAGGCTGTTTGACTAAATACTTCGTCTATATTTCTGGTGAGAACCTCAGTATAGCTATGGCAGAAGTCAAAGCACTTGCTCGCTTGTTGGAGATTGATAAAGCCATCTGTTGGGATGGACGTATAGGCCTAATAGATTCTAACAGGAATCTGGCACCTTTTTTCCTTGAGCGAGCTGCTCTTGTCAAGGAAGCCGGAGTTGTATTGGCTGAAATTAATGCACAGGATGACTTGCTTGGAAGTCTATCTGATGATATGCTAAGAGATACTATTGGAGTAGAAGAAACGTTTTCTGTAAGAACAGTATCTGAAAAGGGAAATTATTCTGTCAATAAACGACTTGAAATTGAAACTAGTCTTGGTGCTCGGATTAAACGTGCTGTGGGTGCAAAAGTGGACCTGAAGAATCCGATGACACGTATCCTTGTAGTGTTCACACAGGAGAGTATTAGGATATGCAAATCCATTGCTTCGAGGCTAAGACCGATGTTGAGAGCCAGAGAGCCGGGACGCAAGTCTTTCTTTCATCCTAGTATGATGAACGCTACATTGGCTAGAGTGATGTGTAATCTTGCAGAAGTTACACTGGGTGAAGTTGTACTCGATCCATTTTGCGGAGGGGGTGGTATTCTGTGTGAAGCGGCTCATATTGGAGCAAGAACTGTTGGAATCGATTTGAGTTGGCGGTTGCTGTCAGGTAGTAAAGAGAATCTTTCTTCTATTGATAGTGATTACAGTGTCATTCAAGGAGATGTTCGAAATTTGCCAATTCATGGATGCGATTGTATCGTGACCGATCCGCCCTATGGAAGGTCAAGTTCAACAAGAGGAGCTCTGGGTATTGATTTGGTCGAGGCTCTTTTTGAAAAAGTTGATTCAATTCTCAACCGTCGTAAGAGGAGTATATGTATCTGTGGTAGCAGTGAGATGAAACTTGAAGAGCTGGCTGGGAGAATGGGACTGGTAGTGGATCAGGTTCTTCAGATTAGAGTCCACAGTGGATTGGTTAGAGAACTACTTACACTTGGATACTAGTGGTTGATGATTCTCCCATCCTTTGTTCGAGGAGTGAACCAGTTGACAAACTCCTCAAATTCTGAGGCAGAGTCAAAGGTAAATATAATCTCAATTCCGCCTAAAGGTGGTAATTCCAAATTATCATCAATAATTCGCGTTTTCTTGGCGAGAGCAGCTTGCTTGTCGAAGTAGATCTTAGTTGAGGTGCCGTTCCAGTTTGACTCTATTCTCTTTCGTGCTACATCAATAATTCTTATTTCGTGGATGGTCTGGCGTACGAAACCCATAGCATCTCGACTTGTGAAAGATAGAGAGATTTCTGATGTATCATTATTATCTGCATCTACAAGGTCAGACTTTCCTAGAATGTTTTCCAGAGCCTTTTCGACCATTTTGAGGTCTTCTGTAGGGTTTACTGGACATGTGATAAGAACTTCCACCTCAGGTCAACCTCTTTACTAGTTTCTTAGATTGTTCTTCGAATTCGGATAGCGATCCATCATTTACAAGCATGATGTCACTGAGTGCAATTACTCCTCCTAGACCTACTGAGATTTCTCTGATATCACGTTCTCTAAAAACTTCCCAGCTTGGAGGTGCATCTTCGCGATTTCGCTTACGGAGTCGGGTGTATCGTTCTTTTGGAGGAGCATGTACACAAACAGTAACAACAGAGTCAGCATAGTCATCAAAAACATCAATCTCGGCGATACTTCTACATCCTTCTATGACAATAATGTCAGAGTCAAGTGCTTTCAGTTCATCCAGACAGAACGTTGCAACTGCCCCAGGACCATTCTTTTCTCGAAGTTCCAACATGACTCTCTTGGTATTCTCCGGATTTGGTTCAAACCCACGTTTTCGGGTTTCTTCACGTATTACATCGCCCATCACAATTACTGGAATGCCAACATCAAGAAATGCTTGAGCAACTCCGCTCTTTCCTGCACCTGGCATACCAGTTACAATCACCAGTTTCATTTTTCCCACCAGAAACCTCTCGCCTTCGTTTCTTGATTGTCCTTTAAGAATTGCCTTGGAGCTAGCTAGCGTCACTGTAATATCGTGGATTTGACATATTTAATCATCAGCAGAGGTGCTAAGCGTGAGTGATGATGTCAGAGCATTCTTGAGCATAGATATTGAAGACAATAATCTGTTATCTCGGATTCATAGCATACAACAAAGATTGGATCAGACTGCCGCAAAGATGAAAATCGTCGAGGATGAAAATATACATTTCACCCTGCGATTCTTCGGTGATACTCCAATGGCAAAACTGGAACAGATTAAGAGTTGTCTTGATGAAATAGAGTTCAATCCATTCGAGATTGAAGTTGCAGGAGTTGGATCATTCCCCAACAGACGGAGGCCCAGAGTCATCTGGATTGGTGTCGCTCAAAATGCATCCAAAGTTCTGAAACTCAAGGAGGATATTGACTCTTCATTGGTTGGTATTGGCTATCAGCCTGAAAAGAGAAAATACACTCCTCACGCTACAATAGCTAGAGTGCGTCATGTAAAGGATTCAAGACAAATTGCCACCAATCTGGAGCATCTGGCTGATGAAGTGATAGGGCAAATGACTATCACGAAAATCACGATGATGAAGAGTACTTTAACTCCCTCAGGGCCGATTTACGAGTCTTTATGGGAGATTGGAGAAGACTCATGAAAAAATGGTGGGCCGGGGGAGACTTATTCCGATTGGGGAAGTCCCAGGTCGTTTGAACTCCCGATCTCTTGCATTCTGTGACTTGAGGCATGGTTCCTCAATCGCCCCAAGCAAGAATCATACCAAGCTAGACTACCGACCCATGCTGCATGAGATGTTTGATGCACTCATGACTACAATTGCCGTGTTTCGGACTTAAGATAAACATTCCTTATCCTTGAGAGACTCCACGGAGATTTAGAACACGTGTTCTAAAGAATTAAGATTGGCGGAAAAGATTCAGATTTATCACTATCTTCATTACGCCAATACATGTTGTAATCTGGACAAGAGATGACTTTGTTATGGTCACCGATTTAGTTTACCACGATATCTTTGTTGAACATGTGATGTCTTTGGGACACCCTGAAAGTCCGGAACGACTGAGAAGTGCAATGAGTTCGATTGGTGCTGCAGGTCTACTAGATAATCAAGAAGTGCATCTTCTTACCCCAAAGAAGGCCCCTTTAGATGAAGTGTATCTGCTTCATGGTGAAACATACCTTGAGGGGATCAAAGCAAAATCGGAGAAAGGAGGTGGTTTCTTCACTGGGGACACCTCTGTTAATTCGTACACTTATGATGCTGCATTGTATGCTGCGGGTGGAGGTATAGATGCTGTAGATCGAATTATGAAAGGGGATTCTGAGAATGCATTTGTTCTTTGCAGACCTCCAGGGCATCATGCAGAGTATGAGCGAGCATTCGGATTTTGTTTCATAAACAATGTGGCGGTAGCAGCCAAGCATCTTTTGATAAAGCATGGTGTTAAACGTGTGATGATAGTGGATTATGATGCTCATCATGGAAACGGTACACAACGAAGTTTTTACTCTTCCAACAATGTGCTTTATGTGGGACTGCATCAGGATGGAAGAACACTGTTTCCAGGATCTGGGTTTGTAAATGAAGTTGGAACAGGAGACGGTGAAGGCTATACTGTCAATCTGGCAATGTATCCAGGAGCTGGAGATTCTTCATATGATCGTGCGTTTTCACAAGTAATCGAACCGATAACTAAGTCCTATAATCCTGATTTCATTCTTGTTTCAGTGGGTTATGATGGGCATTTCAGGGACCCTTTGACTCACCTAGGGCTCACAACTTCAGGGTTTGCAATGATGAATTCTAGATTGAAACAGTTAGCTAGTTCTCATACGAATGGAAGACTAGCTTGTTTTCTAGAAGGCGGTTATAATCTTGAAGTCATGGGAATGTGTTCATTGAACCTTCTTCAAGAACTAACAGGTAAAAGTGTCACAACATTTGATGATGAATACGAAGAAAGCGACATTGCAGGTGAATATACGGACAAGCTGATTGAGAAGATTGTTGCTGATTCCCCCCTCTTGTAGGGACTATTCACCAAAGTCCTCTAATAGAGTCTGCATCGAGTCTATGTCATCGTCATCGACCAAATTGTCTGTTTCAGTAGTTGTGAGTTCTATGTCGAGGCCTAGTTGTTTCTTAATTGATTCTGCAATTGCTGTACCAATTGTTGGTATCCTTGCTAGTTCTTCCATGGGAACTTTGTATAGGTCAGGGAGATTGACCAAATTGTGATTGTGTAGCATTCTTCCTCTTACTCGTCCGACTCCTCTAAGACTAACAAGCTCCAGAATATCTGAGCGTACTCCATATCGAAGTCGTGACCTCAAATTATTGAGAAAGGGAATGTGGCTAGTTGCGTTGGATATTCTGGAAATCTCTGATGCCGCGTATGTAAGCCATTCTGCAGACTGTACAAATCTGTGGACATCCCCCATTCCAACATTGTATCGCTCTGTAATATCCTTCTCAGTTTTTTCTGCAATCCAGTCCTGGAGTAATGATGCTGTCTTTAACTGAGCTAGGAATTCTGCATAAGCGCGAGGATTCTCTTCAATGGGTGGTTCGACCATGAGTTCGTCAAGATAGTCATCCATAGCGACTTCATACTCTTCAGCCTCCGACCTTGTCACATATGTGAGTGGTTGGTCCGGAGTATAACATAGTAAGTGTAGTATCCCTATTATGCTATGATTGTCTGTTCCGGACAAGACATCACGGAACAGGATTCCTGTGTAGGGGTCGATATATAGTTGAGAAGTCCTCCTTCCAAGTGATGTGGCGGTATATGAACCATCTGAGCTTGTTTCTATCAGATTGCCTTCCTCTAGGAAACCCAGAGCCGATGAAACATGGTGATTAATCTCCCATTGATCAAATTGATGAGAGAAAAATGTCCCTGCAATCAGTGAATCAATCTCTTCCCGGTTTTTTGTCATTTCGACTGCAATGGATGCCAAAAGATGAGCTCTCACTGCACGTGGAGAGGCCAGTTTGGAGGTTATCTCCTCGGGTTCTGAGAGTGTATAGTTATCGACAAGAAAATCATGTTCTGGCTCTGTCCTGGCTATGAGAACCGCTTCTCCATACTCATCATATTTCGGTCTACCTGCTCTTCCTGCCATCTGCTTATACTCCAGAATAGGAATAGGGTAACTTCCGCGGTCCGGTTCATAACGTCTGTAATCGCGAATAATCACACGTCTTGAGGGGAGATTCACTCCCGCTGCGAGAGTTGGAGTAGCAACAATAACTTTCAGAAGATTGTCCTTGAAATAATCTTCAACAAGAGCACGTTCTTGGTTATCAAGACCCGCATGATGAAAGGCGGCGCCGTTTGCAATCAGTCGTGCAAGAGTTTTGGATGCTTCAGGTGCAGAAGGGGTCCTACCAATTCTTGTAGCAGCCTTGGAGAGTTGGTGCATTACATCATCGGGGATATACCTACGAAGAGAAGGAGCTAGTTTCTTTGCAAGTGCAACAGTCGATCTGCGGCTTGATACAAAAACAAGAACTTGACCGTTTTCATCAAGGGTGTCACAAACAACATCTGCTAATTCTTCTCTCCGAGTTCTTTTAATTCTCCGTAATGTGTTCTTCCCATCTTTATAGAAACTGATTGTGCCATCCAAGTAGACTCCTTCGCTTAGTGGAACCGGTCTCCAAGTATCTCTGACAATCTCAGCACCTAGCCACTCAGCAATTTGGTTGGCATTTGAGATTGTGGCACTTAGTGCGATAATTTGAATGTCTTTTATGATTTGGATGAGTTTTGCCAGTACCATCTCAAGCGTAGGTCCTCTTTTTGAATCATTGATTAGATGAACCTCATCAGCAATAACAATTCCAACATTATTGATCCATTCAGCCTTGTGACGGACCAACGAGTCTGCTCGTTCAGTCGTCACTATCACAATGTCCGCATCATGCAAGCTTCTTCCGGGAGAGTCATAGTCACCTACAGACATTGCAGTTATAATGCCCAATGATTCGTATTTCTTGAACTCTGTATATTTCTCACGAGCAAGCGATTTTAGTGGTACAAGATAGAGAGCTTTGCCGCGTCCGTCTAGTATAGCTTTGAGCATACAAATTTCTGCAACCAGTGTTTTGCCGGAGCTTGTGGGTATTGCAAGAACTAGGTTCTTTCCATCAAGAACTCCTGTTTTGAAGGCACTTACTTGAGGCGGGAAAAACTCCGATATTCCTTGTGATTGAAGGTGTGTGATTATTCTTCTGTTGATGTTCAGCTCATCAAGTCGAATATTTCTCCTCTCCGCAGTATAATAGTGGTGCAGGCTCTTGTGGTCTAGCTCTGAGAGTGTCTGATTTTACCCTCACGCGGACTGTACAGTATTCCTTCAGCTAATAGCTTCTCAATTACTTCCTCAGCACGTTCTCGAGGCAGACCCATTGAAACAGCTCTCTGAATCAGGGCATCACGATTAACTGTTGATGTTCCCTCAGATTCCATGTCACGGATAGCTTTGATGATGATATCTGAGGAACTCCGTTGCGATGCGCTCATCTTAGAAACAAGACTATCAATGTCGATTTTCCCAGTAATCCTGTCAAGCGCAACCATTCGCAGAGATTCCTCCATGAGTCGGACCGCTGCTTGGGCGTCATCTTTGGTGACTTTAGATTGTAACGCCATTCGGGCTCGTGCTTCTGCCAAACGAACAAGTGATTCTAGTTGGCGTGCCGTGATTGGAACTGGGGAGGCCCCACCTTCGGCGCTCTTTCGAAGGTCTACATAAAATTTCTCAATCACTTCTGCAGCCTCTGATGATAGTTGTGGAATGACATAGCGATTTGCGTATCCAATGTACTTCTTCAAAAAGTCAGGAGCAATGGTTGATGTTGCGCTTGTACTCTTTATCTTCTTCATTTGGTGCATATCAAGTATGAATTGCGCAAGTTCACGGTCTCTTGTAGCCTCTGGTACATCAACTAGAATCCAAATTAAATCAAATCTTGAAAGGATGGTGAACGGCAATCGGATATTGTCTTGAACAGAGAGTGATGATTCATAACGACCTAGTGACGGGTTGGCTGCTGCAAGGATTGAAGTTCTTGCATTCAGTGTCGCGACGATTCCAGCTTTTGCGATACTGACTGTGTGTTGTTCCATAGCTTCGTGTATTGCAGTTCGATCATTGGGATCCATCTTATCAAACTCGTCTATACATGCTATACCTTGGTCAGAGAGAACTAATGCACCTGCTTCCAATGTCATTGCACCGGATTCTGTATCATGAACAACCGCTGCTGTAAGTCCTGCTGCTGTAGTCCCCTTACCGGAGGTGTAAAGGCCTCTTGCAGCCAAGCCCGAAACGAATTTGAGAATCTGACTTTTTCCTGTTCCGGGGTCTCCAATCATCAGTATGTTAGATTTCCCTCTGAGACGCGTTCCATCTGGTAGTGTCTTTCCAACACCACCAAAGAGAAGGAGCGCAATTGATTCTTTGATTCGTTCATGGCCCTGTATTGATGGCGCAATTGAGGCGTAGATTCTTTCGTGAACATATGGGTCTTCAGCTAACTCCTTTATTCGTTTCTCGTCTTCTTCAGATATCTCAAGTTGTTCATACTCTTTTTCAGATATCTCAACACCATTTGCTTCAATGAAAATATTGAATGTCGCAAGCTTTCCTCCTCTTCTAGAGAAATCTGGAGAAGTCTGGAGGATCCCAGTTACCTTGACCAGTTCTCCAGGTCTGGATATATCTACTATATCTCCTTCGAATATTACATCAACGGAACGAGGCATCTGACCTGGAGGAAGCTCCTCAGGTGATTCTTGGATTCTGACCTTTTGCCAGTCCTTAAACTGTGATTTCTGGGGGATTAAACGCATTGGTGTCTTCTTTGTACATACTGGACACAAGGCAGGTTCTGTGTATCTTCCTTCTTCTTGAGGTTGAGGTATTTCTGCTTGACAAATCCTGCAAAGAAACATGGCTTGGACTAGAAGTGGTTTGACCTCGCTGGCTCTCATCATAATTCCACTGATGTGGATAAGCTTGCCAATATGACGCGATCGGAGAGCGCGCAATGCCACGTGTTCAGGGTAATTTACAAAACGTGTTTTTATGAAACTGATATCAAGACTATTGACATAATCAGGATCTTCAACGCGAAGTACTGAAATCAAGGCATTATCAGACATCTCTAGGAACTTCTGAGGATCTTCAGCTGCTAGTGCCATAAACACATTATCGAAACTTGTCAGGTCTTGAAAATCGACGGTGAGTGAGATCTCATCATTGATTGACATTTGTTGGATTCGTGTCCAATAAGCCAGAGTTCCTAGTTCATCTTTGTATGTTCTTAGAAACTCCTCGAATCTTTCCTGTTCATCATAACCGGACATCTTTGCTAGCCTCGACAACATTCGTTATTATAGAGTGTACAACCGTTTGTCAGTATCCGACTCCTTGTTCATCTTGATTTGTATTTAAGGGCACTAATACTCATTGCTTACTCCATAATATTTTGGCGCCATCCAGAGAGCAAATCAATTAGCTCTTCACAGAGCCATCTCTCTTCATAAGCCATCTGTTTTCTCTTCTCTTGATATGCTCCTGATTTGGCAACTCGAAGAATCTTTGATAAACGAGTTTCAACCAAAAAAGGAACTATACGTTGAAGTTTTTCTATTTCATCGTATCTTCTTGGGTCTATCGATGTTCTATCACTCTGTAACCGCAATACTTTCCTACTGAGTGCTGTATAAAGAAATGGTTGAAATGTCTGCAGCTTGTGTGGCTGTTTTTCTTCTTCACGATAGAGATTCTGAAGTCTTCTGAGTGAATCGTATGCATCTTCGGGGACAATATCTATAATATCATGTTTCAAGAGCCGTTCTATTACCCAGTTGGGAAAGCTAGCCCGATCACCCTTTTTGAAAGGGCCTAATTTACTACCACCAACAATTATCTCAGGTATTGATTTTTGAAATATACATTCCCTAGATTCGTTAAGAAACATCATTTCAAAGCGGTTCATTTCATCTTTAGGTTCACTACATAGCTTCATGAGATCTCACATACTTTTTCGGATTAGCTGAGATAAAGCCCTTACTCTGTGATAACGAGCCAGAGTGATTAATCCTGTGTTTCTTTTGTTTGACATGATTGTGTTGCCAGAGAATCTTTTAAGGGGTCAAGAAAGATTCGTAACAGAATTCTGTAAGAACGGAAGACAATCACATCTTCAAGTATTGGATGGGAACCAAAAATGGACTTAGATTTGTGGACTGAGAAATACAGACCTCCAACCTTAGGTGAGATTATAGGTCAAGACTCATTGATTGAGAGCTTGAAGAAGTTTGTAGAAACCAAAGCTGTACCGCATTGCTTGTTTGCAGGACCACCGGGAACCAGTAAAACTACTGCAGCAATGGCTATGGCTAGAGACCTCTTTGGTGACTCCTTTGAACGAAATTTCATGGAGCTCAATGCTAGCGATGAAAGAGGAATTGATGTTGTTAGGAATCAGATTAAGAACTTTGCAAGGACTATGCCATCGAGTGAAGCTCCATTCAAAATACTCGTGCTCGATGAGGCTGACCACCTTACGGCAGATGCTCAACATGCCTTGAGACGTACTATGGAATCATATGCGGCCTCTTGCAGGATGGTATTGATTTGCAACTATTCTAGTAGAATCATTCCACCCATTCAGTCGAGATGTGCGATATTCCGTTTTTCTCGGCTTAGTGATGACAACATCGCGAGTAGACTCAAGTACATAGCTAAAAAAGAGGGGGTTGGACTCCTAGCAGCTGGAACTGAAGCGATTCTCTATCTTGCTGAGGGTGATATGAGAGCCGCTATTAACCTTCTTCAAGCCTCATCGTCCACAGGTCAAAAAATAACTGATGAGATTGTTTTCTCAATAGCGGGAAAAGCAAACCCAGAAGCCGTAAGAACAATGCTTCTTGATGCCAAAGATGGGAAGTACATTGAGTCACTTGATAGTCTGAGGGTTCTAATCTATCAGCAAGGTGTTTCGCCAGTGGATCTAGTGAAACAAATGTATCGTGAAATTGAAAGTCTTGGTCTTAAAGATCAAAAACGGATGGAAATACTGAACCAGACTGCAGAGATAGAATTCCGTGTGGGAGAGGGCGCCAATGGTGAGATTCAACTCTCATCACTTTTGGCACGCTTAGGATTTGGTAGTGATTTCGAATGAGTGATGAGAATCTACCTTGGCCAGAAAAACATCGACCAAGGAAGTTGGATAGGCTTGTGGGGAATCATGAAACTCTCAGGACGCTGAAGAGCTGGGTTGAGTCGTGGGTTTCAAGAATCCCGACCAAAAGAGCCGCACTTTTAATTGGACCACCTGGAACAGGAAAGACAGCATCGGTTGGTGCCTTGGCAAACGATTTAGACATGGAGCTTGTTGAATTCAATTCAAGTGACAAAAGGAACAAGGATAGCATAGAAACACTGGTTTGGAGAGCTGCTTCACAACAAACCCTCGATGGTCGACCCAGACTTATCTTATTGGATGAGGTTGATGGCCTCTCAGGTACGAGTGATAGAGGTGGTGTTGGGGCGATTTTGAAAGTAGTCAAAGATGCAGTACATCCAATTGTTATGACTGCAAATGATCCTAACAGTCCTCGCATTAAAGACTTGATGAAGGTGTGTCAAATCTTCACCTTTAGACAAATAGATGATGATGATATCAGGAATGTTTTGGAATTTATTTTGTCGGAGAATGATGTGGATGTTTCTAGTGATGTCATTGAAGAAATAGTTGAGAGTTCAGGAGGAGATTTGAGAGCAGCAATTTCAGATTTAGAGTTTCAGGTGAGAAGCGGGTTGACACCCTCGGTGATTGTGCCAACATTCAGAGACTCAAAAAAAGGAACTGAAGAAACTCTGAAACATTTGTTTGCTTCAGCTGATTCCAAAATGGCTAGAAAAGTGTTATCGGAATCTGAGCTTAATCACGATTCGTTGGTCCTATGGTTGGAAGAAAACTTGCATCTTCATCTTATGACTCCAAAAGAACTGGATAAGGGACTAGAACAACTGTCTCTTGCAGATTTAACACTTGGAAGAATCATGAGGGGTCAGAATTGGAAACTTCTTGCATATTTCTATGATTACCTATCGATGGGGGTGGTCATGAGTCGGTCTGAAACACCTTTTCGTCGTGTCAAATACTCGCAACCCACTTGGCCTCTCTTGGTGTGGCAGGGCAATAGAAAACGGGACAAGCAATCAAAGATTCTGACATCTTTGTCAACAGTGACCGGAGTTTCAAAGAGAAGAGTGCGGCAAACTCATCTTAATACAATTCATGAAATAATCAAGATAGACCCGACGAGTCTGAACGATTTCGCGACTTGGTTGAATGTTGAGAAGTCATCGTTGATTCAGAAAAGTAGTCGATGACTTTGTTAACGGTTCTTATTGACCGTCTATATTGTTCAAGTTGATCGTTTAGCTGGTTGTGAATTAGGCGGACTGCATATTTGCTTGTCTTCATCTTAAGCGGAACTATTGTTTCTACAAGGACCAGGTTTTCGGGTGGTGCAGGTTGAATACCACTCGCAATGGCTTTTCTTCCAGAAAGAATATCATTAATTATCTCGGGTTTAATTCTCTCATTTCCAATCTCTGTGAGTAAAGAAACAATTTTGCGTACAAGCTTCCAGAGAAATCGGGTACCAAAAATATCCAATGAGCATGTATCATTGCATTCGTCAATTGATATGTTCACGATTGTTGTATTGGTATTTCGGCCTGCGTCTGGTTTTGCAAGGTGGTTGAAATCATTAGATCCTATCAATAGAATCATAGCTTTTTTGACAAGCTCGAGATTCAAATTGGCCCAAGATTTGTCTAGGTAATATCGGTAATGTCTCATCAAGACATCATATCGAGGCATAAAATTGGGAGGCGCCTTTGCAGAAGCCCACATTATGATATCATCTGGAAGGTAGCGATTGATTTTATCGATGTTGAAGTGTTCTTCTGTAGTAATCATAACTAGCTGTCCAATGCTATGGACCCCTCTATCAGTCCTACCAGAAAGCTGTACTGTTTGAGTGGAATGATGCTCCCCACTCCATTTTGTAAGGGCTTCAATTAATTCTCCTTGGACTGTAGATAGTCCCGGTTGATATTGTGAGCCATGATAACGGTTTCCAAGATAGAATAAACGAGAAAGGTAGTTTGCCATGTCATGGTAACCTCGTCATGATTCCCAGAGGTTGAATAGGCTTTTGAGGGAGCGTGCCCTAAGGTCTTCAATCTTGTATCTGTAAATCTTGATTCTCCCAAATTTCTTCTCTTCTATGAGACCGGAACTGAGTAGCACCTCCAGATGTGATTTAGTTGAGCTATGGTTAAGATTCACTCTTCTACAGAGTTCAGAGATATTCAGCTCATTGGAGGCAGCTAGTTCCTTGAGAATCTTGATTCTGCCTCGTGATGAAAATAGGTCCTCAATAGCGACTTTGGGTGAACTTTCAGCGTCCATTTATTTTCTCATAGCCTCCTTGGATGTATCAAGCAACCCTGAGAGAAAATGTTCTAACATCTCAGCTGGAACATCAGAAAACCCGATGAGAGTGGTCTGACCTCTCTGGCCTGTACCTGATTTCTTTGCGTCTATTATCCCATGAGAGTGAAGATCTTGGACCCATTCCCATATCTGGGTATGCGCTCTTGGTTCTTCATAATATTCTTCACAAATCGAGCGATACATTTCTTCTACTTCGCCCATTGTGACGTATGCACTACGAATCTCCCTGAGCTGTCTTGCTGCGGCAAGTAACAGAAGTTTGTGTTGTGTGGGTAGCGTAACAAAAATCTCTTTTCTAAGTTCGGGGTGTGTGTCAGCTTTGGCATGTCGTGCATAATCGGGGATAACAACGTCTGCTTGGTCACTGTCAGCACGTTTGCCAGCTCGCCATAGGAGTTCAATTGCGTATCGTGCATCTCCGTGCTCAGAAGCAATATCACAGATGATTTGGATTGTTTCATCCATGACTGTCTTCTTCTCAAAAGCCATATCTACGCGGTTTCGGAGTATGTCATAAAGAGCATCACGATTGTACTTTGAGAAACGAAGAATGTTACGTTGTAATGTGCTACGAGTGCTGGAATCAAGGATATCGTCGTCAAGTGGAACTTTGCGACCAATTCCTATAAGCGAAAGACGTTGTGTTGCGTTTAGTCGGTCATCCATGAGTCTTGTAAGATCATAAAGGATGTCAGCACCTCTCTGCTTGATGAAATAGTCAAGCTCATCAAGGATTAAGAGTAGATATCGATCTTCTTCATCAAGTACCTCAACTAGCATTTGCAGCAATTCATCTGGGGAATGTCCACGCCTAGGGAACTTTGGCTTGAATTCTCTCAGTGCTCGAAGAAAAACGAGATATGCTGTTTTGTTAACACGACAATTAATGTGAATACTATGTAGTCTGATGTTCCGTCTTTTGGCAGCTTGAATCATCTGTTCAGAGAACCGTTTAGCTACAGCTGTCTTTCCTGTCCCTACTGGTCCCTCAATGATAAACTTGAGGCTTGTTCGACCTGGTGAACTGATTAGGGTCTTAAAACTTTGAACTAGTGTTCGAATCTCAGATTGCCGATGAGGAAGAGTTTCAGGTACATAGTCGATAGATAGGAACTGCTCTGATTTAAACACACTATGCCTGCTGAGTTCATCTTCAACATAGTCGTAAGGCATTACAGTCCAAAAGCAATTCTACTGATGCACCTTAAAAGCATTTGCGGAGCGTACGATTAAATGTATACCAAAAGTGGAGGTTGCCGAAAGTAATGGCGAGCTCCTAACTCAAGATCCATATCATCGTCATTTCTGACTCATAGGGGTCATAGCAATCATCGCTCGCCATGGACCTATCTGTTTATTCTCCCTTAAACCTGACGAAAAGCAATGGTGCGACCGCCGGGATTTGAACCCGGCTTGGAAGCTTGGGAGGCTTCCGTCCTAACCAGGCTAGACCACGGTCGCTTTGTGACTCACCGAGTTAAATTTGATAAAAGACTATCGGCATTCGGATACTGTCGGAAGAGTATACTTATCTTGAACATATTGAAAAACGCAAACTTGGAGTCTTAGCAATGTCCATCAATAATAAAGGAATAGAGTTCTGGCAGGGAAATCAGGCCTGTGCAGAAGCTGCTATTGCGGCTGGTTGTAGATTCTTTGCGGGGTATCCTATCACACCAGCATCTGAGATTGCGGAGATTATGTCAGTCAAACTTCCAAGGGTTGGAGGTATATATGTTCAGATGGAGGACGAGATTGCTGCCATCTCAGCTGTTATTGGTAGTTCTTGGGGGGGGTCTTTGTCAATGACGGCTACTTCTGGTCCTGGATTTAGTCTGATGCAAGAGAATATCGGGTATGCCATTATGACTGAAACTCCTTGTGTTATTGTAGATGTTCAAAGAGCTGGTCCAAGTACTGGACAAGCTACAAAAGCAGCACAGGGAGATTTCATGCAAGCCCGATGGGGAACTCATGGAGACTATGAGAGTATTGTACTCGCCCCTAACTCTGCACAAGAAACGTATGAACTAACGTTAAAATCATTTGAGATATCTGAGAAACTGAGACAGCCTGTCATTCTTTTGTCAGATGAGATTGTGGCGCATTCGCGGGAAAAGGTAGTTGTTGATAGAAGCAAGGATATCACAGTGAAAAGGCGATTTGCAAAGAGAGGAAACATACCCTTCGGGAAAGTTGATGATGATGGACATGCATTGATGCCGAGATTTGGCGATGGACATGATTTACTCATAACTGGATCGACCCACAATGAATTTGGACTACGAAAAACTGCGGATCCAGAAGTTCATGACAAACTGGTTCGAAGACTGTCAGCCAAAATTCAGAGTGCCTATGATTTGTTGGAAGATTACCAAATTTCAGGACCCAATACGGCTACATGGGGTGTTGTTTCATATGGTTCTACATCCAGGTCAGTGGATGAACTGATGATAATTTCGTCGGAACCCACTGTTCGATCATTAAGATTGAAAACATTATGGCCGTTTCCTGACGATGCGATAAGGAAATTTGCCGAGTCTGTTGACAAGTTGCTAGTTCCAGAACTTAGTCTTGGTCAGCTATCTAGAGAAGTAAGTCGAGCTGTTGAAGGTGTAGTGGATGTTATTCCTTTGCACAAGATTGGTGGGGGGCTAATGATTGAACCAAGTGAAATTCTTCGTGTAATGACCAAATCTTGAGAGTTTCCAATATTATAATTGCTGGTTGTTATCACAATTGTGATGTTTGTGCGCATCCAGACCCTGATGGATGTTGAGTAGTTTATTGTCTTGAAATAGTGGCTGTTTATTCTAAAAGTGATATTATGTATCCCTGGTGATATCCATATAGGAAGCGAAACAATCTGAGTTGCATCAGAATTAACATAGCCAGTAGTTACAAATGGTGTTGTTGCACCATCACAAAATAAGGATATTTCAACTAAGGACACTGATTGATTATTATCGTCTAGAACTTCTAGGTTGAATTCTAGGGTTTCGTCATAGAATGCTGCTTCAACTGACACATTTGGTTCCATTATTCCTGTGACAATAAGTTTGATTTGAGGAGCATCTATAAACTGGTAATATTCAGTTATGAGAGATATGTTGACAATGTGTTGCCCCACTGAGATGTTATGGCAGATTGGGATCGTAAGGAAACTGGATAGACCTGGTTGGACATCAGATAATTGTGAAAACTTCATCATTGCATCTGTGAACCGCAACGGGACAGATTGATTCCAATCAAGAGTTGATTCAATTAGGAACTCTATTGTGGCATTGTCACCTCTTGTCACGTTCCAAGAGGTCTGGTTTGATAGGAATTGCAGTGGATTGGCTAATACATTCACAACAGTTGTTGTTTCACTAGTTTGGTAGTGAGAATTGGTTGCTGTGAGATTGATATGATAAAATCCCGGACTGGTATTGAAAGGAATCATGTTTGAATATCTTCCATTCCCCAGATTAGTCAATACTCCAGAACCAAAGCTTGTAGTCCATTGAACTATGCTATCATTTACAGGACTTGAGTCTATGTTTCTATGTTCAACTATGATTTCAGCCTCTTCGGTATAGCTTCCATCAGGAGATTGACAATATACTGATTCAGGTGACGTGACTATGGTTAGGTTAGATAGAGCTGGAAGAACTATGACTTGGAACGAATCCGTAAATGGAAGAAAATCTTCGTTTCCATAACCAGAAACGATCAGGTTGTAGGTTCCAGGAGAACCAAGAGAGTCACTCCAGTTGAGGTATACAATTCCTTCTGAAGTCGATGTTGTATTTGAATGAAACACTGTTTGGGATTCTGAATCTTCTACATGAAGATTGACTAACTCACTTGAATAAACCACATTGTTGTTATGAATACTGGTAATCTTTAGTGGAATAGATGTATTCAATCCATACTGTACTGAGAGAGAGGACAATGGAGTAGAGTTGAGATGTCCTCTGTTGATTGTTATCTCAATATTATCACCTGCACTTTGATACACTGTGTCAAAGATTTCAACGGTGAAAAGAACAAAAGCCTGAGCTCCTACTTGACCAGGAGAAGTATGTTCTGGCAAAATAGTATATGATGAATTCAGATAACGAACCATGGGAGATGGAGGTATGTAGTATTCGTCCGCAAAAGATGGGGCAAGATCAGTGACTACAGCAAATGAAACGTAACACCATCCCTCATCGCTGAAATCTGCAATGAGATTGGCAACCATGTTGATACTTTCTCCAACTTCGTATACTAATTTGTCTGTTTCAAAGTATTGAAAATCGAAATAGAATGCTGAAACTGGGATTATAAGGCAAGCAATAAGAAGGAGAGAGATGGGTACAAGTGCCGCTTCTTTTTGTTTCACTCGACTACACCGGAAAATCGTCATTACCTTTCCTAAAAAACAGCACATGGATTCAACGGTAGGTTTAATTCACAATTACATGCCGTCAACTATAGGTCCTAGTGATTAGAGGTGTGTTATCAATGGTAATTAGGCTCAAAAATGCAGTTATCGATTCTGTTGAAGAAACTGAAACTAGACGATTGAAGATACTAAAGGTATCTTCGAAAAGTGATAGTGCCACACTCACACTGGAGCTACCTGATGCACTATGTGATGCATTGAACACCAATGATGCAATCACGGTGGTTATTGATTCCAAGCCTATTACTAAAGGAGAACAAGCAAAGCTCTATGTTGAAAGCAGTGTTTTCAAGAGAATGGAGAAGAATGGTCTAGAGGTTGTTGGATCTGTAGGCGGATTGAGATTGGTCTTCACTCTTGGAAAAGTTACTCCAAGCCAGAGTAATATCTTCAGCTCTGAGAAATTTTTCCTAGCAATCATGTGAACTTGTTTCTAGAGAGTCCTACATGATTACTTTCGGTCATCTCTCTTTCTGACCAGACTGACAAAGACTGCTCAATACCTGTTGTAGTTCACTTAGACAGATGAGTCTTCTCTGTGAATATATATTCAGTGCCTGAAACGTAGTTAGGAGTACTTGTACACACTCTAACTGGGTGTGGTTTTTGACTGATGGAACATGTGAATCTCGTCCAACGAATTCGAAATCTTGTCCTGACTGTAATGGTTTTCTTGTCACTAGTCAGGGACATATAGTATGTGCCGAATGTGGTTTGGTACTCTCAAGAGAGTATGTCTTACCCACATACCAAATGGGAGAAAGACCAAGTGGTGATTCCCCTGATGCAAGTATGTATGTATCTTTGGGTAATCGGATGCATATTGTAGATGGCCTTGGTAGCTACATAGGCTTTCACAAGGACCGATATTTCCAAGATGCTCAAGGACAAGCACTATCTGGAAGAATGCAGAAGAAATTCAAACGCTTGAAAACGATATATAGTACTAGAATCAGAATTGGTAAGAATGAGGCAAAGTATAGAGCCTTGCGGACCCTCAATCATGTATCAAAGCTTCTTATGATTAATGAACAAGTTCGTGATCGGACCGCCTATTTATACAAGAAAGTGGTGAATGAAGCAGCAGGAAATGTTAGTAATAACATCTTATTGATAGCGGTCTGCCTTCTCATGGCCGTAAGAGAATTCAAAGAAGAGGCTCCAATAACACTTGATGAGATAGCCGATGTGTTTGAGAAGTGTGGGCATCGAGTCAATGTGAGAGCAATTGTGCGGGAAGCACTTAGACTCAAATCACTCACTGGCTATTCGCCTGAGATACGGAAACCTGAGGATTATGTTCCAAGAGTGTTATCTATGTTGATGAATAGTCCAAGAGTAGTCAGCAAGGTTCAATCAAGAGGGTGGGAGTTGAAGGACTACGAAAATGCTCTCAGAAATAAGATACTGGAAGTTCTCAGGATGATACCAGCTTCAAAGCGAGGTGGAAGGAACCCTTTCATATTCACAGTTTCAGCTGCGTATGCCAGTGATAGACTCATTGCTGCACAGTACGGAAAGCGAGCTGTTCTAACCCAGAAACTTGCGTCAACTGCAACGAAAGTGGCTGAATACAGTATCAGAGATCACTTTGGTATGATGAAGAAGGTCATTGAGGTGTCTCATGCAAGCATTCAGTGATTAGTTCATCTAGGAGATTATCTTGGAATCTTCTGTATAAGGAGTAGAAACTATGAGGTGGTTTACTGGGTGAACTCAGAGATTTATGTAATTCATTGCTCTAGTGGACGTTGCAAAATGTGTCCAAAAAGGAATGACTTTGGTTGCCAGGAGCTTGGTGATATCAAGGAATCTGAAAACGTGAAATTACAGATCATATTGGTTGAAGCTGAGAAAGGTTTGCTTCACTTCTCTGATTCTAGCAATTCAATACACGATGAACCTTCTTGGCGGGTTGATGGATGGGAAACCGTCTTCATAGGTCCAAATAATCAGCTTTTTGAAGACATAGATGATCTCTTGGCAGTATACAGAGTCGGACCTTACTTATCCATGTTCAAGCAAGGTAAAGCCAATCAGATAGAATACAATACAGTCCCACTAGTTAGAACCGCTTTGGAACACTCACTTGTTGAAGAGCTAAGCCATGGTTCGTTACAATTTGGAGATACAGAGTCTTCACTGAGAAATGGTATAACTCAAAAATTGAATCAAGTTACTGACGATGTTTCGAAACACATCATTAGTCTAATACCAGAAATTAGCGAAACTACGAGAATAAAGCTTTCAAAGATTGTTACCCATCGTCTTAGTGCCCTTGGTTCTTTAATGCCAATTGTTCTTGATGATTTTGTGGAGGAGATATATCTTGATCATCCGGGAGCTCGTATATATTTTGATCATCAGAAATATGGTAGATGTGTCACTAATATTACTTTTCAGAAACATGAAGTGCCAAGGATTATCACATTGATTCGTGTTGAGAGCAACTTTCACCTA
The DNA here is from genome assembly GCA_048940045.1 of Promethearchaeota archaeon. GTDB lineage: Archaea > Asgardarchaeota > Thorarchaeia > Thorarchaeales > Thorarchaeaceae > SMTZ1-45. The sequence goes on from JBHLOX010000002.1 coordinate 85,797, forward strand.
GACAGGAGTAACCCATCTCTCAAAATGAATTTACAGATTCATGACGCATCATTGCGTTTCTCTGTGAGTATACCACCGCTTAGTCCCGATGGACTACACTTGGAGATACGTCGAGCGAGAAACCAACCGTTCTCAGTTAGTGATTTGATAGAAAATGGTACAATGACACCTGAAATTGCAGCAATCCTGCTTTTTGCTGTTTCCTGTCGATTCAACATTACAATAACAGGAGGTCCTGGAACTGGTAAGACAACTCTGTTGAATGCATTAGATATGACTACTCCGAAGTGGTGGAGAAAAATCTACATCGAGGATGCTATTGAAAGTAGAAAACAAAGGAATCATCATCAAGTTCGATTCAAGGTCGATCCAATGGATGAGCTATTGATGAAATTCAGTAAAAGCGATGAAATAATTAAAAGCCTTCATAGGTCACCAGATTATCTCATTTTGGGAGAAATACAGACTGCTGAACATAGCAGTGCTCTCTTTCAGGCAATAACAGCTGGTCTCCGAACTATCCAGACTTGTCATAGTGAATCCGCTTCGAGTCTTATTTCTAGATGGAAACTTGGACATGGAATCCAAGATGATAGTATTGCGCTAATGGATGTCATAGTCACTCTTGAACGACCAAGACCAGGTGAATCAAAACGGCAAGTGAGAGAAATTTCTGAAGTAAGAAGAAAGATTGTAGATGGTATGGTGGAATTCACAGGTCTGAACAGAGTTTATGATGGTGGAAAAGGGGTTATTGGTAGCTGGGCACATGACGGGGCTTTTATGACACAAGCAAGAAACTTTGGAGTTGAGAGTCATGTTCCAGCTTTGAATACGTTAATTGATACTATTTGTCAAAACAAATACCACTCGAATCTCGAGATGCTAAGTGAAGAGATGTGGTCTTATGGACATCCTATGAGATATGTTGAACACCCAGTATGATGTAGAAAAGATCTTTTTGAGGGCCTTAAAAGGAATCGAATTAACATGAGTTCGAGGTGTAAGTCTTTGGCAAAGGATGATAGTTTGATTCACGATGAACAAGGAGGCCCATTGGTCGAGGAGAGTCTGCTCCTTGGTCTTGCAGTTGTTACAGTTTCTATTGTGATAGCAGTCATCCTTCAGGCTACTGGATGGGCACAAGATGTTGTGGAGGGATTGCTTCAGCTACTTCAAGATAGTTGGAGTAGTCTGACTCAATTGTTTGGCCCACCATAGTAATAGAGTTCTAGTTCTTGAGAAAGGCTTATTTGTGGAATTCCAGACGAGCCTCTCGCGCTCCGGACTGGCCTTCCATTCACGGCTCCGGTAGAGCATTGTATATTTCTATACAATGGCACCGACTGTAGTCCGGCCCAGCATGGGGGACTCTCGATCCCCCGACCCGGGTTCAAATCCCGGCCGGAGCACCATCTCTTATTCTTAGCCTACGAGATATCTTCGTCGAATGAGAGGAACTGTTGAGATTCCAATAGAAGCGATAAGAGCTATTGATAGACCTATAATGCCAACTCCTTGTAGCAACATTATGTCAGACATTGTTATTTCAATTATGAAAGAACCACTAGTTGAAATGACAGAGTTTGTGGTTTCTGATTCATAGTATAAGACATAGCTACCACTTTCGACTGGAATTCTGAGATGGAGAAGAATTAAACCCCTATCAGTGGTTTCAGCGTTAATATTTGAACTCAACCAACTAAAGTCCACTTGAACATCGTTCAGTGTTGATCCATTTAACCCTCTTAATGTGAGATGTATGGACAACTTATGGAGTGGGACTGAGATTTCATAGTAGTCAAGTTCGAGTCGCGCTGGCATTTGGCTAGTCACCTGAAGGTAATAATCAAACTTGACTGGCAATTCAAAGAGTGTGTTGTTCCCATTATAGAACAGAGAGATGTTGTATTGTTTCTCCGTATTTGGAACAGACAAAGAGAAGTTTAATCGACCATTTGTATCCGTGAAATTCGATTGTTGGATTTCACCATCTATTAGTAGCTGGAGAAGTCTAAAGGAACAGTTTCCAGCCCAGTCGGTCATCTGAATTTGCACGAGAACCTCTTGACTAGGATATGCATAATGTTCAACATTGCAGTTTACTAGCGATATTGACGGGGTAGACCAGACTGTCAAAATACTGCTTGAACTGGTATTCGTTATGAACAAGTTTTCTGTGATTTCGATATTGAGAGTATGGATACCTGCAGGCCCTTGTACTTCATATTGGAAGTTGATAGTTGTTTCAGTTGGACTGCATGGGATTGTGAATCTTTGATTAGATATGGTGTCAAAAAATGAAATTAGAGAGTTGGGAATAACACGACCTAACAAATCAGAAGCAGTGATTACAATCTCGGCACTAGAACCGATTTCAACGGATTCGGGCACCCCGATGAATATCTGTGCAGGGCTTGTAACTAAGAAGAGTGATTCATAATAGGATTCAGAGTATCGTTCGGTCCCATTGTAGTGGATTTTTAGTGAGTGGATTCCAAGTGTGAATCTTTCATCGATGTTGATATGAAAATAAGCAATTCCTGAGCTGTTGGAAATAGAAAAAAGTAGAGGTGAATCATCCAAAAATAATTGAAGAGATTCATTTGGCATTGAGTAGTTTGTTTCAGAAAGTTCAACATATAGCTCTACAAATTCACTGAGCTTGATTTCGGTGGGAAAGGTATTTTGTGGGATTATAGAAGTCTGTATTTTTGATATTTTGAGGATGAACGTAAATTCTGATGTATCATAGAAATTGACTGGATCTTGATAATATACTACACGAATGTGGTTATCTCCCAATTCAATCCATGAACTGTTGCACATAATGTCAAAATGGATGTTTCCTGAGAGATTTGTAATTCCTGCTGCAAGTGGTATATCATCCTTGAAAACCGTCACAGTTGCATTTGGTATTGAAGTATTTGAATCATCAGTTAGATGAACTGAAATAGACAGCAAGTCTCCTGGAGCCAGTAATTCTGGAACCTGATTGATTTCAATGTTTGTAGATGATAGAATTGTCAAGATCGTCCATTGACATGAGGGTGCTAAGGAGAGGGACTTATTACCATAGAATGTTGCATTGATAGTTGTGGGTCCAAGGGCATGATTTGAGGGAATATTCCAAGGAATAGAAACAACGCCATTTGCATCCGTCTTGTCAGAACCTATTAGAGTATCGAATGTCTGGTCGAAGAAGTATATTCTCTGATCTGGTACAGGATTGCCATAGCTAGTATTCTGGAGGAGTGTGACAGTGATTGTTATTGTGTCCCCTCTAAGGGCCACCGTTTCGCTCTCTGCTGTAACCGTGTTAGGACCTAGTATAATCAACGCAAGCATGACTATGAACACTACCGGGACCCAGCACGATTTCTTGATGATACAAACCCCCTTAGGGAAATTATAGGTATTCTTCGCAGTCTGGTTTGATATACCAGTTCATCATTCAGTTTCTGGGTTTTTATTCTCCTATAGAGTGAATATTGGTGAATAATCTGTTTAGAGGTGTTCATATGTTCAGCAGTAGTACGATGGTTCGATTCCATAGGCAATCATTCTTGCTTAGAAGAAAAATGATGAGGATTCTGTAGATGTCATTTCGCTTACCCCGAAGAGAGAAATCAGGTTTGGTTTCGAATGGGCTCCATAGAAGACCAAAATCATGGTTGGATATAATCTGGAAAATTGGAAATCTATGCGCTGGGATATATTTGCTAGTAGTCTACTTGATGCCATTGACTGGATTAATCAACCAACCACTGGTTCCTCTAAAGGTGTTTGTTGAGGTTGTTATTTGTTTGATTCCTGTTATCACAGGATCATTATTGACCATGAAAAAACTTCGTCTTCAGAATCCGTTGATTTCTGTTGAGGACAATATAATATTGATTCAACTTGATGATCATGTGATTGGGACCTGTTGTCTTCATATTCTGTCAGTAGCTGGATCTGTGTATTTGGACGAAAATGGAAAACCAAGGTATAATGAGAGTATGTTGTTGGCCATGCGAGCAGGAATGGACAAATCTGTGAGTATGGCTTTTGAGGCAGGTGTATCTAATGGAGAACCGTTCTTGCATATTTTCATCACAGCAGCTGGACATAACAAAGAACATATACAAAACATCTTGAGAAGAGAAGCGACCAGAACAGAAGCAATTCTTTTGTCATCTCTGAATAATGTGGAATTGAAACTTCTAGAGGGGGATATACTACAGGACGCCGTTTTGACACATATTGATGGGGTGCGTATGGAGTCTAAGGGTTTAATCATCAAGGAAGAAATTGAATCACTGGGATTGATAACATTACAGGGATTGCCCCGGACATTTCCAACACAGGAAGCTTCTCAAGTAGGGACTTTCATCTCAACAGCACTCAGACAAGGATATACAACAAGCATGACTTGTGTGTTCTCTTCAGCTAAACCAGGAAAAGAAAAACGTACACTTGAAAATCAGTGGAAAAGTATCCAAGCAAAAGAAAAACGGAAAGAGGAATCTCTCCAAGATTATGCAGAGAAGAAGAAGCTTGTAACTCGTTATGAAGAGATTCAAGGCAAGGCTGGTTGGTTTGATGTAACGGTATATTTCAAAGTTAGGACCTCAGCTGCTGGCCTTATTGAAGCAGATTTGAATGGAGTAATCGGATTGGTTCATGCGATATGGGGTGATGGTGATTCTATCAAGTTAGGTAGACAGAAGTTATCAAAACGAGTTGTGTATAGGATACTATCTCGTCGTCATTTGAAACGCCAACGTATGCATATAACTCGATTATCATCTTTCGTAAATACACCAATTCAACAGCTTCCAGTTATCACTCCTAGACTTGCGCCGATTTTTCCAGTTCCTGCAAGAGAGTTGGTAGACAATGAGCTTGTTATTGGTGAAACAATCTTTGGAGGTCGCCGTTTATCAAACGTTGGATTGGCTGTTGATTGGTTAAGAGAACATATTGCAATTTTAGGAGCAACTGGTACGGGGAAGACAACTCTCGTAAAGCATCTGATGGCACAGCTGAGTATGAAAACAGATGTGCCTTGGTGGATTTTTGATGTCAAGGGATCTGAATATCTTGGTCTCGTTGGTCATGGAGAATCGAAGATTAGAATTCTAAAACCAGGTTTTGACTCTTCTTTTGTGATTAATCTCATTGATCCTGAAATGGTGAATGATGAGAACCAAGCACATTCTACATTTGTGATATTGAGAGAATTATTGAATGAAAGGGGTGATTCTTCTGAACTCTCTCCAGCAATGGAGAAGCTCCTTAGAGATTCTATAATGAGAATGACGGAAAAATTGGATCAAGGCAACTCAATTCAGTTTTTAGTTAAGGTTATTTCAGAAATTGCTGGCAACGATCGTATAGGAGGCATGACAAGGGATGCTTTGCTCAATCGTCTTGAGATAGTAACTCGTGAACCACTCAGCTCAATCCTTGGAGGTGATTCGGAAACTGTTCGGTTTTCAGACCTACTAAATGAGCGTGTTATCTTTGATTTGTCGCATGTTGCACGAATAGGAGGAATGGATTCTGCACGACTCCTTTACAATCTTGTTGCCAAGCGAATTTTTGATAGTGCAGTAAAACGAGGGGTTACTGAAGGTGTGCATCATATTGTTGTACTAGAAGAAGCAAGTAATCTTGTTCCGGAGAGCTACACAAGACACTCCGCAGCTGATGTGACGACCGGGGAGTCGATGGTGATGTTACAACGAGCTACTGGGCAGGGTGTTGTTGTGGTATCAACTAGACCTAACATTTCTTCAAACATTTTGGCGAATACGTCAACCAAGGTTGTATTTCGGTTGCCTTATGACAGTCATGTTGGTGGAAGATTCCTTTCCCTAAATGATAATCAAGAACAGTATCTTCGGACAATGCAGCGTGGAAGAGCTTTGATGAGTATACCTCATACTGAAACCTTTGAGATTGCTACACAACGGTTTCCCGAAACCTCAGCTCAGAAGGAATCAGCAGCTTCTATTGAAAGTAGTTCTATTCCGACAATAAACACCCCTGTAGCAGACACAGAGAAAGACTTGGTTGGTGTAAGAACATCCGAATCAGCTCAAGACTCGAAAGCACAAACCCTTGTTTTCAATAGAATTGACAGGCTTGGGAATCATGTAGTTGCATTCCTGGCATCGGAAGGATGGTCGACAGAAGGAGAGATAAGAAATCTTCTTGCAGTTTTAGATCCTGCCGTTGTAGATGATGATATCTCAGAGGTTATTCGTAATCTTGTATCATTAGGCACTGTAGAGAGAGAATCTCTAGCACTTGTTGATGGCGGATTTGTGTTTGCTCTTCCAGGAAAAGCTTTGAGTGCCGTGAAACGTGTGATTGTTGAGTATATATCTGGGAAACTTGGAGTAGAATATAATCCCTCAAGTATTTCTGATAATCCTGATT
>JBHLOX010000002.1:92325-120671 GCA_048940045.1 Promethearchaeota archaeon
ACGTGTGATTGTTGAGTATATATCTGGGAAACTTGGAGTAGAATATAATCCCTCAAGTATTTCTGATAATCCTGATTGGCCAGATATTGTCCTTGAAGACCGAGCTGTTGTAGTCATTCCTCAGCATCTGAGAGCATCATCAATGGAATCGACATTAAATGGACTTCGTAAACAAATGAGTAAACTTCAGAGTAGTGTAAGCGAGCTCATTGTTGTTGTTAGAGGCAGTGTAGCTGCAGCAAAGCTAAGGGAACTGATGGATTCATCAGAAGAGTTCAATGAGGTTAGTGTCGTTTCTGCATTTCCAAGATCTCTAGACACGATAGTTGAAAGCTTGACTAAAGAAGCTGGTCTATCTGAAGATTCATCTGTTCAAACAGAGTTGGAGGAGGATATTGATTCGGATTCGCAGGTGGACCTGATTGGTGCAATGCACGGCATAGGGTCTGCAACTAATAGAGCCATTCAGATTCGGCTTTGGTTTGGTCTGATTCAGGATTTAGTTGACATATCGAATGGTCAAGTCAAATGGGAAGAGCTGTTAGAGTTCATTGAAACTACAGCTCTACAATCTTTGAAAGGAAGATCATCTCCTTTGAACATAGAAGAAGGAAAACGTGCTTTGACTGAGTTGCTAGCTGATGAGGTTCTGATTGCTTTGCGTGTTAATGATGAACATCAGTTCATCGAGCTCACAGAAGGTCTTTGGTTAGTAAACTCGTCAGTTCTCAAGAGTCTAAAAGAAAAAGCGATAATCAATATAGAACAAGAATTGAAAAAACATCATTCAAAGGTGTTTAAGAATCATGGGTACTATGACCTCTGTGTTGGCAATACCTCTTATGTCATTTTTCCAAATCAACAACAACTGAATACTCTTCTCCACTTACATAGTGACATAGCTTGTAGAACTTGTAAATCAACGAAAGTTGTATGTGTTTTGACAGCATCGGAGTATCTTGAGGAAAATGAAACGACACCGAGTAATCTGATTGTTAAGACAGTGGATGATAATATTTCAGCCCTTGTGACCTGATCTAAGATTGAATTCTTGTACAGATTGTTGATTCATTTTGTAACAAAGATTTGAGACGATTAGGAACTGTCAGATTGAAGATAATGACCTCTCTATTTTGTTGAGCAACTTCAAGAAGCTCGCTTACTTTTTTCAACATTCCACCTGTCACATCAGTATTGTTTGAAGGTCCTGTTTTAGCCAAGATAGCTTCTTTGTTTTCTTGATTTATTATAGGTATAAGTTTGGCTGAAGGATTCAATCTTGGATTGTCATCTAAAACTCCATCAACATCAGTTCCTATGAGAATAGTTCTTGCATTCATCTTTTCTGCAAGGTGCACTGCAATTGTATCACCGCTGAGGATTGATACAGTACTCTCTTCATCAAAACAAACATCTCCATGGGTTACTACAACAAGCCCATTGTCCAGTGCCATTCTAATTATGTTGGTTGGAAAACTGTGTATCAGACCATTTTTTAATGTCACGAAGGTAAATGGAGGAATGATGATTGTAGGAATTCCTTGTTTGTTTAGTTCTATTTCTACAGATGTTGCCAGCTCTGACATATTATGACGTATTGGTGGAATACCCTTTACGAGAATCTCTTTGGGGCTATTAGAATCAGCAAAACCATGTAAATGAGCAGCTTGATGACCATGAGCTCCTCCACCAAGAATAATGATGAGTTCATTTCTGTATGTCTTCAGCTCTTCAGCAATCCGAGTCAAATTTTGTTTGTTGACTTTTGGAGGTGACGAGTCCTTGAAGGTTATCACAGATCCACCTAGTTTTACAATTGTGAGAGGGTTCAATTGTATCACTTGTATCCGAAATACTAACTATGCTTATGGACGTTGCTTTTCTCAGGGATGAAATATGTCACACACAAGACAAGCTTTTTATCCACTTCAGATTTGGAACGCTCGGACACCTCGCCAACATTGAGGGATTCTTAAATGACTCAAAGAGCAAGAATCAGATTATCTAGCACAAGTACAGAACACCTGGATGGTGTGTGTAATCAAATTAAGAGAATTACACGCAAGACAGGTGTCCGAATGGCTGGCCCAATACCTTTACCAACTCGTAGGATGGTCATACCTACAAGAAAAACTCCTTGTGGTCAGGGATCTGAGTCTTGGGATAAATGGGAGATGCGAGTCCATAAACGATTGATTGACATTGATGCAGACGAGAGAGCTATTCGTCAGATAATGCGTGTACGAATTCCTGATTCTGTATATATTGAGATTGAACTGACTGGATGATATCATTAATTCCATCAGTTCATCGCTAATTGTACAATTATGACCTGATACAAACCCTTTTTGCACAATTCTACAAGGGAGTTCTACTGCTCATGAGGTATCTCAGAGATGTGTGGTATAATTGCTGTAGTACAGGAACGCGGTGTTGTTGCTCCATTTCTACATCAAGCATTGAAACGTCTTGAATATCGAGGTTACGATTCAGTGGGAGTGACTACTATTGAAGGGGATATGCTACACACTAAGAAAGACAAGGGGAAGATTGAGGAGGTCCACAAACGACTCAATCTTGACGAGATGCCAGGACTAATTGGAATTGGTCATACTCGCTGGGCCACACATGGTGCACCGTCTATGATAAATGCACATCCACATTTTTGTTGCGACAACAAAATCGCAGTCGTTCATAATGGCGTGATTGATAATTTCATGGAACTGAGAAGAGAACTGAAAGAGAAAGGACACAAATTCAGTTCTGAAACTGATACAGAAGTCATCCCTCACATGATTGAGGATTTCATGAAGGAGGGACTAGACCTAACTAGATCTATCAAAGAAGTTACGAAGCGTATTGAAGGCACCTATGCCATCGTGGCTATGTCAACTAAAGAAAGTGATAAGATAGTATGTACACGAGATGGAAATCCGTTGGTTATTGGAACAAAGTCTGGTGCATCATATGTTTCCTCAGATATTCCTGCATTTTTGCCAATGACAAATGATATGATTCTCCTGCTTGATGGAGAGATTGCGAGTCTGACAACGGAAGGTGTTCATATTGAGAAGTTATCCGATGGGTCATCTGTGGATCGGGAAACTATCAAAATTAGTTGGACAGCTGATCAAGCTCAAAAAAGTGGATATCCTCACTTCATGTTGAAGGAGATACACGAGCAGCCTGACGCCATCAGGAATACACTTCGACTTCGGTCAGAGAATATTGAAAAAGCTGCCAAGATAATAAAGGATTCAGAAAATGTATACATGCTTGCAATGGGTACTTCAGGGCATGCTGCGGAAGCAGGACGACACATGTTTGCGTCACTTGCAGGTACACTTTCATCATTTGAATTGGCAAGCGATTTTCCAGATACGGTGTATGGAGCATTGTCTGAAAAAGATTGCATTATTGCTATTACACAATCAGGTGAAACTACAGATACTATAACAGCTGTAAAGTATGCGAAACGGTATGGTGCAAAGGTGATAGCAATCACTAATGTTGTTGGGAGCTCAATAACTCGTCTTGCTGATCATACAATTATTACTCAAGCGGGTCCGGAGATAGGAGTAGCTGCAACGAAGACATTCATGGTGCAACTTACTTCTTTGGCTTTGATTGCCTTGGCATTAGGAGAAATAGTTGGATTCAAAGAGCCTAGTGAGATTCAAAGAAAACGTAGTTATTTGGAAAAATTACCTGAACTTATCTCTGAGGTCATATCAAGAAATGAAGAGAAAGCACGGAGACTGGCTTCAGTTCTCTATGAAAAAACGAGTCTTCTATTCTTGGGAAGAGGTATTTCATTGGCCACGGCTGAGGAAGGAGCATTGAAACTCAAGGAAATAGCTTACAATCATGCGGAAGCATACTCGGCTGGTGAATCCAAACATGGACCTATTGCGCTTGTTCAGGATAACTATCCTGTCATATTCATAGCTCCTTCTGATGATACTAGAAATCGAATTGTTGGTAATATCATGGAAATGAAAGCAAGAGGGGCAACCATTATTTCAGTAATCCAAAAGACCGACGATGAGATTGCAGGTTTATCAGACCATGTGTTTGCTATTCCAGACCAAATCGAACCAGAATTTTCGGTAATGCCATATATTGTCCCGTTGCAATTGTTTAGTTATTATATGGCTTTGAGAAAAGGATATGATCCTGACAAGCCACGTAATCTGGCAAAATCAGTTACTGTTCTTTAGGTCCTTAAATCTAGTGACCGATAGAGTATTGTGTGAAACCAATGTGGCTGTCGATTCTTAGTCCGCTGACAGACTTTGCAAACTTGATAGCAGGATACTTCATGGAGATTTGGGATTTCCTGATCTTCATAGGGAATATCTCAGCCTTCGTTGTTGTCTTGGTGGGTGCAATTCTGTGGTTTACGGGTGTTAATGATAAGAGAGGAAAGGGACTGGTTTTGAGTGGTATTCTTCTAGCGATTATTGTTCAGTATTTTGTGTTCTATCCACCCTCATTCACGTTATAATAACTCAGAGACAATAACTGTAATCGTGTCTGCAAGGCGATCTATGTCTTCAATTGAGTTGTAGCCATGGATTGATGCCTGTATCATACCCTCAGCTGAAATTGATTGAACAAGAGGATGAGAACACAGGAAGCCGCTTCTTACAGCTATGTTTGACTCATCGAGAAATAATGATACATCATGACAGTTAATTCCATCTTCAGGGTTGAGATTAAATCCAAATATGGTATTGTCTTCAGTGGGCTCTCCATAGATGATGAGATTGTCAATCTCAGTAAGTCTTTGAGTCATGTATTTTGAAAGATTGTTGATGTGTTTGGTAAGATTTTGTGAATGAAGCTTTGTAAGGTATTCAAGAGATGCATCCAGACCAGCAATGGCGGGAAGATTCAGATAACCGGCCTCAAACTTGTCCGGTTGTAATGCAACCTCAAACATACCATTTTCAACATTAGTGACAGCGGATCCACCCAAAATTCCGGGCATGTGGGTTTCGCCAAGTGTTTTGTCTATCCATTGGATTGCTAGGCCTGGAGGACCCATTAGTCCTATGTTACCCGAAAAAACTAGTATGTCAGAACCAAGTGCTGTCAATGTTTCACTTGTGAGTCCTGCTGAGCGTGTGGCGTCTGTCAATAGAAGTGCATTGAATTGATGAGTAATCTTAGCAACCGATTGGATGGGGTTTTGTGTTCCTGTGCCAGGGGATATATGGTTGATTGCTACTAGGCCTGTATTGTCATCCACCCTTCTTTCCAGTTCATCAATGAGTATGCTTCCGTTCTTATCGATTGGAGAAACCTCCACGTCCAACCCTAAGACATTGGCAGATTGAAGGAGTGAAACAAGGATAGAGTTCTCTTCTCCCTGCCCAATCACGATCTTGTTCTTTTTATTGGCTTTCCAGTCAAAGCCATATACAAATGATGCTACAGCAGTGGGAATCGATTTTTGAAATGAGATTTGAGATTTGTCGGTCTTTAGGAATGTGGCCAAGGATTTTCTAGTGTCTTCAACGATTGAGCCTCCTTTCACAGCGAGCCGATGAGCACCACGGCGAGCAGAGGCCACTATGGAATCAAGGAAATTGTTTGTTGCAGAAACAGCCTGTCGAGGAACAAATGTGGTACTTGCTGAATCAAAATAGGCTAAGTCAGGGATATGGTCGTAAATTCCAAAATCACGTTTTATATCAAATTCAATACTCATGATTAGTATTCATGAGATGAACGACTTTAATACCATGCTATATACCGGCTGTGGTGATTATTGTGACAAAGAATCTTGTAGAAGGACATTTTGTCATAACAGTAGACAATCTTATCTTTGAGGTTAAAGGTATACTTCATCCAAGAGATCGTGTCATTTCTTATCTTCGATATGTACCAGATACAAACGAAGTTTCTGGATATAGAAAAGTGTATGCACTCGATGAAAGAGAAACATACCTTCAGAACAACTATCCATCATACCTCTGGTTTAGTGAATATCATGGAAGGGTTATACAATCGGTTCCTATTGATAGAATCAAATTGATGCTTAATCCTGTTGATTGTTTAAAAAAACTTAGAGTCAATAATGAAACGATTTCTGACTTGGAGAAATCTTCTGTGAGTCTGACTACAAGATTGGTGGAAATAACTGGGATTGATTGGGCTGATATTGGTATTACAGGATCACAGCTTGTAGGTGTTGCTAGAGAGGACTCAGATATTGATCTGGTGGTTTATGGACTAGATATATGTCAAAAGTTCTATTCCAATCTACGTGATAATATTTCATCAGTTGTGGGCATCGAACGCTATTCAGGGTCTTTGCTTGATGAACATGTGTCTTTCAGATGGAAAGCACATGAAGATCTGAAACCTATTCTTCGAGAAATTGAACAAGCGAAGCTATTACAAGGATTATTTGAAGGGCATCACTTTTTTGTGAGATTAGTGAAAATTCCCGGGGATTTTGGCTATACTTATGGTGATTTTTCATACCAGATGAAAGGTGAGCAGTTAGTCACTGGTAAAGTAGTAGATGATAACGAGTCAATATTCACACCTTGTGAATATTTGGTGAAATGTGATGGTTTACCAAATCTTAGGAAGCTTGTCAGTTATAGAGGTAGATTTACTGAACAAGTTTCAAAGGGTGAAGTCTTTGAAGCACGTGGAAGACTCGAAATGGTCACTGATCATAAGAAACAGGAACAGTTCATGCAACTTGTTCTTGGAGAGCTCCCCATTGATTATCTTATACCAAAATAGCAAGTAAGATGCATTCACAGACTATTCATATTTACATCAGTTCACACGCTGGTTGTGTGAATGGCGCCTTTATTGTGAACACTCTGGGAGAAACAGACTTCTTAATGCTTTAATACTAGAATAGAGGTTTGATATGTTCCATGATACCTGTGAATGGACACACCCCTTCGTTTCCTATGGAAACAGGAAAGAAGACCTATGAAATATCAACACGCTCATTCACAAGAATCATAAATTAGTGAATAACGAAACAACTGGAGAATATCGTTATTTTAGAAAAAAAAGGTTTCATAATGCTTTTTTAAGGTTAAAAAGCAAAAACAGGACGTAAGCACAATAAAAGCGAAACGGACGAGCTCTATATGTGTACAGACACACTATGTAGCTCTTATCTTGGTATAGATAATTCACATACTCACACTTATTTGGAATCTGGCTCTAGTCCATTGTGAATAGTCAATAGTATTGGAGAGATTAGGTTTGTCAAGTGAAGACAGGACTAACTATGTGTATGAGTTTACATACAGTTCAGCACCTGGTCTTCGCGAAATATTCCAGTGCAAGTATGTCAGACCAGATGAAGCACTCAACAGGTTTAGAAAGATCCTTGCGCTAACCGAGTCACCTTTTGATTTCAAGATTATTGTGTCTGATGAAACAATGGGAGAAGAATCTAGTTTTCAGGTGAAAGGTGGTAGCATTGAGGAGATGTTTGTCAAGTTCAAGGTCTTTCTGGAAACAAGCACAGGATTTGTCTTTAAACCAATCAGTGAAGAGATTACAGAAGTCGGAATCGAAGACACCCGTTTTGAATCTATGAGTAACTATGAAAAGATGCAGGTGATAATTTACGCATCCTTTAAACATGGAAAATTCTCTTCGCTCGATGTCACGGAGATTTACCAAGACTCTTTCAGTGAAGATCTTCCAAAGAGTACAGTATCTACATATCTGGCAAGAATGTGGAACAATGGAAAGGGACATCTAGAAAGGTATGGAAATCGTTCTGGTTACACATATAGACTCAGGACTGAAATTGCAGAAGTTCAAAAAGAAACTGAACGAGCAGAGGAAATTCTAGCTGCAATACAAATGCGAGTTAGAGATTGAACTCAGGTCAAAGTGAAACCATAGTCAAAGCTCCACTGTTTTGATTATTATAAATCAAATGTTTTTTCGTCCATTTTGATATCTAGTGTTTCCAATTCCTCAAGGATTGGTTTATAGATTTCAGGGATTATTGGTCTGTAAACACCAGTGAGGCTAATCTTCCCATCTAAAATCATTTTACTAGCTATGGCAACAGGAAGAGCTACAGTCCTAGACATTGAACTATCCCCATTTGGAATACCATAGTCAATGAGAGTCGAAGTGATTCTTTTCTTTTTATCAGGGTACTTGGCTATGAACTCATGATGCATGACAATCATATCACGCTCACCTGGGGCATATTGTAGCTTCTCTTCAAAGAGGTTGCATAATGCATCTAGGATTGTATTGGTTCCAGAGGAAATCTGTGTTTCTTCAAAGAGACCCAACCACTCTAAGCGATTAATGATTTGATCATCAGAATCAATATTGCAGGCTTTTGCTACTGCGGACTTTACATCTGAGTCGTTGGTTGATGTTAATTCACGTATTAGATCTGCATAGGTCATACCATCAAAAGATCGTTCTTTTATGTCTAATAGACCCAAGTCAGCAATCTTGTCTAGTGTTCCACACCAACCGATATTTCTGAGTGTTCCACGAAGCATGGTCTTTGTTTCTGGTATATTGTAGATGTCAATGTAGGAAAGACTGTCACGATTTGGGTATCCTTCGAAAGTACCAATTCCCGGAACCTCCATGAGCTCACAGTTATCAAAGAGCTCAGAGCCAGGAATCTTGACTTCTTTTCCATCACGAAGAAACAGAGCATCGTTGCGTCCAGCTAGGAGAACTCCTCGCGGACTCCAGGAAAGCTTGTAGCCATATGGGTTGTTGTTTGCATCAGGAGCTGGAAGACCTCCAGTGAAGGAAGTAAAGCTAACAATCTTTCCGCTATTATTGTGGACTTCATTAATGATTTTCATGGCACTCATATGATCGATACCTGGATCAACTCCACACTCATTCAGGATTAGGATTCCAGCTTTCTTTGCATCCTCTTCAAGAGCTTTCATCTCATCTGAAATGTACGAAGTGGTACAGAACTGTGTCTTGTGTTTGATAGCGACTTTGGCAGCTTTCACATGGAACGTGTAAGGAAGCAAAGAGCATACAAGATCCGCATTCTTAGTGAGCTCTTCTAGGAGCTCGTCATCTTTTGATATATTGAAAGCTATAGCTTCAGTATTCTTACAACCATCTATGAGACGTTCAGCTTTGCTTATCGTCCGACTTGCGACAGTAACATGGAAACCATTGTCAGAGAGATATTGTATGTATGGGCGAGCTACTAGTCCTGCACCCAAGCACAGTACTTTCTTCATTTTTAGTTGTCCTCCTTTGGGAGATATTGTTCTAGGTATTGGAATTCCTTTGTTAGTTCTCCTCGGTATACAATTACAGCATCCTTGAGCTCCCGAGGTAGTTCAAGGTCTGAGAAGTCTACAGTGTAATTTGCATTTGCTAGAGCTGGTATAAAATCAAGAAGTGTCTTACTGAAAGATGTAGAAGACTCGCGCGGAAGCTCGCATGGTAAGTTGTCAACAGCTATGACAACTGGTCCCTCACCTTCTACGCCAAGCTCCGCTTTATCTTCATCAATAATATAGGTAAATGCAGGTTTGTCTGGGCTTGTACATCGTATGGTAAATTCTATTGCACCTTTAATGTCACAGGAGATGTCGCCGACAACCTGGAGTCTTCGTTCATCCTTGTTCCAGTGATTATGGATGAAATCAAGTGTAATCAATCGAGGATACTTATCTGACCAGTAGATGCAGTTCATCAGTACTGTGATGTAAGGAATATGCTTGTAGAATATACCCTCGTACTTTGTTTTTCCATTCTTGTAGTAATCTTGAAGATCAAATTCTGCTGAGGGGTCCTTTGGCTTAACCATATGCTCTTCTTTGAAAACGCACTTGTAGATTGATTTTGTTTCAGGTATCAAGCTGGGTAGCTCATCAGGAGTAACAGTCTTGTGCGGAAGAATATCAAAGATTTCTTGTGCACCTCTAGAAACATTCCCATAACCTGCAAACCCTACCACAAAGGGCGTGAGTTCACTAGGAAGTCCTTGTTCTTCAATACGGTTTCCAAGAAGCTTGAACTCCTCCTTCAGTTCATCAAGCTCTTTTATCTCGAGAGTGGTCTTCATTTCAGCAAAGGGGTTGGGTTTAATCCCTATCAGCTTTAAGCGTTTACCAAGGATACGAAGTGTGTCCGAGATTCCAGCCATACCAGCCCAGTTACCAAAGAAGATTAACCTTCGACCCTTTTCATCGACTACTCGTTCATAGTCAATCAGAGTAGCTCCGATTTCCATCATCTGTTTGAGCATTGGCATGTTACTAGTTTGACCCTTGATAGTGTGACTGAAAAAGATGTAGACAATGTCTTTCTCGAAGACATCACTAGGCATCTCTTTTATTCCCATGATAATGGGTGTACCACTACCTTTCAAAGGAGTAACTTCAATGTCATATTCTTCTTCTGAAAATGCACGCTGATTACTAGGCTCTAGTACAAAATCAATGCCATACTTATCACGTAGTAGTCTAACATGATCGGGCACTAATGGAACTCGTGTTTCAAACGCTTTTTCTTCCTTTCTGAGGCCGATCCTGTTCAACGATTGTCCTCCATTTTTCTGTTCAGACTTAATGTGATAGTGGAGCCGTGGGCGAAAATACCCCCGCTTTAACTTTTCCTTGTTGGCTAAGTCTTGTATTACTAGCACTAAAAATCAGAACACGTGTTCTTCAATTGGTTGTTTCAGTTGACGTCGTATCTATATCTATATGATTGCCAGCAAGCTAGACGAACTAATGCTAGGCGTGTTGCATTCACAAAGGAGCTCTATGGTTACTTCTATACATGGAAGACAAAATCTGGAATTAAACAGAAAAGAAGACCAGGTCTCTTGGATGAGTGTCCTGGTGCGGAGGCGGTAGCGGACTCAGCTATTCTTGTTCCTTCTGAACATCGTATTGTATTTGATACGCTCTTCAAGATGTACGAAGATATTCTCAAACTAAAGATCTTTGAAGTTGTTCAAGAGATAGAGTGATATTCTGTTCTTCGAACACGTGTTCCAAATATTATCTATTTGCTATTACTTGTATTACAATTGATTTTGTCTGGATCTTTACCCTATTTTTTCCACTGGAACTCATTCTAACTATGGTTTCTTCCACTGGAACACATGTTCCAAAAACAATCGGACCCCCTTGTTTCCACTAGAGATTATTAATAACTATCTAATCGGTTAAATATCAAAAAATATATATAATCGTTTCAGCAGCCGTCATTTATCTCCATTTTTAATATGCATATTATTACCCGCCGAGAACATATTCCATAAGATCTCTCGAGTGGAAACCAAGGGGTCTTATCCAGATACATTTTAGCAAATTACCTAGGTAAGGTGAGCACAATATTAACTAGAACACGTGTTCCAAAAGTGAGAATTACTTTGTCCAAGACCACAAAACTGATACAGCACACAGAATTCAAACCGAATAATCCATACGCGGAGGATCAATGATTGGCAAAGCCCAAGGAACTTCTTGAGGATAAACCAGGGAAGGAGATTCTTCTTCTTGCTAATGAAGCAATAGCTAGAGGTGTACTGGAAGCAGGCGTCAGATTGGTAGCACTTTATCCTGGTACACCAAGTAGTGAGATTGGAAACAATCTGACATTCATGGCTCCTCATATTCCAAACTTCTATTTCGAATTCAGTGCTAACGAAAAGGTTGCATTAGAAGTAGCTGGCGCAGCAGCGATTGCGGGTGTGAGATCCATGATGGTCTGTAAAGGTCCAGGTCTCAATGTCGCAGCTGATCCATTTTTCTCACTGGCATATGTTGGTGTCAGAGCAGGAATGGTCGTTGTAGTGGCAGATGATCCAAGTATGTGGAGCTCACAGAATGAGAATGATAGCAGATACTATGCATTGATGGGAAACATGCCAATGATGGAACCTGCTGATCCTATTGAAGCAAAATCCATGTTGCTCGAGGCTTACAAATTCTCAGAGAAGGTGGAACTCCCAGTGCTCTTCCGTACGACTACAAGAGTGAACCACACACGAGCTCCAGTGAAATTCAAAAAGATTCCTCCACGTCCAGATAAAATCAAATTTGAGAAGGAACCATTCCGTTTTGTCCCTGTTCCATCAGTTGCACGGAAACGACATCCCTGGCTTCTTGGACAGATAGAAAAAGCACGTGAATTATCTGAGAAAAGCCCCTTGAACTTTGCTGAAGGTAAGGGCGATCTTGGAATAATCACTTCTGGTGTTTCCTATAACTATGTAGTTGAAGCATTATCAACGATGGAAACCAAAGCTGAAGTTTTGAAGCTTGGAATCACCCATCCAATTCCTGAAAAGATGATTACTGAGTTTCTCTGTCGTCACAAAAAAGTGATGGTTGTCGAAGAGCTAGAACCATTTCTCGAAACACATGCACGACGCTTGGCTCATCTGAACAATGTCACTGTAGATATTCTCGGAAAAGAACAAGGCATCTTTTCACGTACCTATGAGTACAGCCCTAGAATTGTCATGGATGCTCTCAAAGAGGTTACTACACGTAATACACCTATTAACTGGGAAGAAATAGACAAAAAGACCAAAGAACTACCTGAGTTGCCTCCAAGACCTCCGCTTCTGTGTGCTGGATGTCCTCACCGAGCAACATACTTTGCAATACGGACCGCAACCAGAGGCAAAGCAATCTATCCCTCCGACATTGGTTGTTATACTCTAAGTATTGCTCCTCCACTAGAAACGGCTGATATTTTGTTTGATATGGGATCATCAATAACCACTGCCTGTGGTCTTGCAGAAGTCACTGACCAAGATGTTGTTGCCACAATTGGAGATAGTACATTCTTTGCTTCTGGTCTTCCAGGTATTGCGAATGCAGTTTACAACCAACATCGAATCTGTGTAGTTATACTTGATAATCGAACCACTGCAATGACTGGTCATCAACCACATCCTGGTACAGGAATAACTGGGATGCAAAAAGAAGTCCCACCCATAGATATAGCAGAAGTATGCAAAGGTCTAGGTGTCAAATATGTCAAGACTGTTAAACCATTTGAATCAATAGCAGGTCTGGTTGCTGAAGTCCGTGAGATGGTCAAATGGACGAGGGAAAATCATAGCCCTGCAGTGCTAGTTTCAATAGAGCCATGTGCACTTCTTACTGCAGCTGAACGTCAACGTACTGGTGAGTTCCCACCCAAGTATTATGTCGATTCAGAGATCTGTAACGCATGCAAACGGTGTCTCAATCGTCTTTCTTGTCCTGCAATGTACATGGACCCAGAAACAGAACAGGCTGTGATTGATGAAGCTCTTTGTAATCTCTGTGGAACCTGTGTTTCAGTATGTCCACAGGGAGCAATAAAACAGGAGGATGTCTAAGATGTCTAGTAATAATACAGTGAATATTGCAATCACTGGAGTAGGAGGACAAGGTGTCCTAACTCTTGCCGAGATCTTAGCCAAGGCAGCGTTGCGATGTGGTTTAAATGTCCGCGTAGGAGAGATTCATGGTATGGCTCAACGAGGCGGCCATGTTGTCTGTACAGTTCGTGTGGGCAAAAATGTAAAGGGTCCGATTGTGGATCCTGGCTCAGCTCATCTTCTTGTTGGTTTTGAACCCATTGAAACTCTTAGAGAGATTCATCTCGTAAAACAAGGAGGTTGTGTCTTGATGAGTTCACATGTCCAATATCCTGTTGCTGTTTCAATGGGACAGGCTGAGTACCCCAACCATGAAGAGATAATCAAGAATATGAAGAAGTACACCGACAAGATAGTCGAATTTGATGCTTTAGATCTTGCAATAAAAGCTGGAAGCACCCGTGCACTCAATATGGTTATGTTGGGAGCTATCATAGGTACTGATCTATTACCAATCACGGAGAAAATCGCAATCAATGTTGTCCATGAAACATTTCCAAAGAAATTCGAGAAAATCAATACCACTGCGACAAAACTGGGACTTGAACAGGCAAAATCCTGTATATAATACTTGTATTACAATTATGAATCAGTCAGATTTGCTGCAGCAACAACAACTTGACCGATAGAAATTCCTCCGTCACCTGGTGGAACATTGTTGTGGATAAGAGGTATGAGTTTCTCTTGATTGATACGATTGACCACAGCCTTTGTAATGATCCTGTTGAGTGCAACTCCTCCAGAGAAGCCAACATATTGTATCTGGTTTTCCTCAGCTACTCTACATGCAATATATGCTAATGAATCCCCCAAATACCACTGTGCAGCATACGCGATTTCTTGTTTGTTAACACTTTTTTCTTTCAATTCAAGAACTTGCATCAGACTGTGTGATGTATCTAGAGTCAGTCCACCTTTTGTCTTCATGAATCGAGGTTCGATTTGAAGCTCAGTAGTTTTCGCTAAAGACTCAAGCTTCATAGGACACTCTCCATCATAGGAATTCTCCAAGCTCGCACCTAAGAGCATAGCCACAGCATCAAGGAACCTGCCAGCACTTGTACTACTCATTGTACCTATTTGACGGTTCAATGAATCAATCAGAATATCAAATACATCTGAGGTCATTTTGATATCGGGTCCAATAGGTGCTGAATCAACTATCCGAAGGAGGTCATTTTTTTCGAGTGAGTTACCTAAGTAACTTCTCAAAATCCCTACTACAGATCGTGCGGCATAAACAGCGCTGAGATCTCCACCGGGATATTCCACATTTTTGAGACCCCCCATCTTCCTGAAATCTCTCAATCCTCCAAGAAGAATTTCTCCACCCCAACCATTAGCATCCTGTCCGAAGCCATAACCATCCGCTGTAATACAAACAATACTTGTATCACAAGGCAAGTTATGGTCCACAATCATTGAGGCAAGATGCGCATGATGGTGCTGAACTCGAAAGAGGGGAATGTCTTTTTCACCACTCATTTGTTCTGCAAACTCTGTGGTCAAGAACTCTGGATGAAGGTCGCAAGCAACTCCATCAAGTTTGTCAACATCAAGAAGATGAAGAATATGTTCCACTGCATCAGACAAAAAATCTAGACCCTCAACTCGATTGATATCCCCAATATGCTGTGTCGGATAGATCATTCCTGATTTCAAAATCGCGGCTGTGACTTTTTCTTCTGGACCAACACCAACAGCTTTGACAGACTTCCACGAGTCTGTAAATGGAAGTGGATCAGGCACATATCCCCTGGCTCGTCTAATAAAAACGGGTTTATCCTCACTCACAAACTTGATGACAGAATCATCAGCTCTCTGATAGATTCTACGATTATGAATCAGAGAATAGTCAACAATATCCCTGAGTTCAGAAACGACAACATCTGGTTCGATATACATTGGAACACCTGTAGGATTCGCACTGGTCAACACCAAAGCTGGTTCTTCCGTAAATTGAAAGAGAAGATGATGAGTCGGAGCGTAAGGGAGCATGACTCCAATCGTATCGAGACCGGGTGATATTATATCTTGTACATTATCAGGTATCAACTCTGATTCTACTCTTTTCTCCAAAAGCACTATGGGTTTTCTCCAGGATGCCAGAAGTTTTTCTTCCATTGGATTAAGATATGCGATTTGTTTCAGAGTAGAAAGATCTCTGACCATTATTGCAAAGGGTCGTTGGAATCGCTGCTTTCTTTCCCTTAGAGTTTTAATTGCCCTAGAATCAGATGTCTTGGTTGCAATATGAGTTCCAGCTATACCTTGGATTGCGACAACTTCACCTTCTCCAAGTATCTGCGCAACATGTCGAATGGGGTTCTCACTATCGATATGTTTTCCCTTAGCATCAACTAACCTATAGACAGGACCACACGATTCACAGGCTGTTGTTTGAGCATGATAACGTCGGTCAACAGGATTTGTATAACCTGTATTACACGTATCACATAAAGGAAAATCCACCATAGTTGTATTTGGACGGTCATAGGGAAGGTCTATTATGGTTGAGAACCTTGGTCCACATGCTGCACATGAAGTGAATGGATAACGATACCATCTTGATTCTGGATTTGTCAAGTCATCGATACAATCATTACACATTGCAATATCAGGTGGCAATACTAGAACTGATCCTTCTGTTCGAGTTTCTGAAGACTTGTGTATTTCAAACGATGTGAATGAATCTGTACTATCTGTCCAATCAACGGTCAGTGAATCAATACGTGAAATAGATGGAAGGTTGGTCTTTATACCATCAATCAAATCATTGATACCAGATTCTTCACCTTCAACGACAATTCTTACTCCTGCATCACCCAGATTAAGAACAAAACCAGTGAGCGAGAGAGACTCAGCAACTTTGTAAACAAATGGTCTAAATCCAACTCCTTGGACTATGCCTGTCACATGAATCTCTGCTTTTCTTTTCACCTAACAAGACACCTTGATGTTTTCGTGACCAGTTTCGATATTAATTCGATGAAGTGACTAAAACCTTCACTGTATTACAAGAAATACCAGTATCATGTCAATTGTTTATAGGTCCTCTTAAGGCTCGTGTAGGAAAAAGGTGTGAGTTGCCTTGACGACCCGTAGTGTACGTACTCGATCATTGGTTCGAGAACCAAAAGTGACCCCTTCTGTATTGGCATCAATACCAGAATGTCTTAGAGATGCACTAAAAGAGGCAATCAATACAAGGGGGAGAGGAAGGAAGTCTGTTCTAATTTCAAGTAATAGTCTCACTAACAGATTCATTTTTTCTAGATGGGGAATACGACCTTCTCAACGAAGACGATACAAGAATCTCTTTGCTTCTGTTAGAAAACAGAGCCGAGTTGTGTTTCAACACTTTCTTCTCCGGGGTCGAGTCGAATGGACCGATGATTCAGAAAGGCATGTTTTCGGGGTCTACAAATTTGATGAGATTCGAGGGAATTTGATTCTGGGATTTGTTGCAATGACACCCGAATCAGAATGGACTCTCCCACATAGATGATTACCCTTACTCACATAATCAACTGAAAGTTACATAAGGCTCCGATACTGTCTTTTGTATACGAAATTGTATCCGTATATCAAGACCTCTGACTGATATTAGAAAAGGGCATCATAACGCTCTATTTACGATTTAAGGGGTTTAGATTGCCGATAGAAATGACACACTAGGTACATGCAAAATATGGAATTCTAAATCGGTGAAACAACTTGAAACCTAGAAATACAAAACAAGGTAAAGAAAAAGAAATTCTGAAACGGTTGACATCTGGAACACGACAGGTACTGAAAGAACCAATTCTGAAGAAGCTTCAAGAAGGATCAGTCTTGAGTGAACCTCAGATGGAAACATTACTCATTGACCTAGTTGTAGAGGATGGCTATGGAGTACATATCACATACGAGGATAAAGCAACATACCGATCAAAACGTGGAACTAGATCTCGAGGTGTGTCAAGAGGAGCATTCAATAGAACCCTAAATCAGGCTCGCCGAAACCTTTCCCGTTGTCTTTACACCATGCTTCTATTAGCGTACCTAGGTCTGTTTGAACTTACAATATTTCGTCCTTTCGAAGAAGTTGCTGCTCGTATCGGTGATTATCGAAGAATCCGTGATATTCTTGCAGGCAAGACTGAACTGACCACAGAAGAACTAGAAAGTGTCAGAGCAACTGAGCGGACAATCATGTCCGCACTTGATGAGCTCTCATCATCTCTTGCACTCAAGTCTGAAATATCCAAAAAGAAGTCTGACTAATTATTAAAATAAAAGAAAACGGCTCGAGCGTGTCGCACCGAGAAGTATCCCGACGCATTTGAGCACAGTCCTTCTCCACTACTCAAGCAACCAATTGGTCATCCTGGAGGTTTGTTTGAGGAGATAGAGATGACAATGACGAGCGCCTGAAACGTCGGAGAGGTGTGTCCTGTCGACGTCGGCCTACTTGCCATTGTACGACACACTCATACTTTACATGGTAACAATAATACATAGTTCTAATCTTAGAACGACATTTTCAAATTGTTTTCAAACAGAATTTGGCGCTTTTATCCAGATTTGATACATGTAATACACTAAATACACTCGCTGATATCCCAAGAAACCTTAATCGCAATCTCAGAAGCACTAGAAACAATTGACAATAATACAATAGTGATGTCACTTGCCTGATGAGAATAGTCGTGATAGGATTTTCAGAGCAGTCAAGGAACGTATCAAAGAAACTGATGAACAAGAACAAGTACAAACAATAACCAATGCAATAGGAGACCGTCGGTATAGAGACCTGGTTGACATTGTTGCTAAGATTGAAACAGAAAATGATTGGTCCACCGTACTTGAATTTCTGATCAAGGCGCAATACAAGAAGTATTCTTCACCCATGACAATCGGTCAAGACAAGACAGACTTGGAAGAGCTAAAGTTCAGAGAAATGGTATTCGAGCTATTATCATGCCGTGGTCTAGAACCAGTTCCAATAGACATGACTGATCTTCTAAGGAGCTTGGACAATGAATCTTCACTTGTTGATGCTTCACGTGTTCTTGTAACCAGATTAGAACAAATGGCAATGGAGCAAATCAAAGATGGTGACACACTATTCTTTGACTTCTCCGAAAACATTTCTATTTCTCAAGAAATTGTCAACCTACTAACTCAAACAAGGAGAAAGAATGTCAGTAGCATCTCTATAGAACAGAGTGAATCGATATTCAACATAGCACCTCTTTGGTATAGTGAGTATGGTCGTTTCACAATGTCTAGTCTTGGAATCAAAGGGAACATTATCGATTCATCAGCACTTGATACTGTGTTATCAACATTACAAGAGCCTTCTGGCATCAAAACAAGAATTGTGAATGTCTCCTCATTCAACGACACGAAAGAGGACTTGTGGTCTCGTCCCACAAACCAGTCCTACAAAAAACTACTCAATCATCTTATTCATCATGAGGTGAACCATCTGAAGCTATTAGCAAGTAGACACTCAATAACCCTACTCAATACTCTCCTAGACGAAGCATTATCCACCTACGATGATTCATCTTCCACAACTGGATATAGAAACATACTCGATTGTATCAATGCACACATTGCTGTTCGTGATATTGAATCAATTCTCGTGTTAGAAAAATCATCACGAATCAAGAACACACGGATTGCAAGCACAGCAATCTTGGCAATTGGAAATTTCTATAACGAGTCGTCTATCATAACACTCGTGAATTTGTTCTGTACTAGTAAAGATGATCCAATAATGAAGACAATCACAAGGGCAATCGAGAATGTCTACAAGAAATGTCCAGAGGCAGATCATGTTATCACCAGTTCTTTCGACACCGAGTGTAGGAATTTTGGTAAATTGAAGAAACTATATAGACGCTTAAGCAAGGAAAAACCATTGTATTACAAGTAGTACATCAAATACTGATTCTGACGACAGACATAAATCACACTCACTTCTGGCGTGGAACCATGAAGGGTTCTGAAACCGAGCTAGTCAAGAGCATGGATGCGTTCTTCAATCCAAAGCGGGTTGCTCTTGTTGGCGCTTCTACAGATTACAGGAAGCTTGGTAATTCAATATTGATGAATTTGATAGCATCAGAAATTGACGTGTTTCCAGTAACTCGCAGTAGAGATCGTGTGTTGGGTGTGCAAGCCTACAAAAGCCTCAGCGACTTACCAGAACCTGTTGATTTAGTAATCGTGGCTGTAGCTGCAAAGTATTGTTCTTCATTAATGCCCGAGATTCGAAAAGCCGGTGCAAGAAATGCAGTAATAATCTCTGGCGGATTTAGTGAAGCGGGTCCTGAGGGAGAAGAACTCGAAAAGCATCTCGTCAAGGCGGCTCGAGATGTGGGTGTACGTATAATAGGTCCCAATTGTGTAGGGGTTTCCAATAGCCGCCTGTTCAATGGTACGTTTACTATGATGCCTGAACGGGGTAACATTGCATTTGTATCACAAAGCGGTGCTCTTGGTGGGATGATAATCTATACAACCAGAGCCAAGAGAATTGGGATGAGTAAGTTTGCCAGCATTGGTAATTCTGCGGATGTAGGCTTCGTTGAAATTCTTAACTACTTCAGAGAAGACTCAAAATCATCAGTCATTGCAGCCTATATTGAAGGTGTTGACGAGGGACGAGCTCTGTTTGAGTCCCTACACGATGCAGCTAATGTAAAGCCTGTAGTCCTATTGAAGGGTGGAAGGAGTGAGGCTGGTGGTCGTGCAGTCCAATCTCATACTGGATCATTGGCTGGTTCCACTAAAGTGTTTGAAGGGATGATTCGCCAAGCTGGTTGTGTCACTGCGCCAACCCTAGACACTCTTTTTGAAATCTGCAAGCTCTTTGATTATCAACCAATACCAAATGGAAATCGTATTGGTATTATTAGTAATACAGGAGGAGCAGGAGTCCTTGCAACTGATGCTGTGTCTGAACTCGACCTTGAAATCGCTCACCTCACAGAGAGTACAAAAGAAGAACTTCGACAAGTTCTCCCTCCAATGGCATCAACTAATAATCCAATCGATGTCGTTGCTAGCGGTGGTAGAAGAGAATACAGAATAGCTACTGAACTCTTGTTGAAAGACACTAATGTTGACATACTCCTTGTGATATGCGCAGTTCCAACATTTGCTGGGATGACACAAACAGAACATGCAGCTGGAACCTTGGAAGGTGTCCGTTCGGCTTCAATGGCTAAACCAGTAGTTGGAGTATGGTTGGCTGGTAATGTTGGCAAACCAGGAAAAGAACTCTTGGAGATGAATAGGATTCCTTGCTATGATGACCCTGCACAAGCAACACTTTGTATTGCACGAATGGCTGAATATGCAGAGATGCATCACTAGGTCTTACACATTCTACTAACACATATCTTTGAGTCCTAATACCAGTACTACAATTGATAAACTACCTAGGACTCAAGATACTCTTCAGCTATCTGCGGAAATTCCTGTGCAACTGCCTCACGAAGTTGTTTCTCTACCCACATACTCAGGTTGATTGCCTTTGATTTTCTGATTGCTTTCAGACAAGCTCTGAGATCTGTTGGAATGGAAAAGGAAACAATCGGACTCTTACGTTCCTTATTTGGAACTGAAGATATGAGCTCACTATGCCTTTCTACTGCCACAGTTTCTCCAGTTGCTGTTCTTGGTCTTTCCTCTCCGTCTTCTTTTTCTGCCTCTTTTCTATACTTTCCAAGTAGACTCACTTCATTGTACCTCCTTGAGTAGGGTTGCATATGCTTCAGAAACAAGCTCAGCAATGTCCTTGGTCACATCCGGATTTCCAGAATTTCTGAAATTCTCAGCCGCCACCTGTTGACATCCACGTGCCAGCATTCGGATATCACGCGGATTTCCCTTTGCTGCCGTATTGATGACCTTCACGGCATCATCAGAAAAGGGGTAAACATCAAAGTTCTCCGGGTCGAAACTATCAATTCGTCCTTGTGCATAAGCAATCCGACGACCTATGAATTCTCTCGCCTTTGCATCATTAAGTGGAGGAACATCAAGAGGTTCGGTACGGTCCGCTATTTGCGGCAAGAATGACAGCATCGCATTCCAGTATATCAAAGTTCCAGACATTACCAAGGTGAATATGGGTTCATCAAGAGCTCCCGAGTATGCATCAATCATTTCCTCAGTCGGCAAGTCTGCAAGGAATCTCAACTTGTGAAAAGCCGCTTCTTGATTGTCTGCAACATCTTCGATGAATAATGCAGTACGACTCCTTTCTTCGAGATATCTCCGAAGGCTTTCTTTTGCAACTGCATCAATAATCTGACTAGACTCCCATGACCTTCTGTATTTTATCCTAAGAGAATCTGCAATTGCTGATGCCATTTGTTTCTCATAAAGACCGGTCATACCAACATAGCCAGTGATGAATTTGTTACCCTTACGATCAGCCAATGTAGGTAGGTCTCTTAAAGCCAGAAGCATCAATGTGCTCTTGCCCGAGCCTACAGGTCCTCGAATGAAAACGTGACGTTCATTCGTAATAATCAAGTCAACAATAGAATCCAAAAAGTCACTGTCTTCTATATACAGACGACTGTCTGGCATCTTGAAGCCACGAAAAGGTGAGAATCTAGCACCAATCTTTTCTTCCCAAGCGCGAAGAACTTCTTTGCGGGTGTTGAAGTGACGAATCAGTGCACTCTCATGAATTGCAATTGTCATCTTGTGGGCCTCTAAGGATTTGGTATCACAAGTACTTCTTGTAATACAATTTTGAAACAATAGTCCGGATATAAAATGTATGGTAAAATACGTCATTCAGACACAACCTTTTTGAAGAAAATGAACTGGCTGAAAGCTCAGCTCAAGCTTTAGTCAGAAAACAACATAGGAGTCATATGGAATGGATGTTGACCGAATTAAACACATCATGAACTTGCTGATGATTCTCTCTTTTCTCATTTTTGGCGCTCTTTCAGTAATCATCTTGATAACAGATGTTCCCTTTACCAATTCATCCGTATCCCTTCCCTTCGCGTTCTTGTTTATCTCTCTTGTTACTTTTATAATCACAGCTCAAATCAACGAGCGCCCAAGACTGATACAGAGGTATCTCCGTGACTGGTTGATCATCTGCCTTATTGGAATCATTATCAGTGCATTAGCTTTCACATTTTACTGACACGGAACACAAGAGTTTAGAACCACTATGATATACTCAACGCTACTCCACTCACTCAGAAGTGACAATCATGAGTAAGATTCTGCCTGGCACAAAGACGACGCGCATGGAACTACTCGCTCTTAAGAACAGAATGAGGTTAGCTGAAAGAGGGCACGATCTTCTAAAAGAGAAACGCGATTCTTTGATAATGGAATTCTTCAATGCCATAGCAGAAATCAAAGAGGCTAGAGAGAAAGTCGATATTGCTCTTTCAGAAGCTTTCTCAGCTCTCACTCAGGCAAAGATGGTTATGGGTCCTGCAAGGGTCGTCGAATTTGCATACGCCAGCAGATTCGAGGCGAACCTCAGTATTTCTACAAGATCTATGATGGGGGTTCGTGTACCAGTCCTATCAGTTGAACAACATACTCCTGATCTTCCTTATTCTCTCTCTGACTCAAGTGCCAAATTTGATGTCATGAGTGAGAGATTCAAGGAAGCATTGAATTCCATTGTTCGCTTAGCAGAGATTGAATCAACGGTAAAACGTCTTGCACTCGAAATTGAACGTACGAAACGACGGGTGTCCGCCCTAGAAACCGTAGTGATTCCCCGTCTTGATGCGACAGCACGTTTCGTCAAGCTTGCACTTGAAGAACGAGAGCGTGAAGACTTCGTCAGGTTGAAGATGGTTCGCGATTGGATTACTCAAGAAGAAAAATAATCTACTTGTATTATCTGTAATACATTATCAACGCCTTAGTTTAAGAATTGCAGCCGCTAAATCACCCTCAGTTTCTTCCAAAGCTTGCTTTGCAACTTGGATATCAACACCTGTTTGACTAGCAACTAACGCTGCATCTTCCATCGGGACTTCAGTCTTTTTCTTGATTTCGGGTTCGGGTGGTTTCTCAGATTTACCTGCAGCTTTCTCAGACAGTCCTCGCTCAGTCTTGGTACCCGTTACCTGAAATGACTCACTTCCAGCTTGCTTAATCATAGTGACCTGAGCATTCGATATGACCCACTCTTTATCAGCGAAACGAATTATCACCTCTTTCACACCGTCTATTTCTTTCTGTTCAATGCCCATCTTTTTCATCATTCGTGCCATTTGCTTTGGTGACATTCCTCTGAATCCCATAAAGATCAATCTCCAATTCTTAATTTGAAGTGTAGGTCATATCCTTCACTCTTTTCTATACCTGCTGGTTTTACAGTGGATAAAACGATTACGCTTCGGATGATGTCGTGATGTCAAATACATAGTGATTTATTCCAGGAGAATAATTCTTCACATGTCGTGGGTCAATAGTAGAAGAAAATCCGTGGTTTTCACACATCTCTCCAATATTCAACATGATATCTCTCAATCCAGTGCCAAAGACATTCATATGCATATGAACAACTCCACCCTCTTCAGCCAGAGTTTCAAGAGCAAATGGAAGATATTCTATAGTGTTATGTAGATACCCCATTATAACCCGATTAGCTGTTTTCTTGGGATGAACCTTACGACAATCTCCTAGAAGTGCTGTTACTTTTCTTTCTAGATGGTTCAACTTGATATTTTCAAGTAAGAAGTCGAATGCATCCTGATTGATTTCAATTGCAATGACCTCAACGCTAGCTGTCTTAGCAATATGAAGAGCGAATTGTCCCACACACGAAAACATGTCCACTATCTTTTCGCCATTTTTCACTATTTTCGATAAGCGCATACGTTCTCCTCTGTTGCCTCCTGAGAATGTCAAATGAAGTGGGTCTAATTGGAAACTGACCCCATCCTCAACATGTGTAGTAACTGTATTACTACTCCCAGCAACCAGTTCGTACGAAGGTAATCTCTTGATACCCTCTGTGGGTCCAGTCCTAACAGCTACTGATAAAATGCGTTGATCAAATTCTAAGGTTTTTTCGCCAATAACTGATGCATATTCTATTGTATCAAAATCTAGATATACTAGGGCAACATGTCCTACGAGATGAAAACCCGATGGTAAAGTAATTTCACTGGGAACTGTATCACTCAACTTACTCTTGAGAAAATCCCTATACCTCATTGTAAGTCACAAATTACCAGACATGCCTAGCAGTACATACTACCAGGAGCACGATCACCCAATCCACGTTCTTGGACTTTGGAGATAGCTTTTCGAAAGTCATCCTGAGTAACGCACATTCTACTATCACGGATTGCAAACATACCCGCTTCAGTACAGATTGTCTTGATATCTGCACCAGTTCTACCTTGAGTAGCAGCCAACAACTGATCGAAATCAACAGCAGAGTCTATATTCATTCCGCGAATGTGAATCTTGAAAATCTCTTTTCTACTTGCATCATCTGGTAATGGGAAGTCTATAATCCTATCAAAACGACCAGGTCTTAGAAGTGCTGGATCCAAGATATCTGGACGATTCGTCGCACCTAAGACTGCCACTTGTCCACGATTCTCGAAACCATCCAGTTCACTCAAGAGCTGCATTAACGTACGCTGTACTTCTCTGTCACCTGAGGTGGCGATATCAAGTCTGTGGGACCCAACTGCGTCAAGCTCATCAACAAAAATGATTGCCGGTGCTTTTTCTTTTGCGAGCATGAATATTTCCCTAACGAGTCGAGCTCCTTCACCTATGAATTTCTGAACAAGCTCCGATCCTATAACGCGAATGAAAGTGGCATGCGTTTCATGAGCAACAGCCCTAGCACATAGCGTCTTTCCAGTTCCTGGTTTGCCTGTTAGCAACACTCCTTTTGGTGGCTCGATACCAACTTGCTCAAACAATTCCGGTTTAAGAAGTGGAAGTTCTACAGTTTCTTTAATCTCTCGAAGTTGATCTTGGAGTCCTCCAATATCTTGGTATGATACATTGGGAGCTTCCTCGATTTCCATAGCTCGTATTATAGGATCCCGAGATGGTGGAAGTTCTTGTGTAATTGCAAATGACCTCTGATTTAGTGCCACTAAAGCTCCAGGCTGAAGTTTGTCCTTAGGAATTGATGAAGCTACATGAACAACAAAATTCGGACCTGTAGAACTCTTGACTATTGCTCTGCCATCCTCAAGCATTTCTGTTATTGTGGCTGTAATCAAGGGTGATTGTCTCAGTTTCTCTAGTTCAGTCCTTAGAGTTTGAGTTTCCTTTTCAAGCCGACTTCGTTCGGCTTGGAGTATCTGCTTTTCTGTTTCCAATGCCCTAAGTCTTCGTTCTAGATGCCTAGTATAACTCTGTGAGTAAGCCGAATCATCGACACTACCTTCGTCCTTTGTATCTGTAGTCCCTGGCATTGGATGGCACCTCAGGACCTCATCCACTGTAGATGTTTTAAGGATTGCTTTGAGGGAGCCCAATTCACATAATTATATAGTGCTAGTATCACAATAACACACTTACAAGTATGTCCAGTCGACAATCTTTATCAACACACCTCGATTCTTTAACAATTAGAGGGAATCTGTTGTGCCCAGCTGTGAATTATGTGGCAGAAACATGAAGGGTCGCGGCCGAAACGTGACAATCGAAGGAGCCGCAATGTTAGTCTGTCCTCAGTGTGCATCCAGATTTGGCGGTCAACCTTCATCCTCTGAATCTCGATCAGCGTTAACTCCCCGAACTCGTCCATCCTGGGTTGGTGGTCCCGAAAGACCAACACACACTCGACCCAGGCAAGTTTCTACGTCCAAACCTAAACCCAAAGCAAGAACTGGTGTCCGTATTGATGATATGGAACTGATAGAGAATTATGCTAAAACAATCCGTGCTGCCAGACAGAGAAAACATCTTTCTCAAGAAGAGCTTGCCCAAAAGATTGGAGAACGAATTTCAACACTTCAATCAATTGAAGCAGGTCGACTGAAACCAACTGGGAAAACCATACGAGGTCTTGAGCGAGAACTCGAGATATCTCTCTTAGAACCAGTTGGAGCAGTACCAATCAAGACAAGCAAAGGCAAAACTGGTGCTGGTCCAACTCTCGGTGATAGAGTAGTTGTGAAGAGGAAGATGTCACAAAAAGCGCGTCAAGAGGATACCGAAGCGAAGTGAATATATAGTATTTGGACGTATAATACTATAGGTGCAAATTTCCGCTGCGGATGTTTTCGCTACTACTTGGGTCAGTCGACTAGCCATATTACACACTTAGGTGATTACGTCAATGGTTCATACGAATTTCAATCACGACCTCTTCCGACTTGTTGTTGAGGAAATTGCGGGTAAGGAAGGGGTAGATGTATCGACTGTTCTAGTCAATGCGGAGGAAACCACTGACGAAGAAATCGCGACCAAGACTGATCTTAAGCTGAATATCGTGCGAAGGATACTCTACAAACTTCACGACAACCATCTGGCATCATATCGACGAATTAGAGATGCAAATACTGGTTGGTTCTTATATTACTGGAAAATTGACCCCAAAAAGGCTCAAGCTTTGGTCAATAGAAAGAAAAGAATGGTCCTAAACTTGCTTGAGCAAAGGTTGGAACATGAGAGCAATAATGACCTCTACTCTTGTGTTAATCGTGACTCGTCACCAGTACCATTTGAAGAAGCAATGAACCTATCCTTTCGTTGTCCTACATGCAATGGTCAACTAGAGTTTGTGGACAATGCACAAGCAATCTCATTCTTGAGAAAACGCGTCGAAGAGCTCAAAGCTGATTTAGAAGCAACTTCCTAGCACAAGCATTCGAACACTCCTTTTCTACAAAAGGTACTTAGCACAACCCAGAAACACCTAGTTTGAGGTTCTCAGTTGAAGACCGTTGTTCTGTTCTCAAAGGCATATGGCGCATATAGAGGTCGACTGTTAGAAACAATCAGATCCGAAGTTAAAGAGATGGTAGCAGAACTCGATGTTCAAATCACAAGTTTAGGTACTGACAATAAGAATCACATTGTTGTGAAAATATATGGTGAAGATGAGGAATTTGTAGCCAATGTACTCGCTAAGGAGTATGGCAAATCACTCCAATCAGACAGTCTTAGTCCAAACAAGATATACCCCGGTCAACTCATAGATGTCGGAAAAGTCGGATATGGACTATATTCAGACATAGGAGTCACGGACTCCAAGCGGATGGACGCACTACTCCCACTCTATAGGTTACGTGACCAGCTAGATTTACATGGCCCTTTGAAGACAATCACGGAAACATTTGTTCTCGTAGACCATCTCCCTGTTGAAGTGAATCTCACAAGCATCGATTTATACAACAATCGTGTCGAGGCAGAGTTCAGTGAAACAACACTGACACGTATAACAGAGTGGATACATGATGACCATGAACGACTCCTAGTATTTGGCGCCAATCTTGGACAAATAGAAAACTCATTGAAGAAAACGAGTCATAGGGAGGACATATACGAGATAGAACAACTAGGTAAGTTCGAGTTTTCACTAAGATGCAAAAGAAGCACACGTGCCTCCGGAATACTTACTGCAATTGGTCCTAGGCTCAGAGGTGTACCAATGCATCTCTTTATTCCAAAAGAACTACAGGCGATGAAAAATGCCAAGACTTGATGTTTGGCTTGTAGAAACAGGTCAGTTCTCATCTCGCCAAACAGCAAAGAGAGCTATCAAAAATGGTCTGGTCCTTGTCAATGGACAGAAGTGCAAGCCATCAACTCAAGTTTCTAAGAAAGATGCAATCGAACTGCTGAGTACAAAAGTAGATGTCCCGCAGGGTTTTCAAAAATTGAAAGAGCTCGATAAACGAATCCAGGATTCACTAGTTTGTGACTCTTGCACTGCTCTTGACATTGGCAGTTCAGCAGGTGGTTTTCTCAT
>JBHLOX010000010.1:0-39559 GCA_048940045.1 Promethearchaeota archaeon
AAACGAATCCAGGATTCACTAGTTTGTGACTCTTGCACTGCTCTTGACATTGGCAGTTCAGCAGGTGGTTTTCTCATTTACTTGGCCGAAAAAGGAGCTAATGTTGTAGGAATTGAGGTTTCTGAGAGATTCAACGAGGAACTTCAAGCTGTTGTAGAAAGATATCCCCAAATTTCGGTGATTATTGCAGATGCTTTCGAACTAGATCCAACTATAATCATCGAAAATGGACAGCTTGATCTTCTCCTTGTTGATGTCACAACTGAACCTGAGGGTACACTGAAACTGGTTAAGAAATTCACACCTTTACTCAAAAAGGGAGGACGCATGCTTGCAGCTTTCAAATCAAGTCATGATTCGGGAACAATTACAATGTTTAAAGATAATATCTCCCATATCGGGTACGACCAAATCCAAGAGATAATCCTGGATAAAACACGTGAAGAAGTACACATTACTGCGTTTCACCTGTAAGCAACTTTTTATTGGAATAACAGACCAAACTCTCTTGGGGCCGCTAGTCTAGCCCGGCTATGATGTCTCGCTTACACCGAGAATCCAATTGAGCCTTTGCTTGTTGGTATCGAAGGTCGCTGGTTCAAATCCGGCGCGGCCCACCAATTCTTCAGCATGCCAATTCCACACCAAAGAGTTGAAGAGTCAGCACGTTGGGAAGGAAAAATGCGGTGAGTTCCTATAAAAGAGTGGAATGACTACAACCTAACTGGCTAAGCGGGAGTAGCCAAGCCAGGTCAAAGGCGGTGGACTTAAGATCGCACAAAGACATGGGGTCAAGTGGATAAGATATCCACTCTCGTAGGAGTTCGTGGGTTCGAACCCCACCTCCCGCACCATATGTTTTGATACATACCCCAAGTTCTAAAACTAACCTCAAAGCGAGTTCCCTACCATGCCCATCCAAACCCTACTCACATCAATAGGACTAGTCCTACTGATGGAGCTAGGCGACAAGACAATGCTCACGACAATATGCCTCAGTGCACAATACAGAAGACCTGGGCTAGTACTTCTCGCTACGATGATTGCACTAGCAACCTCATCAATAATCGCGTTAATTGTCGGTTATGTCCTCTCCACTACACTTCCTATTGAAATCATAACTTATGTGTCCGGACTCCTGTTTATTGGCCTTGGAATCTATACTCTTGTTAGAGCGAACTCTGAGGTACCGGACACGTGTGATAATCCAGGTACATTGTTTGGGATGTTCTCACTAGTTCTACTCTCAGAGCTTGGTGACAAAAGTCAGATCACAATTCTTGCCCTGGCTACTCAATCTTCCTTTTTCATCATGGTATTCATAGGTTCTATCATAGGGTTTCTCATTGTGAACTCTATTGGTGCGATAGCTGGAAACCATGTGGCTGCACGTATCCCTTTAAAGACCGTGAGGATCGTTGCCGGGTTAATCTTCATACTATTTGGTGTACTCATAGTAATAGGAATACTCTAGACATCACATTCCATGATGACGAAGCCTTTTATGACCTATCTGTCCTCTTTGAGTTCGAACTCGAAGGTGAGGATACCATTGAGTCTTGAAAATTCGGGCTATAGTGGTCTGGCACTAGAAAAGCTCTCTAGCTCCAATATCAAAGTTGGAGATACAGCTAGAATAACGAATAATGGGGAGGAGTATGTTGGAGTACTCATGCCACGAAGTCAAGTTGGTAGTGACCAATTTCATGTCATAATCAAGCTTGAATCCGGTTATAATATTGGTATAAAGCTGAATCAAGATTCCAGAGTACAAAAAATCAAGACTGGCAAGAAGAAGCGGACTGCTCCACCAGAAATGGAATCAGATGCAAAGAACCTACCCACAGCTTCAATCCTGAGCACAGGTGGTACCATCGCCAGTAAGGTAGACTATCAGACTGGAGCTGTTAATCCTGCCTTGTCAGCTCAAGATCTCTATGATACTGTTCCGGAACTCAGGAACTATGCTAATGTTCGTGCAAAAGTAATCATGAGCGTACTCTCTGAGAATATTCAACCTATGGACTGGACTAAAATCGCTCGAAGCGTGGCTTCTGAGATTAAAGCCGGATCCGATGGAATCGTGATACCTCACGGAACAGATACACTTGGCTCGACATCAGCAGCACTCTCATTTGCACTTCAGAATCTTCCAGTTCCAGTAGTTCTAGTTGGTTCGCAGAGATCCTCCGACCGTCCGTCCTCAGATGCTGCAATGAATTTGATAGGCGCCATTAACTTGGCTACAAGAGCAGATGCCGCAGAGGTCTTTGTTTTGATGCATGCAGAAACAGGTGATAGTTATCTTCATGCTCACCGAGGAACACGAGCCCGAAAACTACATACAAGTCGCCGTGACGCTTTCCAATCTGTTAACGACTATCCACTGTTTCAGGTTAGTGAGGATGACGTAAAGGAGCTTCGCTCCCCACTGATACGAAGAAACAAAGAAAGAAAGCTTATTCTAAAGCCCAAATTTGAGGAGAAGGTAGCTCTGGTAAAGACCAACCCGGGTGTCGATGCACCAATAATTGATCATTATGTAGAAACTGGATACAGAGGAATTGTGATAGAAGGTACTGGCCTTGGTCATGCTCCGAATCGTCTTCATCCATCAATCAAGAAGGCTGTTGATGCAGGACTTGTTGTTACCATGTCTAGTCAATGTCTTTTCGGTCGTGTAGACATGAATGTCTATCGGTCAGGTGTTGAGCTTCTTGACATTGGAGTGATTCCCTGCGAAGACATGCTACCTGAAACAACTCTGGTGAAGCTCATGTGGGTTTTAGCTAATAGTAAAGACCAAGAAGCCGCGAAAGAGCTTCTATTGAAACCTCTTGCAGGCGAGATTAACATGCGCAGTGAGGAATCTGAGTATGTAACTAGCCTTGGAGGGAACTGAGCTGACTGAAGACGATAGATATAGAAAATTAGGCTTGATGGTTGGTCTGGAACTACACCAACAACTGAACACAGAACGAAAACTATTCTGTCATTGTCCAACAATTACCCGTGATGAAGAACCAGATGGGAAATTCGTTAGGAGACTACGCCCAACTCAAAGTGAGATGGGTGAAATCGACCCAGCAGCCCTTTTTGAATTTCAAAGAAAAAAGAGGTTTTGTTACGAGTATTACAATGACATAACCTGTCTAGTGGAAGCTGATGAAGAGCCGCCTCATGATCTCTGCGAAGAGGCTATAGATATCTGTTTGACAATGGCCAATTTTCTCAAATCAAGACCCGTTGATGAAATACATCCAATGCGGAAAATTGTGATCGATGGATCAAATACAACCGGGTTTCAGCGAACAACAATCATTGCCAATGGTGGAGAGGTTGCCGTAGGGGGGAAAATCATTGGAATTCAGACTATCTGTCTTGAGGAGGATGCTGCTAGAAAGATAGCTGACGATGATAAGAACAATATGAGAATATACAGACTCGATCGTCTAGGTATTCCCTTGATTGAAGTTGCTACTGACCCTGATATACAAACCCCTGAGGAGGCACAAGAGGTTGCTCTGGCAATAGGTCTCATCCTGAGGTCAACAGGAAGGGTCAAACGAGGTCTTGGTACGATTCGCCAAGATGTCAACGTATCAATCAAAGATGGGGCAATTATAGAAATCAAAGGATTTCAGCAACTTGATATGCTATCAACACTTGTCAAATTTGAAGCACAACGACAAGAGAAACTTCTTGAAATTCGGGACATCTTAAAGAATCGCAAGATTTCTCCAACTAATCTCAAACCAAAATATGTTGATATCACAGGAATTTTTGACAAAAGTGAATCTAAGGTAATCAAGAAAACTCTACAGTCTGGTGGAGTTGTATATGCCACTAAACTCCCCGGTTTTGCAAACCTCCTAGGTGTTGAAGTCCAACCCAACCGAAGACTTGGAACGGAACTCTCTGACTATGCAAAGTTCTGGGGAGGAGTTGGCGGCATATTCCATACAGATGAACTTCCCAAGTATGGAATCACGGACACAGATGTATCGAAACTACGTCAAATGGTCGATGCACGGGATCATGATGCAGTAATACTTGTAGCATCTTCAAAAGAACAGTGTAAAGATGCATTAGAAGCTGTAGTAGATAGAGCTAGAGAAGCTGTAAAGGGAGTTCCAGCAGAAACCCGAACGCCACTTCCAGATGCCACTTCAAAATACGCACGACCTCGACCTGGATCATCTCGAATGTATCCTGAAACTGATGTGAGACCAGTTAAAATCACGAAATCACGCTTGAAGACAATCAAGAAGAATATGCCTGAAACCATCGAGAATCGGGAAAAACGATTCATCAAAGACTACAAACTGAGCCAAGATCTTGCCTACCAAATCACTCGTTCCCAGAATCTTGACCTCTTCGAACAGATAGTCAAGGAAACTAAAGTTTCTCCTACAATGGTCGCAGCTACCCTAGAAAACACGGTAGTCAGTCTTCATAGAGACCAAGTTCCCACCGAGAATCTTGATGACAACCACTTCCTTGAGCTATTCAAATCCATCGCCAAGAAAGCAATCTCGTCCGAAGCAATACCCACGATTTTGACATTTTTTGCCAATCAACCAAAATCGAGCATTGAGATGGCTATAGAATCAACTGGCCTAGGTATGGTGACCAGTGACGAAGTTGAAGAAACAATCAAGAAAATAGTGTCTGAACGAGAGGACTTCATCCTTGAACAAAGAGAAGGATCAATAGGAGGTCTCATGGGCATAGCAATGAAGGAACTTCGTGGGAAGGCCAATGGCAAGATGGTCAAAGATCTTCTCATAAAGGAAGTCCAAAAACTTCTCAATTCATAACGACCTTCAGAAAACGACGTCCATGAAACAAATCAAGGATAAGGTTAATTAGAGGTGGCCAGTGTGCTCGTCTGCCAGACTTCGATAATGGGTAGCAAGCGTGCCGCAGTGGCCTAGCCTGGTTAGGGCGCGAGACTCATAATCTGGCTGGAATTCCCAGCCAAAATTGCGGGGTCATATCTCGGCCCAACCTCTGATGAGGCATCTCGAAGTCGTGGGCTCGAAATCCCACTGCATCTTGTGGTGGGACGTGTGTCCCACCTGCGGCACCACACATTTCTGTATGAATCCAAACTATTGTCTTTTCTGCACAACAAGGAGTAACGGGGTTATTAGGTACTATGCCCACTTAACACCATGAAGAAAGAAAAGTGGAAACTAGTGGGTGGTCGCGTCTATAGATTAGCAGACATATTTGATAACATGTATGACGCGGCATTAAGAGCAAGAGAACTGAAAGAAAATAATCGTGTGTTTCTGTCAAAGATAGATAAAGACCGATGGGCTGTTTACTATAGACCAATAGACCCCAATGTCGAATGTACTCCCAAGTATTTCAATGTAGCATAGATAACTCAAATCTCCATTGGTGCTTAATAGAGCCCATTTGCACATAGAATCATGACAATCGACCCATCTATAGCTGAAAATGATGCTGAGAATAGAAGAATCCGAGTGGAATCCTTGGGTAGAATTGTCAAAATGCTACAACGTCCACACTTTGAGAAACTTATTCGTGAGTCTGTCAAATCAGGTATTATCGATATCACAGACTGGACAATTGAGGCTGTGAGAGCACTTCTCAAAGTCTGTGCTGAAGAGAATCGCAAAGTCACTCTAAAAGACGGTACACGATATTTCATGCCTGTTAGATATCCAGAAGGCCAGATGCTTGAATCACTGGCCAAGGTCATCGTGTCTGGTGAATGGTAATCATCTTCAATCCTCTTCGGTAACCTCTTTATTGAGATCAGTCACAGACAAAACTGGAGATGGAGTATGAATCTCACTTTCAAAACACTTGATGATGTGGATCTTGTTGGAAAACGAGTACTGATTCGAGTCGATATCAACTGCTCTGTTGATCCAAAAACAAAACAGATTACTGACATGACCCGGATTGAAGCTATTCGTGAAACACTAGAAGAGCTATCTAAATGCAAAGTAGTACTAATGGCCCATCAAGGACGCCCAGGAAGTTATGATTTCATCTCACTTGAACAGCATACTACAATTCTAAGAGAACTTGGATTCAAAGCAAGTTTTGTTGATGATATCTTTGGGGAGAAGGCAAAGAAGGCGATATCTCAGGTCAAAGCCGGTGAGATACTAGTCCTTCAAAATGTTCGATACTTTGACGGTGAACTAAAGAAAGCACCCGCACAGGAGGTCGCTCAAGAACCGATTGTCCAGGAACTCTATCCTTTATTCGATCTTTTTGTGAATGATGCTTTTGGAGCCGCACACCGTTCTCAGGCATCGCTCGTAGGTTTCACTACAGTTCTCCCATCTGTCGCAGGAAGACTTGTAGAGAAAGAGATTCGTACACTTACCGCGGCAACAGCCACTGAGAAACATCCATGGACACTACTACTCGGTGGAAGCAAAGTAGAGGATAAGGTCGAGATACTTGATAAACTCTTATCAACCGATAGAGTAGACAACGCACTTCTGGGTGGTCTCATAGGCACACTATTCCT
The DNA here is from genome assembly GCA_048940045.1 of Promethearchaeota archaeon. Classification (GTDB taxonomy): domain Archaea; phylum Asgardarchaeota; class Thorarchaeia; order Thorarchaeales; family Thorarchaeaceae; genus SMTZ1-45. The sequence continues at coordinate 6,521 of JBHLOX010000010.1, forward strand.
AATAGCTGATAATGAGATTCCTGAGAATTATTCGAAACCAATCAAAGGGTTTGAGTCAGCTATAGAAACTGCACGAGAGCTTTTGAAAAAATATCCAGATGTAATTCTACTCCCAGTAGATGCAGCAGTAGAACGCAATAACGAACGATTCGATTGTCACTTTGACGAGATGGAAAACGACCCATTTTTGGACATCGGTCCAAAGACCAGTAAGAAGTTTGTCAAAATAATCAAGGAATCAGCAGTGGTGTTTGCTAATGGTCCAATGGGATACTTTGAGAAAGAAGTTTTTGCAAAAGGCACTTCAGATGCTCTTAATGCCATAGCAGATTGCAAGGGAATCACTGTTGTTGGAGGTGGTCACATGGGAGCAATGGCAAAGCAGCTGAAGCTAGATAACCGAATCACACATATCAGCACTGGTGGCGGCGCCACAATCAATTTTCTGACTGGAAAGAAACTCGATCTTGTGATTGCACTTGAAGATGCAGCCCGGAGAATGAGTAGCTGAGATATTGTATTACAAATGATAAACATCTCTGATATTATAACAGAATAAGTGGAGCCCCAGGCGAGATTCGAACTCGCGACCTGCTGATTACAAGTCAGCCGCTATAGCCTCTAAGCCACTGGGGCACGACCTGCTGGTCACTCTGAACATATTATAGAGTTTTCGCAGTAGCAATCCTACTTGTCATGATAGACGTTGTCTATGATAATGGCATAGGCAAGCAACATCATTCTGGGCGCCAATGGATCTATGATATGAATCACATATCTGTCTTTGAAATTGAAGGCTGGTGCGAAAATATCTCTCCACTTATCGCTTTTCCTTATCTCCGCATAGACCAAGTTCTTGTCCTTAGGATGTGTTATCCTGAAATTCCATTTCATGACTCCACCCTGGGCCTTGTAGATATGTCTATCTTCAGCGTCATACATATCCACCGAGCCTCTGAAGGCAATCATAGGTCGTTTTCCTCTACCAATTAGTTCACCATTTGGTGCCTTGACATCATAAATTGGGCGAGCAGCCATCAGTTTCTTGTTGATGATACAAACGATTGAATCATCAGGATTTCTCAGTTCGATTTCAGCACGCATCGATATGAGTTTCCTATGCATTGATCCAATCTTCTCACCTTGTGGATTGTAGATATCACCACCACCAAACTTCCACGCTTTCTCATGTAGCACATAATACTCGATTGATGGGTCGAAAAGGTCCATACTATGTCACCTTAAACAGAATCCTGTCAATCTGAAAACAATTAAGAAAAACTGGGTTGAACCCATGTCCTCATAATTAGGAAATTCAACCTAGTAAAGGCCAAATATGATTCGAATTTTTGTTAGTCAAAGACATGTTTATGAGCCCCCGTGTCTTGATAACTGGTAAGGACCGTATCTTTAAGACATGAATCCTTATCAAACGGGTGTCTTACAAACCCTAATCCTTACGCGAAAAGTAAAATAGCATACAAAATTGCCTAGGAAGGCATAGGACAAAATACCAGTAGGTGAAATAATTGCAAACTCCCTATCAACAATTCGCAGAATCCATAGTTGAATTATTCAGACCAATCTCAGACTTTTTCCAGTCTCTCGGAATTCCATTTGGTCCAATAGCATGGATGTTCATCATCGCCGTACTCCCACTATTCCTAATCATAGTCCTACTGGTAGTCCGCGGACGACGTGGTTCTGGAAGCGCTAATGTTGATGAAGGAATCAGGAAAATTATCGCATCAACTGGTGATGTTTCAGCTGGTCTTGCAGGTGCAAAGAAACTCAGATTTCTAAAAACACCAGCACAGGCGCTCGTATTTCTTAAAGTTGAAGAAAATGCTATTGAACAAGCTTTGTCTGCAGTTGACTACTACAACCAACAAGGCGACATTGATGAAGCCATCAAGGACAAGCTTGTTACTGTATACCAAGATCGTCTAGCAACCGTACGAGACGCTCTAGCCAAGGATGAACAACTCAAGGAAATCGTAGACACATCATCTGCAGTTGACAGGGCACGTTCTGATTATCTAGCCAAACTTGCTGCAATGTCTGGAACTGCTGTTGAAGCTGATACAGAAGCAGGTGGCCCCTCCAGTGTTGGAATGCCTGATACAGTAAGTACAACTCCTCCAGCTGATGCAGCCCCAAGCGAAGGTCCTCCCTCCGGTGGTCCCCCAGGTGGCGGTCCACCAAGCGGTGGTCCTCCTTCCGGTGGTCCCCCAGGTGGCGGTCCACCAAGCGGTGGTCCTCCTTCCGGTGATACGCCTTCAAGTAGCGCAGCTCCAATTGAAACTGCCCCAAGTGACGTGTCTCCCAGTGGTGGTCCTCCTGGTGGTGCACCTCCAAGCGGCGGTCCCCCAGGTGGTTCTCCAGGTAGTGGTCCTCCTGGTGGTACAGCAGTTAGCGATGCACCCAAGCCCGCAGGCGGAAAGAGTTCCCTTCAGTCAGAAATGCTTGCAGAAATGGAGCGTTTGAAAGCTCTCATGGGCGGCGACTGAACAACGATACTTTGCAATTGACAGAATTCTCCACTCAAAGGTTAGAATATTGTCCAAATTCACCATTCTATCATTATTAGGTAGAGTAAGGACAAAAGTACATGATGAAACCTTCTAGATGGCAGCTGGTAGACGGTCAAGTGTATCGTCTAGTGGATATTCTTCATAGTAAAAGAAATGCTGAGATTCTTGCCAAATCCCTTAAGGATAATTGCACAGTTGTCATCATTTCTACTGAAGATGGCAGATGGGCTGTATATTGGAGGCCCAAGACAGGAACTCTGTGTCCATATGGTGTCGTCTAACTTTTTCTTCTCTCGGAAGGCTTTTGGGAAGCTTAGTGTACAAGGCAACCACACACTAGTGGAGATTGTGATATGTCACAAGTAAAGCTCAATGCAGCAAAAAGTGCCCTAAAGAAGATACCCAAGACTGGTCCAATTGGTCTTGGTAGTGGATCCACAGTAGCAATTTTCGCAAAAGAGCTTGGACTACGAATCTCCAAAGGTGAAAATGATATCTGTGTCGTTCCTAGTTCATATCAAGCGTATCAGCTAGCTGTTGAATATGGTATCCCCCTGACCAATCTTGACCTTAATCCAGAACTTATCATCACAGTTGACGGTGCAGATGAGGTGGACAATAATCTCAACCTGACCAAAGGTGGGGGTGGAGCTCTTTTCCAAGAAAAGGTAGTGGCCTCAGCCTCAAAGAAGCTGATAATAATCGTTGATGAATCCAAACTTGTGGATAAACTTGGTTCTAAGTTTCTGATACCTGTAGAGGTTCTTCCATTCGCTCTCGGTGTAGTTCGAAAGAAAATCGAGAGTATGGATATTGAGCCCATTGTGCGGCAGGCTGAGAAAAAGATGGGGCCTGTTGTTACAGATAATGGGAACTTCATCATTGACCTCAAATTTCCCAAACCAATTGATAATCCTGCAAAGGTTGCAATTGATCTAAAGATGATTCCAGGTGTTGTTGAAACTGGTCTGTTCATTGGAATGGCAAATGAAGTACATGTTGGACAGGAGGACAAAGCCTACATCATTTCAAAATAATCCTCACTGATACATAGACCAGAATCTACGGAATTTCTCTGTATACGATAACACATCTGTTGAGTCAACATACTGATTTATTCCGCCAAGATACTTTGGCAACTGTTTCACTTCATCATCTTTAATCTCAGCATATATGGCATCTGCAAATTTGTCCGCATGAATTACCATGAATGGACGATTGTGAAACCGTGAAACTTTGGTAGTCAATGAATCAGTGATTTCCAATTCATTGTGCATATTGGCTATATGTTCGTATGCTTTTATCAGATACTCCTGTCTTTCCTGCCAATTACCAGCATCCATGATTCGCATGAACAATGGTGTGAGGGTCTTTGCATTTTTCAGTTTGGAAAAAGCAGTACCAAACCATTTGATGTAAGGTGCATACTTTCGTTCCATCAAAAAACAAAGCAACATTATGTCACGAATCAATCGTGTTGCAATAATACGAGAACCAAGCTCATCTCCTACTTGAGCAGATCGACCCATGAACGCCTCTTCTTGAGCAATTCTTCTCCATTGATTAGCCAATAAGTATAGCCACAAATCATGGGGATAATACTCCAATTTGTTTACTATTGGTTCTAGTTTCTCCAAGCCATCATGAAAGATTCGTCCATTCGCAATACTCTGGAGCATCTGTTGCGGAAGCACCAACCAATCAATGACACGCAAATCCTCTATTGGATTGAAACCAAGATATTCGATAAAGAAGCCACTGACTGTATTGATTTCTACCCTATGATTGACAGGTCCATTGTTAATGAGATACATCCTTATAGTACCATCATCATTATACTCAAAGTTGGTAGGAAATCCGCGTATCTCGTATGGGAGCTTTTGACGGAATACATCATCTAGCTTTTCTTTCAGGGATCCATAATCAACATCATCCAGGAAAATCTGTAATTTTGGCCCCCAATCATGGTCCATTGACTGTGCAGTATCATAACCCAATACATCAGATCCATGTCCTATACGAGCAGCAGAATAGACAAGATCTGGGAAATGCTTGTCTATGACAGTTTTCACGGCTTCTTTGTAGAAAGCCTCACTCAAGTCCAACCCGGGTAAGAAATCATAGGGCGCGTGATCTTCATCATCACTCATCCAATTATCTCCACATTTGACAATAGCATCATAGGATTTGGATATTACGGCTCGATATTAAGAAGTGGCGGGCCCGCCCGGATTCGAACCGGGGATTACTAACTTAGGAGGCTAGTGCCCTATCAACCTCCGACGAGATGCCACTCGTTGGTCCAGGCTAGGCCACGGGCCCTCAGATTTGAGCGTGTAAGCAGTCAGTTGTTAAAGCTTTTGCAAGAATGAATCCTTGCAAAAGTATTTCGTGCTACAAGCTGATACTCACATGAGGTCTTTCTTATGCCAGAATGTCCTAAATGCCAAAACATCGAGATGGAGCTAGGAACCATGCTCCATGGAACAGGTCCTTTTGGCATGTCAACTAGTGTACTCCGCATACAAATCAAGAGGCCCGCACAGGATGATCCCTATCACTATATAGCCTATCATATTGATGGTTATAGATGTCCTCAGTGCGGATATGTCGAAATGGTTGCAAATCGTAGAACTTGATTTGTCTTCAAAGAAACTCACTCGGCAATCTTTGCTGTAATAGTAGCTCCCTCTTCCATTGCATCAACAAGCATGCTTCCTTGTCTAGTCTTTATCCGAATCGAGCTCTCACCATTACGACCAACCACGGTTGTGAACATGTACAAGTCATCTGCGAAAATCTCAATCCTCTGTTTGGAATATTTTCTCCCCGTATATATTGTGACCTTTTTCTTGCTGTAACTCACCGAAACAGGTACGGTTTCGCCAGGAACTCCTTTTCCTGCCTGACGTTTACCGCTTCTCACAGTGGGTGCAATTACCCCCCTGACCGGTACCACGACCTTTTCGCCTCCGAACGTGAACATCTCGTACTCCAGTGCCCCTTGTTCAAAGTCACGAACTTCCACAACTGGTCGAGCCAAGTCTCTCTGTGTACCACCCATACCTGTCGGGAGCTTCACTTTTAGTGACAAAGCTGAAACCTTAGCAACACGACCATCTTCTATATGAACTACAGTGTCAACTGTGCTCGGCACTTGTCCAAGCTCTACACGTCCACCGAGAAGTAGTCTTTGGAGGGCATCAATGGCAGAACCAGCATGTACAACTCCAACCATCCCAACTCCTGCTGAACGGAGATCTGAATACGCCTGAAAATCAGAGTTCTTACGAAGTTCGTCATAAATCACAAAATCTGGACGAACCAAGAGCAGAATATCTGCCGCCTTTTCCATACTTCCATCAAGAGGAGAATACTGTACAATCGCTTCTTCTACTTGGAGGTCCCTTGGCTGTTCTAAAGTTTTCACAACATTGCCCTTACGACCATAGAACTCTGCCAAAGCCGCCGCAAAGGTGCTTTTGCCAGAACCTGGTGATCCAGATACAAGAATTCCCTCTGCTCTTGACTCCAATCTTTTCATCAGCTTCGAGCTTAGCTCATAATCTTCAAGATTCAACTTGACAATTGGTCGGATTGCAGAAATCTCCATCTTGTCTGCAAAGGGGCGTCGAGCAATAGCAATTCTTAGGTTTCTCAGTTGGACAACAGCCGCTCCTTCCTCCTCAATCTCAATGAATGAATTACTATCATCCTCCGCTGTCTGAAGAATTGCGTCAGCGAGAACATCCAGTTCCTCATAGGTGAGAAGTCTATCAGAAAGTTCCACTAATTCCCAGTTCCCAGGTTCACCTCTCTTAGCACGAGGTGGGTTGTTCTCCACAAGATGTACACTCATTGTATGCTCGTCAAAGAATGCTTTGAGAGTCAGAATCTCATCACTGTCTTCATTGCCTGTCATCATCATCACTTCCGAGATTTTGCAGAGTTGTTTGAGTGACTCGATAGAAGTTCACTTCTCCATTTTGATCCACTAGTGCAAAAACAAGCTTCTTCCGTGAGCCAGCAGCGATCTGAGTCACCATATCTAAATCATTTAGAGATATTGGTTCTCCCTCCTTTAGAACATATACAAGCTGACTAGCGCTTGCCTGACCCGGTTTGTCACCTCGGGCGTATACACGAAATCCTATCCCACTACCAAATCCTTGACGTACTGCATAGCCTCTACTTCTCAAATCCCTAAAAACAAGGTATCGCGTCCACAAATCAGGGTCATCATCAAGAAGTCTGCTCACGATATAATCGGGTCCTATAATTTCTCCACCAGGTTTCTTCACAAACAATCGTTTCCGTTCAATAAGGTGCAAGAGTTCCACCGGTTCTAGTTCAAGCCTATTATCATCAGTTCGATTTCCATAGAACCCTTGTTGTGAAATCCTGTCAGCATCCTCACTACCTACATACCCTTTCCCATTTTCAAAAACTGCTTCTGCAGGCTCTTCAACAATCTCCTCCATTAGTTCATCATCATCAGATGTGTCCTGTTCAGGAAATCTCTCTTTTTCACCTGTCAATTATATCTCGCCTACTTGGTCTAGCCTCGCTGTTCTTGTGAAAAACCCTTCGACAGGCCACAAGAACTATAGCCCATCTGACATGAACACTGTTGTGTCAAACAACAACTTCGAAGATGAGCTAAGGAACTTCATACGAGGTACCAATAAGATTGCAGTCCTTGGCATTGGAAACGACCTCAGGTCTGATGATGGGCTGGGACTCTACATCATCAATAGACTCGATATAGATGACCCTAGAGTGATGATTGAGAATGTAGGATCAGTACCTGAGGGGTTCGCTCGAAATTTGGCTGAGTTCGGCGCTGAAAGAGTGATTATGATTGATGCGGCTGATATGATGAAACCTCCTGGTCACATTGAACTCGTCACCAAGGACCGTATTGGTGGAATCAACATTAGTACACATAGCATGCCTCTCTCATTTCTTATGATGTATCTAGAACAGGAAACTGGAGGCAAAGCAATACTGATTGGTATTCAGCCGAAAAGTATTCAGTTCGGTGAGGGCTTGACACAAGAGATTCAAGAGGTCGTTGATAGAACCATCAACACCCTAGAACGTGTATTGAAAGAACACTTGAGAGGATAGAGAGATGTTTCGAACGATTGAATGGCTAGATGATACATCTGAGGTTCGTCTTGTTGACCAGACCAAACTTCCATTGGCTCTAGAACACGTTGTAACAAAGAGTCACGAACGTATCGCGAAATCAATCAAAATCATGGAGATTCGTGGAGCTCCTGCGATTGGAGCGGCAGCTGGGATGGGTATGGCATTAGCTGCAATTGAGAGTAAGGCTCGAACAATTGAAGACCTGATGGAGTATCTTGAGAAGGCTGCAATCACACTAGACACACGACCTACTGCATTTAATCTAAGGTGGGCAACAAATCGAATGCTGGAGGTAGCAAAGAAGACCATTGAAACAACAGGAAACGTGGATGAGGTAGTTCAAAGACTCATCGATGAAGCGAAGGAAATTGCTGAAGAAGATGTCCGGATGAGTAGAAATATGGGTGAACAAGCACTCAAGCTCATAAAACCAGGCTATACCATCCAGACTATTTGCAATGCAGGCTCTCTTGCCACAGTCCATCTCGGTACTGTTGGTGCAGTTGTTAGAGTGGCTCATGAGAAGTATAATGGCGATATCAAGGTCTATGCCGCAGAAACCAGACCCAGACAACAGGGAGCAAGACTAACTGTTTTCGAGTTTATGGAAGATGGCATTGATACTACCCTTATAACCGACGGAATGATTGGCACCGTCTTTCGTGAGGGACGGGTCGATTGCTGTGTTGTTGGAGCCGATAGGATTCTACGAACGGGACATGTAATCAATAAGATAGGAACTTACACTATGGCCATCACAGCAAGACACCACAGAATACCATTCTATTCAGTGGTTCCAATTTCAACAATCGATATGGAAACTGACCCCGAGGACGTCATCATCGAAGAACGTGATCCTGATGAGATTCGTATCATTAATGGACAATATGTCACTGTTCCAGATGCAAAAGTATACAACCCAGCATTTGACATGACTCCTCCCGAGTTGGTTGACGCCATCATCACTGACAGAGGTGTGGTGAAGAAACCAACAGAAGCGAAGATGCGGAAGCTTCTCGAAACTGACTAGAAACCCACTCGATTAATAGAACACTATGGAAGTCCTTAAGTGTTAAACAAATCAGGCTTTCTTTGGGGCGCGTAGTCTAGTATGGATAAGGCACCAGCCTTCGGAGCTGGGTATCCCAGGTTCGAATCCTGGCGCGCCCGCCACTCTCAATTTTTGGGCAACAGGTCACTAAAAACTGCTATGAATCCAACAAAGAAAACAAGTCCTAGAGGTACAGAAATCACCATGAAACCAATTGGATCAATCACCCATATCGGTTCTCCAATCCCAAGCTCAGGATGAGTATCAATCACATACCAAAATCGAAACGAAGTAGCTAGATTCCAGACAACAAAACTACTTACCATCAGTAATAGACCCTTGTGCCACTGCTTCAAAAAGACACACCCGTCAGTACCTTGACAAATGTCACCTAAATCTATCGCATAGGCAATTAGATGCATTAACAGGTACCCATACTATTATAAATATTATTAACAATAGTTAATAACAAGTACGCTGGTGGTGAAATGAAGAAGTACAAATATGCTGTAGCTCTGGGAATAATCGGGCTATTTCTAGCATTAACAATACCAACAGCAGCAGCTACACGCGCGACTCGTGCCGAGAAAGCATTGCTAGCTGATGGTACCGCTTGGGACACTATACTTACATCAGCCACATTCAAACCGCCGAAGAACTTGAATTCGGTTGACAAGTTATACGTGTTTGATAACCTTGGTGGACAGAGACCTGTAGCCGAAGCGGCTCCTTATGAGAAAGACTACAATGGAGGACGTTGGTGGGTCCAGTTAGTGGTATTCACAGAATTAGGTCTATCAATTCATGATCCTGATGGCGATGGTGTTGCCAACTTTGAGCTGACCAGTGATGATGCTGTTCTTCATCATATGATGTTAGGACATTTGACAATCACGCCAACTAACATGTTCTTCGAGTGTCCACTGTTACGTGCATAGGGTATGAGGAAAAACTCCTACCCTCCCCCCCTTTTTTCTTGTCTAGATTATAGATAGGATTGTAAAATCTACTGAGTCAGACTACTTCTTACCAAGCTTCTTGTTCCAAACATCTAAGAAATATTCAAGAGACCTGTCGTAGGTTCTCTCAGCCTCTGGGGGGAAAAGGCATCCTGGGAGTTCCTTGTGGCTCCAGTGATAATCAATGCAGTCACAACAATAGCCCTTCCTTGAACATCCGGGATATGAACACCCGCATCGTTCCATGTTTTTTTCAGTGGGACAAGTTCTACCAGCAGTCATCGAAGCTCACAACTCGTTTCTCTTTACACATTAAAACCTGATTGGTCTGTGCGGTATGCTAATAGCATTGAAGAGTTGATGGAGAATTAGTATGGACCTATCAAAGTGGTTTCTAACCATCCCCACCGGTATTGATGATAACTCTCTCAAACCAGACAGAATCACTACGTTAGAAGAGATTCTAGTAGAGAACTACGGTCCCGAAATTTCCCTGCTGTCTATGGAGCGATTGAAGAGCAGGAAGAACACTGTCATTCATCTTGAGATAATGAGCAAGGAACAGACCATGCCAATTGAAGTAGTGGCAAAGATGTTCGTGGTTGATAAGTTCGAAATCGAGCTCAGGATACTGAGGTCCAGTTGGGAGATGTCCCTGGCTGTTCCTGAAATAGTTGAAGCACGAGAAGGTGTGATTCTGATGGACTATATTTCTGGAGAACCACTCGTTGATATCTTGAACCGAACATTCGAATCATCACTCATTGACATGTTGGCCGAGTGGTATTACAATTATCATAATGCTCATGATATGATTAAAGGCGATTGCAGGCTCAGGAATTTCATTCATCACAACGGTCAAATCTTTGGCGTCGACTATGAAGAATCACGTCCTGGTTCTTGGATTCTAGATATTGCAGGTTCTGCAGCTAGTCTACTAGACACAGATCCAATCTTTGATGTCAGAAAACAGAAGATGTGTTGGACACTTCTTGAAACCTATCTAGACCTTATCGGCGAAGAAAGGACCCATGAAATTGAAATCCAGTTTAATGAAACCGTTGCTGATACTCTAAGACAGACAGCAATTTGGCGAAAAAATGACGAAATCATGTCCATTTCAGAAGAAATTCGTGAAAATGGGATTCCCCCAGATTAAATGAGTGTCCTTTGGCAATAGGATATCTTCCAGAAATTGCCCAATTTTTCTAACTCATACAAAGGAGAGCAAATCTGGAGGCAGTCGTACTACACACTCTCTATCTTTTGGCACGTAATCCGGAAATGGAATTCTTCTCCCATATTGAGATGAACCCACTCCATCACACATACTCGTTTCCGAATCATAATATCGACACTCGACACAGGATAGTGTTGTATCTGGAGGATACTGTACTGGAATCTCTACAAAATCGCCTCGAGCTTTATCCCAAGTACGAAGTGTTCGTGTCGACCTCATACAACATTGTGTGTTAGTAGTGCTATAAACCCCCCAACAACTCCTGAATTGATTCCAAAGCCATCTCAGGACTGACAATCTCATCACCATTCATTACCCTTGGATAGTGCTTTGAATAGAGCTCCAAACATTTTCCTAGGACTATTGCAAAGGTATCTACAGAACTTGGCGTTTCACCGTTGTTCTGCAACCGCGTAATCATCTTTGTCACAGAATGTTCAATTGAATTCTTGATAGATTCCCATGATTTTGGAGGTGTTTCTCCGCTTCTCTTTCTACAGACAAAGATCATGTCATACACAATATTCTCCAAATCATGAAGATGTGTAGATGCTTTCATCTCACTCCGCACCGGATACATGTTCGTCACATAGAACCCAGAGTCCAGAATAGTTCTGAGTATTGCACCCCATACTTCCTGTTTCTTATGATGAAAGGTGAAAACAAGAATACCGTCATCTGACAGTACTCTGTTGGACTCAGTAAAGACATTAGTCAAGCCTTGGATGAACTCATCTCTTCCTTTTTTCTGATGTCTATTCTCGATGACTTCATCACCTGTTGGCACAAGTGAATCCTTGAAGAATCCATACTTCTCTTTCAATGCAATCCTCAACCACACATAAAAGAAGTTGGACAACTCTGAGTACATCACATTTCCATAATAGGGGGGATCAGTCACAACCACATCTACAACTCCATCTGGAACATCTAGATGGTCTGATGACCCACATCTCAACATGAGATCTGCGTTTTTCACAAAATCCTGATAATTGTCAACGATTCTTGACGGATTTCTAGACTGAAGTCGTACTTTTTTCATAGATTTTCCATCATAAACTCGTTCGAAGGGGTTTCTACAGTATTGCTTTCCTTCCACAACGAGGTTTACAAACGCAGTGAAAGCTCCTCGACCCTTTACGGTATCATAGCAGTTTGTTTCTACAGGCGCCATTGAAGGTGAAAACGAGTGAGTTCGAAAGATGTCAGTGATGAACCCTCTTGTTGCATTATATTTGGCAAACATGTTGTTATACTTCAGGCTGTTAGAGAATGCAAGTAGAAAGAACTCTTTGAGGTTCCAGTCCTCAATCCTGAGAATCCAGCGATAGATCTTTCCCAGATTCAATAGCTGCCTCGGACTGAACATGTCGCTGAATTTCCTATAACCATGATTCAATGCTCGTTTTGTTTCCACTCCAAGTGGAATCAAAGTGTCTGGAATTGGTAGACTATTCTTTATGGTCTGAAATTCAGCTATTGCCTTTTTCAGATTCTTCCTATCCAACTCATCAGGGGCCTTGTATCCTCTTCCATTCACTAGCTTCTTGCTCTTTGCATCATCACAGTGCTTACAATAGAACTCGATGGCATACATTCGTTCTCGATATCTACCACATTTCCTTGCTACATCAACTATTTTTTCACTATGACCACAATCAGAACATGTGAATCTACGCCCTTTAGAGAACGAAACTTCAGTTGGTGTGAACTTTTTGTGACATTTTGAACACGTGGTCAAATTTTTGGCATTTTTTGATTTAAAAACGTTCCAACATTGCGGACAGACCACAAAATCGCCTATCCCATTTGGACTTTTAGCAAGAAAGAAATTGCGCATTAGAGGAATTTCTTTTGCGCATTTGGAACATGAGCTCACTTTGTGGTAGAAATAATAGATTGCCTCAGCTGTTTCTCCACACTCAGGACATGTTGTCTGATAGTATTGTCTAAGTTCAGACCCCAACTCATCATCCAGTTTCCGAAGAGCACGAACAAGAAGTTCGGGATCAATATCCTCCACCTGTTTCTTCACTAAAAACCAGGACACAGGATTGATGTCGCCTGCAATCACTTTACACCCAAGTTTGATTGCCTCGACTACTGTAGTTCCACCGCCCATCATTGGGTCGAGGACAACTTTTCCACCCAGGCTGACATCTCTTGAATAATGCTCCCAGAGACTAATGGTTTCTCCATTCCATCCATCAACGTTTCCATCTGCAAGAGAATAAAGCAGGATTGTTCTGAAGACCGAACCGAGTCTTCGTGCCCACCATTTATGCATGACATAGACTGGCCTATAATGTCGTCTACCAAAACCAGTCGACTCTTTCTCAGCGATTCTGTTTACCTCAACAATTGGAAAGGTCGACTCAATGACTCTCTTCAGCTGAGCTAAGCCTCCAACTGTATGTGATGTAATACACCCCTTTCAACATTGCTGAATATTGACTACTGAGTAATCCTTTTATTGATACTCGGGTTGCAAACGAATCGCACGGGACGTAGCTCAATCTGGCAGAGCAATGGACTGTAGATCCATCGGTTGCCGGTTCAAATCCGGCCGTCCCGACCAATCCCTTTCCAACGGTTTTAGTTCTATCAAATCATAAATCAACACTACGCCTCATTAAGAATCATCTAAACTATGAATTGACATCGATTGAGATTTCAAGAACGCGAACTAGTTCCTTGTAACGATTACGAATTGTCACTTCTGTGACTCGAGAAACATTGGCTATCTCCCTCTGAGTACGCTTGTCTTCTTCGATTATTCCAGCTATGTAGAGTGCAGCTCCCGCGATACCTCCAGGATCTTTCCCAATTGTAACGAATCTTTCTTCAGCGTTCTTGATTATTTCAGTAGCTTTCTTCACAGTCCTTCCTTCAAGATGAAGGTCTGATGATAATCTAGGTATTAGGTCCTTTGCAGAAGCTAATGGCACATCAATATTGACCCGAGAAACAATCAAACGAACTGCATGACCTATCTTCTTCCTATCTACATTTGTTTCAGTTACAATCTCATCTAGTCTTCTCGGAATCCTGTGAATCCGACAAGCAAGGTAGACTGATGCGGCAACAACTGATTCAATACTTCTTCCTCTCACAAGTTTCTTTGTTAGAGCTTTTCTGTACATCAAAGCTGCAGTTTCTCTGACATCCCGTGGGACTCCAAGTTGTGAGGAGAGTTTCTCCATCTCACTCATTGCAATAGCAAGATTTCTGTGTTGAGAGCTATGAAGTCTACTTCTGATATGCCATTTTCGCATTCTGTAGATGGCTGCACGTGTGGTACCTGTAAGTGTCTTACCACTTGCATCCTTATTCCGCCAGTCTATGAGTGTTGAAAGACCCCTGTCCGCGATAGTGAGAGTCATTGGTGCTCCAGTTCTAGCTCTTGCATTCTTTTCTTCAGTGGTGAATGCCCTCCATTCTGGCCCTCTATCAGCAGTATGTTCTGACAAAACAAGTCCACAAGAAGTACAGATATTCTCTCCACGGACATAATCCCTAGTAAATGAAGTTCCTCCGCAGTTTATACACACCCTTCTATCGTTTAATGATCGTCCTATCATTCCCATCAACTTCGAACTGGGTTAAGTGATAAAGCGGGATATTTCGGTATATTGCAGAATAACCTCGTCTTGTGTTGCATTATCAGAAACAACGGCAACTCAATTGATCACTGCAAGAAATATACGAAGATACTCTCTACTTAATCTCTCAATCAATTCTGAATACAAATCTCTCCTTATAAAAGAGCGCTCACTCACTATTTCTGAGGGAAATCGGTAACCAATTCTAATCCAACCGTCCTGACTACTTTCTTTTCCAACACCAAATCTGTGAATCACTCAACTGGTCGATTCTGTATACGCATGCTTCTGTGAAACACACTACAACTACATTTCTCACATTCGCCATCAAAATTGTCATGGCGCTCACGAATGTGACCACACATACAGTGGTCATAAGAACGTGTACTCATTTTTTCACCCCTTTAGCCTATGAAGAAAAGCAACAGCACTTTTTCTAAGTTTGAATGCGAACTTTGAAAGACAGGCGTTCAATATACCAGATCATAAGGTCTGGCTGTAATACACTCAATGTTGAACTCTTTCTTCTTTTCTCACTTTCAGTAGTAACAGATTTCCATAGGACTTAATAAACCTGGGGATTCAGCGTGGGACTTCCAAGGGGTTTGGGGTCATTTTGACTATGCCAACATCCATCTTACACAACTCTGGCAGTTTTATTTCTAAGGCAAATAAGAAGACAATTATAGATTAATCCTCAAATCATAGAGTGCCTTTCAAAGTACTAGCTAATGATAACTACAGACTAACCTCGGTGGATACTCATTACCTTTTTTGAAAACGAGTGATTAACTTATGTCATTATCAGTAAGAATCGATACATCATTTGTTGTGCCATTATTGCAGTACCTTTCAAAACCTAACAGGGACTCATTGATTGAGATAACTAATCATGAAGCTGCAATAAAGACATATGCACATGCAATCAGAACCCGAAACACTAGGAAGAATATCAGCTCATTCTGGAAGCATATTCTGAAACAGCTATCTAAGGATGCAAATCTGATAGACCATGTGAAGGCTAGCTTGACATTTATTCACAATGAAACGGACACTTTCAACAAGCTTCTCAGAGAACTGTGGAACCACTTCCCTGAAGGCACGAACCTAAGAAGCGTTCTTTATGCAATTCTTGGATATGACATAGGAATAGTATCTGGAGGCGACGCTCTGATAAATCTGGGACATAATGATTTTCACAAGAACCCACAGGAAATTCTTTTCATGTCAATGCACGAACTTCATCATGTAGTCTACACTGCATACAACCCGATTTTTGACCTCTCTCAAGTCAATCGGACTCATCAATTATGTGATGTAATCAAGTATTGTACTCACATGGAAGGTCTTGCAGTCTATTCTTCATTGAAACAAAGAAAATCCGCTAAGGCTCTTAATAACAGAGACTACAAATTATTCCTAGACGATCGAGCAAGAAAGAAACGAGTTTCAACATATTTCGATATCCTCACAGATTTAGAGATCCGTGCTGATAGTCCTCTACATGAGGATGATTGGAAAACTCTTGAAAGAATGAGCGACAAAGATAGGCTCTGGTATGTTACAGGAGCCCACATGGCACAGGTAATTGATCGTAATCTAGGACATGAAAAGTTGGTTGAAACAATACGACTTGGTCCAGATGATTTCTTCAAGACCTATCATGAATCATTTTGAAAACCTGCAAGAATCAAAAAAAAGATGTTAGAAGCCCTTGGCTTCTAAATGTAACTCTGATTATGCTATGTTCAGTCGATCTTTGACATCCGTTACGCCAAAAGTATTGTACGCACACTCTAAAGCAGCATCACATGCCGCACGAGTGTCAAGTTTTCCAGATAAAGTGACAATTCCATCCTTGACTTTCACATCGACATCATCAGCGCTGACAAGGTAACTCTTGTCAATTGCATTAATTATGTCTGTTGCAATGACCTGATCAGTAACAGTTTCAGTTGGTACTACAGTAAGTTTGTTCTCGATATCGGTAACACCTATCACATCAGAAGCAAGCTGTTGCGCCCTGAAAGTCTTCCAATAGGCGTCCACATGACCTTGAAGTGTGACTTTTCCTTTCTTGACCTTAACATGGATGTTCTCTCTACTAGTACTACCATTCCATTCAATCTGTTTCTTAATACTATCCTCAATCTGTGAATCGGTTAGAATTTTCGCTGTTGATGGGAATCTGACGAATGAGTCATTGTTAACTTTCTTCACTCCTGGTACTTTCCAAGCAGCAAAAAGTGCGGCTTCCTTAATCCCATAGCTGGGAACAGTACCTCTCATTGTGACAACTCCATCTGTCACTTCTACGTGAATATCTGAAGCATCAACACGACTGTTCAGATATAGCATATCTACAACTGACTTCTTGATTTGTTCATCTTTTGATTTCATTTTTTACTTATCCTTACATAATATTGTAATAGATGTATAATAAGTGTTATGATAGAGATAAATTAGATATAAAAATAACATCATTATAAACATAAGATTAAAAAGCAATAGAACAGATAATTATGATATGGAATTAGAGAATATAAGATCGAAATCCGAAGAGAAACTAATGTACCGTAGAGGTAGAAAAAGAAACTATCTGCGTTTTCAAAAAGTCTTAGAAAAATACAGAGAAAAAGGAGAACCTCTAAACCTTGATGATGTTGTGAAATACATGGGAGTATCCCACCACTCTCTCAGGAACTACGCAAAGGATCTTGATCTTAATATGATCATAATGACTGATGAGGAAGGTGTTCGCTGGGTAGCTTTCAAGAAAAAGGATTGATAAAAACAAAAAGACCTCATATTGCTTTAAATTGATAAAACAAAATTATCAATCCTATTTTTCCTCTTATAAGGCTAAAAAAACATAATATTAATAAGTGCATAATCTAATTTTTTCTATTAGAAAGAAGGACGACCAAAAGTACGCTTGAGTGACTGATTACCTATAATCATGAGCGTGTTAATCGCACAAGAAATTCGATAGCAAATCCAGTCCCAAAGTCCTGCTTATCGTAATAAATCGCTGGATTTGTATTTACAGGTGAAAAAGATGAAAGAGGAATTAAGAGAGAGGTTACCAATTGCAGAGTGGCCAGAACTAGACAGAAGAATAGCAATAATCTCACGAATGACAAGCGATCCCCCACTTGAATCGCCAAAAAGAAAAACTCACGAGAACGAAACTCCGGAATAAGCGAGCTAGACTCAACCCAATGTTGTGATATTATGAGTTGGGAAGCAATTCTGCAGGAGAGTATATCAACAGTTGACGATCTAGTCGAATATTTGGATATGAATGAAACAGACAGAGCTGTCTTAGAGGAGATTTGTAAAGACCACCCACTAAGAATATCCAGATATTACCTCTCTCTGATTGACAAGAGTGATGAAGAGGATCCCATCAGGAAACTATCCATACCTCTGACTCATGAGAGCTATCTAGAAGGTAGTTATGATACAAGCGGAGAGAAATCGAATACTATACTACCAGGACTCCAGCACAAGTACAAACAGACTGCAGTGATTTTAGCCACAAATGAATGTGCAATGTATTGTCGGCACTGTTTTAGAAGGCGATTGGTTGGAATAGAAACCAATGAGGTAATTCGAGATATCCAAAGTGCCGTAGAGTATATTGAGAACCACAAAGAGATCAACAATGTTCTCATTACTGGAGGAGATCCATTTGTATTGCCCAATAGTCGGATAGAAGAATTTCTCGCCGCACTAACAGAGATAGATCACCTCGATTTCATCAGATTTGGAACAAGAGTTCCGGTCACTTTTCCGAGGAGAATCATATCAGATAATAGATTGAGAGAGATATTGAAATCATATAACAACAAAACTCGTCTGTACGTAGTCACTCAGTTCAATCATCCAAGGGAGATCACTGAAGAATCGATTCAGGCATGTAGACGGCTTCAAGAGATAGGAATTACTATCGGTAATCAGACTGTGCTTCTACAGGGTGTAAATGATGACTCAGATATTATGGCACAGCTACAAAGAGGTCTTGTTCGAATTGGTGTAATTCCATATTATGTATTTCAATGTCGCCCGGTCAAACGTGTCAAGAAACATTTCCAAGTACCGCTATATGAAGCGTGCAGGATAATCAAAGAAACGCGAACGAAGCTAGATGGACATGCTAAGAGATTCCGGTTTATCATGTCACACCCAACTGGGAAGGTCGAGATTCTTGGTGTTAACAATGGACAGTTCCTCTTCAAGTATCATCAAGCTAAGGACCCAAGCAATATTGGAACTATATTTTCGAAACCCGTTGACAAAACATCTACGTGGTTGGACGACCTAAAAGAAGCATGAAACATTAACTTACGAGCATGCAAGTTTCTGAGGCTCTGAGCTGGAGGTCTGAAGCTCCCAGATCGTGTATGAGATGTTCTTTGTCTGAATTTGATAAGTAGTACCTCGCCTTCTAGCTTCTTAATCTAATAATTTCACTATTGTTGTTTTCCCAACCATTGGCTCACCAATCAGAGCAAGAGTAATCTGTTTCTCCACTTGCATTGTACCCATTTCCAGGTCATCATTTCGATTGTTAGAAAAAGATCTTTACGAATGAATATTACAGTTCAAATCCGGCTGTCCCGTTCACTCTTTCTTATGCCCATGGAGGGCTAGTTTACGACAAAACCCGATTTTCAATTCGACAAACGTCGATTTTCGCAAATCTAATAATACTGCCCAACAATGATAGATAGGGAAATACTACTCAAAAGAATAAGAATGGTGAGCTATACCACTTGGTCACTCTAGACAAAGGTGGTCGTGCTTAGGGTGTATTTGTTCACCAAGACCACAGGCCTTGACCAAGTTCGCGGGGTTACTATATAGCTGTGATACTCATGTCATGGAGTACATCAGAAAACTACACTGCCGACCCAATCAGGATTACAGTATTAGGTGCTGGACACGCAGGTAGAGGACTTGCCGGCTATCTCTCCATACATGGATTTGATGTTTCTCTCTATAATCGTACAATCACCAATGTCAAGAACATATCAAGAATAGGTGGAATCAAGGTTCAGGGTCTCTATGATTCATTCGCCTATTTCCCCTTGGTCACAGATGACATAGCCAAGGCTATTAAAGACCGTGATATGCTGATTGTTGTTGTACCTGCACAGGCACACACCTTTTTTGCAAAGTCCATGGCTCCTCATCTACAATCAGGACAGACAATACTTCTGATGCCAGGTAGGACTGGCGGTGCACTCGAGTTTACCAGAATTCTGAGATCACATTCTCATACTAATGGAATTTTGTTAGGAGAGGCTCAAACATTCAGCTTCGTATCAAGGATTACTGGAACTGACTCCGTATTGATTTCCAAGGTTAAGAACAGTACAAAGGTGAGTGCGTTTCCAGCATCCCACAATCCTCGGTTTATGAGGAGTCTAAGACGACTTCCAATTACATTCAGTATGGCTGAAGATGTCATGGAAACCAGCCTTGACAATATCGGCGCGATGTTACACCCAACACCCACGATTCTCTGTGCAGGTTTATTGGAGTCGAAAGCTGGTGGATACAACCACTATCATGATGCTATTTCCGAATCAATAGGACGACTAATAGAACGAATGGATGTTGAAAGAATCAATGTTTCTCGTGAATATGTTTCTCATCCTGAATCCCTTCTGGAATGGTTGAGGTCCACCTATGATGCCAAAGGAACTACACTTTGTGATTGTATTCAAAGTATTGATGCCTATGATGATGTGGGCAGTCCCTCGTCACTGAATCATCGATACGTATTAGAAGATGTGCCCACAGGTCTCGTACCCATCTCCTATCTTGGACGACTTGCTGGAGTTGAAACCCCTGCTATAGACTCTGTAATCAACATGGCTTGCCAGCTCTATAATCATGACTTCTGGAGTAGTGGAAGGAACCTTGTAAGACTAGGGCTTGCTGGATTGGACCCCGATGAAATACAGGAATATGTCAGAAGTGGAGCCATTCCAGAGAAATATACAGAGTTTCTGAAGATATCTGACATGTTCGAATTGGAGGTGGATGAATTTTGAGAATCTTGGGAGCCGCTATAGGAAGTTGTGTCCATGTGGCTGGTATTCTTAGATTTCTCACGTTAGCAGAAGAAGAAGGACATGAAACAGTCTTCTTGGGAACAGCGGTTCCCATTGATGAATTGATAACAAAAGTAAGAGAACACAACCCTGATGTTATCGGTGTGAGTTATAGACTCTCAGCGACCAGCGCGGTGAAACTTCTTGAAGACTTGAAGAACGCTGTTACAGCATCTCATCTGGAGAGGAAGCGATGGTTGCTTGGTTGTACAGCACCGGTCAAACTGATTGCAGAAAGAACCAAGCTGTTTGAAAAGATATTCACAGGTTTCTCGACCGATGAGGACTCGATTAGTTTTCTTCGTGGTCGTACGCACATGCCGCCAGAAGAGAAGCATCCTCAAGACTTGATGACAAGAATGACCATGAAGAGTCCAATTCCAATAATAAGACATCATTTTGGCTTACCTACAATTGAAGAAACCATAGATGGTGTCGAAAGAATTGCAAAGGCTTCAGTTTTGGATGTCATTTCTATTGGACCTGATCAGAATGCCCAAGAATCATTCTTTCATCCATCTGAGATGAATGAGAGTCTAAACGGTGACGGAGGTGTCCCAATCAGAGAATCCAAAGATCTACAACGAATCTTTGAAGCTTCTCGAAGAGGCAACTACCCACTCTTGAGATGTTATAGTGGTACTCATGATTTGTTATCTTGGGCACAGCTACTAAAGAACACCATAAACAACGCTTGGTGTGCAACCCCTCTGTTATGGTACAGTGAGCTTGATGGAAGAAGCAAGAGGCCTCTTGAGAAGGCCATCACGGAGAATCAAGAGAATCACCGATGGCATGCAAAGAATGACATTCCTGTAGAAATCAATGAGTCACATCACTGGAGCTTGAGAAGCGCTCATGATACAATCGCGGTCGCCATGGCATATCTTTCTGCATATAACGCTAAGAAAGCTGGTGTAAGACACTACATTGCACAATACATGCTGAACACACCCCCTGGAACTTCTCCAAAGATGGATCTCGCCAAGATGCTTGCGAAAATCGAACTTATCGAGTCACTTCATGATCACAACTTTGTATCTCTAAGACAAGTACGACCTGGTCTTTTTTCCTATCCTCCTGATCTAGACTCGGGCAAGGGTCAACTTGCGTCATCAATTTACACCGGAATGATGTTGAAACCACATATTGTGCATGTCGTCGGCTTCTGTGAGGCTAATCATGCTGCAACAGCAGACGATATCATCGAGAGTTGCAAAATAACACGACGAGTCATTCATGACTGCCTTCTTGGAATACCGAACCCACTAGACGATAAAGAAGTGGTAATGCACAAGAATGAGCTTGTCAAAGAAGCCCGACTACTCACAGCTACTATACAATCTCTGGGTGATGAATCTTCAAAAGACCCACTCATTGAACCTGGTACATATGTACGTGCAGTAAAAGAGGGAGTTCTAGATGCACCACATCTGAGAAACAATCCCATAGCCAAGGGACTACTCAAGACCAAGATGATTGATGGTGCTTGTTTAGCAATAAATCCAGACACAGGTAAACCAATTGATGAAACCACAAGATTAAGGAAACTAGGTATGGAAATAGCATCCAAGCATTCTCTATATAGCAAATAGCTCCCAAGACTGTAGATCCATCGGTCGCCGGTTCAAATCCGGCCGTCCCGATCATCTCTCATTCTTTCTATCTTCTATCTACACATCCCAGTTGTTATAAGAGGGTATACTATTGTTAATCTTAGAGGAGCGAAATGAAGCCTGTCGAAGTTGTGAATGATGTCTATTGGGTTGGTGCAATTGACTACGATGTACGAAATTTCCATGGATATAGCTATACTACCCATCATGGAACAACTTACAATGCCTACCTCATAGTTGGAAAGAAAGTCGCACTTATCGATACAGTTCTTGGGACATTCTCTAAGGAAATGTTCTCTAGAATATCAAAAATCATCGACCCCGAGAGAATCGATTACATGATTTCAAACCATACAGAGATGGATCATTCTGGTGCCATGTCCGATGTACTAAACACCATGAAGAACGCCATGCTTGTCTGCACCCCCAAGGCTGTTGATGAACTCAAGAAGCATTATCCAGATGGATGGGATATCCAGACAGTTAAGACTGGGGATGAGATAGACCTTGGAGGAAAGACGCTGAGATTCTATGAAGCTCCGATGCTGCATTGGCCCGAGTCGATGTTTACATATTATGTTGAAAAGGAAGTACTCTTGCCAAATGATGCTTTCGGGCAGCATTATGCCACTGAAAAGCGATTTGCTGATGAAGTAGACCAGCACATTCTATGGAAAGAGGCGGAGAAGTACTATGCGAATATTCTGTGGCCACTGAGTCGAATGGTACAACGGAAGATCGAAGAAGTGACAGAGCTAGGTCTTCCAATCAGAATAATCGCCCCCTCTCACGGTTTAATCTGGCGAAAGGATCCACTGCAAATAGTCACACGATACTTGGAGTGGGCTAAAGGAGAACGGATGGAAGATAAAGTAGTAATTACATGGGACACAATGTGGCAAAGCACAACAAAATTGGCGCGTGCAATTGCTGAAGGAATTAGTAGCCAAGGATTGACCCCTCTTTTGAAACTCATACCACATAGCGATCGAAGCGACATAATGGCTGAGCTCCTAGAGGCACGAGGGATAATAGTAGGCAGCTCTACTCTTCATAATGATATTCTGCCCACTGTAGCGCCAATTCTTTCAGACTTTGAGGTACTAAGGCCTAGGGGGAAAAAAGCAGCTGCATTTGGATCCTTTGGATGGGGTGGAGGTGCCGTAAAGAGAATCCAGGAATCAATGGAACGAGGGAAGATGGAGATTATAATGGACCCCTTCACGGTGAAATGGGTACCCACAGAAGAAGAACTCAATCAGGCATACCAATTCGGAGTAGATTTTGCAAAGAAGGTGAAATAACACTTGACAGTTTCAGAAGTAGAATATGATGTTGCTATTGTAGGAGGAGGCCCTGCCGGGTTATCTGCAGGAATCATAGCTGCATACAAAGGTCTCAAGACCATTGTATTTGAAGGAGGAACTTGGGGGGGACTGTTATCAACAATCTATCCATACAAGTATGTATTCAACTATCCCGGTACGCCCAAGGTTTTAGCCACACATCTTGTTGCAGAATGGGTACGCCAAGCCGCCGATCTGGGGGTATTCCTAGTCAAAGAACGTGTTACTGAAATTACCAAGGATCGGAATATCGTCACTACTGAGGGTAAATACACCTCGAGAGTTGTAATCATTGCAACTGGTATGCGTCCAAACATATTAGGAATCCCTGGTGAGATTGAATTCTCCAGAAAGGACCGCGGCGTTTTTCCATACCTAACAGAACCTGAGATGTTTCGTGACAAAAGAGTCCTAGTGGTTGGCGGTGGCGATACCGCATTAGATGCCGTTGTAGACGCGCACAAAGTAACCAATGAGATCTGGATTGCACACAGAAAAGACGAGTTCAGAGCAGCCGAAACAACGGTTGATAAAATTCTAACTGAAAAGATGGCTGAGGTCCTGTACAACACCGAGCTTCTTGAGATTAAGGGTAACTCAGAAGTCGAAAAAGTGATTCTTCTCAACAATAAGACCGGCAAGGAAATCTCTATGGCTATAGACCGTGTGATAATTGCTATAGGATTGGTCCCAAACACAGAAGTGTTTGAACACCTTGGTCTGAAAATGAATGGTCGTTTTGTCGTCGTGGACGATGAAATGAGGACTAGTGTCGAAGGTGTTTTTGCTGCTGGAGATATCATATCAGTATACCAGCTGGCCTCTGTTGCTGCTGCCCAGGGTGCACTTGCTGCACATAATGCGTACAAATACATCAGGAAACCATATTGGGCTTAATTGTGAAAAGATTCCAACATTGTAGACCCATCGCTTGCCGTGTCAAATTCGGCTCTCCCGACCATATTTGTTTCTAAGAGTAATTAAGAACTCTTCAATCTCTCTTTGATTACGAAGAATATACACACTCTTACGTGCTCTCAACTTCTCCAAGAATCTGAGAATAACCGGTTTTCTAGTGCGAGGATACTCCCAAATCCATCTAATGAAATCTAAGTCAATTTTCTCTGGACAGCCCTCAGTGACGTCTGACCGTGTTCTTCCCCGGTTCCTCAGATATCGAGAGATGATTCGAAAATAGGATAGTCTACGAGTCATATCCAAGAATATCAAAGCGTCCGCAGCTTCTGCACGCATCTTGAGTGTTGAAGTATAGTTTCCATCCATGACCCAAGTTTCAGAAGCAATCAATTCCTTGACCTTTTCGGGCCACTCATCTTTTGGAGTTTCTACCCAGTTTGGTTTCCAATAATGCATGTCTAGATGGACAGCTGGAACGCCAAGGATTCTGCCAATTCTTTTTCCCACTGTTGATTTTCCTGAACCACTTGGTCCAAGTACTAGGATCCTACGCATAGGAGAGTTGGGAAGTACTGGTTCCATTCTAATTGAACCAATCGATTCATCCTTTCGTACTTTTTGGTCACTAGTTCAGAAACTCAGCTACTTCATCAACAGATAACCTGGGTCTAAGTCCTGGACGAGCATCTGGCCAACCCAAAGTTATTCCGGCGAGCAGTTTCCAAGGTTTTTTGAAGTATTCCATTATAGCCTTGTATGTATAGAAAACATCTCCAATCCAACAGGCTCCAAGTCCAAGTGAGTGAGCTTTCAATAACAGATTTTGAATTGCTGCGGATACACTATGGACCTCAGTAGACCATCCACGTTCATTGGTGTTCCAAACCATGATGACAACTGGGGCTTCTTTCATCATTGTACATGAGCCAAAAGAGGAACCTACATCATAGGTGAGTTTGCCAAGTTCATCTCTATACATGTCTGTGAACCTGTCCTTTGCCTCACCAGTGAGTACAGTGAATCTCCATTGCTGGCCGTTCTTTGCACTAGGTGCATAAGTTGCCGCCTCAATACATTCTCTGACAAGCTCTTTCTTTACCTCGTCACTTTTGTAGGTTCTAATACTTCTGCGTCCTTTGATAGCCTCATCAATACTCATCATACTATTCAACACCTTCAGGAAGATGAATGACAAAACTACACTCATCATCCCCCTTGAGCACTGATTTTACCATTTCATACTCGAGTGGTTGATCAAGTGCAGCCTCCCAAGGCATTTTGGTAAAACCTCCACTACAATGGCAGAAATCAGCGGATACATCAACAACATCATCCAGAATTGATTCACGAGCCCAGGCACAGTGACATGCGTAATACCGTTTCATTCTGTCATCTGTCGCCTCTAGATACTCTTGTACCATGTATGGAATTTTTGTATGATAGATGGTGTTCCCTCTTCTTTCACCACTCAAGACATCAGGTCGACTCTTGACAAACTCAACAACTTCATCAGTGATGTATTGATTATAGAACAACGAACCCTCATCCCTATGTTTCTCAAGCTCTGCAATTGCACTCTCTCGTTTCTGTTTCAGATATTCATCAACAGTACCAGCCTTCAGGAATTTCTCACGTTCTCCCTTTCTAAAGTCGCGAGGCAATCCATGAGCAACATCAGCCAAAATCTTCCTACACTCTGAGGGATCTAGGACCTTTTCCATTTTCTCTAATACTTCTCGGGTGACCATCATCTTCTCAGTGTCTGGTATACCTAAAGGAGGTAGATCTTTCTTTGGGAGAATCTTGTCACGTTTCTCCTCCCCGACATGTTCACCTAGTCTTTCATGGAGGACATTCATCACCTCTCCTCCATCAAGTATCGCTAGAACTGGCAAAAACAGGTCCATGTTCTTAATGAAGAATGCATATCGAGATAGAGCGGCATAGTTGAGATAGGTGTTAAATCCTTCCTCAATCAAGACCTTTGAGAATCTGGTGAACTCCTCATCCGTTGCTGTTTCGAGAGTCTTTCCAGACTGTTTCAGAAACCTCTCAAATCGCTCTACCATCTTAGTATTTTTAAAAATCTCCTTCTCAGGGATAGGTTGATCCCTATCTGTCAGATACCTTCGGAATCCTTCCTTGTCCATCTTTCCCACACTCACTGAACCTTCCCATCACTCGTTTATCAAACGAAGGATGAGAGCAAGAAACCAAATGTTAAGAAGTTCACTCGGAAATCACGAGAACTGTTTTGGCGCCATTACTGAGTATTATCTAGTTAATACAGGTGCTTAACTACCCTGGTCAGTACGATATCTTGGTGTATTCGAGCAATGAAGGCAATAGAGGCCAAGATTAAGCACGCTCTTGAAAACAAAGGCATCAAGTGTCAATCAGTGTATAGAATGCCTGACCCTGAAGACACTCGAGTGCTTATCGCTTTCAATTCTAAAGACAACAGACGACTCACAATAAGAAAGATTGAGAATGCCTTATCATCACTAAATATTAGTGAACTCAGAGTTCCAAGGGACTTTCAACGTCTCAGTTCAGCATTTCTACATCTTGAGGTTACCCTTGGGGCCAGAACAGAGAAACCATTGTTCCCTGCATCCATGTAAGAATAGATCTACTGCCATGCATCTTATCAGGAACTATAGCATAGACTAGGTCATGGATCTCGATCTAACAAACCGGACATACCTTGTGACAGCCGCTTCTCTCTATCAAGGGATGATATAGTCTGGATTCAAAGTTGAAGATCTGTGGAGTCTATTCCCCCACTCCTAACAAGTGCCACTTCCCCATAGTAACGAACCTTTTCATCCTCATGTTCCAATAGGCCTCTCAATACTGGAACTGCGGGTGGATATGGAGATATTCCAATGGCCCAAGCAGCTGTCCGAAGCACCTCAACATCCTCTGAACCTAGCAGCTCTGTTATTGCTCTGAGAATAATCTCAGACTTTCTCTCCACAACCAAACGAATCATACGGACCTGTTCACTCGGAGGGACTCGTGCCATTGCATCCGCCAATCCTTGCAATGCTTTACTATCATCCATATCCCTGAGCCCGCGGATCGCCCAGTCTCTCACCCTTTCTGATTCATCCTCAAGTGCTGCTAGAAGACAGTTTATTGATTCAGGAGCACTTATGTTGCTCAGAGCCCATGCACCGGACTCTCTAATCTCTGCATTTTGATCTCCCAAAAGAACACAGAGTGTTCCTAACGTTTCATCATCAGTTATCTTTGTTAGAGCAAAGACGGCTTCCTTTCTTAGATCTACATCTTCACGACCATCTCGAGCTAATTTCCTTAGAACCCTGCTATAGCTTGCGGAATCCGTACTTCCTAGTATATGGACTGCCCATTTTCTCACCTCAAACTGCTCATTTCTGTTTTCAAGTATGTCAATAAGTTGTGGATTCAGAGAATCAACCCTGGTTCTATAGGCAGCTTGTAGTCCTCTCACCTTAATTCGCGAGTCAGTGTCTTCAATCGCTCGCTCGATTACCTGTATCGCAAGCTTTGCACTCAATAAATCTACCATGTCAATTATATGCTGCTTGGACTGCATCGTGTTTTCAGAGGTCCCTTTGAAGGTAGAATCAAGAATATCTTCAAACTCATCTGGATGACCATTAATATACTCTGCAATCTCTTTACGTCTGTCTGCTGTCTTGATACCAGCTAAGAGCTCGAGCACATCTGTCACAAACTGATTCTTGAGTTTCTCCCTTAGTTACCTTTCGCCCTCACGCAATAAATGAGATTCAGTAGATCTTGAAGGCATCAACATTTGGTTTTTTGAAAGCTTCTTTATCCGGGTCATGTCTTAGAACGGAATGATAAGCCGCCATCTGTAGCGCAATCGTATTCGGGATGGTCTGCACCAACGGAAGCTGCAATCCTAGCTTCTTATCCGTATGAAGACGATATGCTCTCATTTTCAGCGATCTGGTGAGTGTTACCATATAGGCATCATCAGATGAATCGCTTGGGCTCTTTGTAACCAACACGGCGGTATCGTTGTTGTTTATTGAGAGAACGTAATGATGCCGAAACTCCTCCCTTATAGCAGCAATTCCTTTCAAAACTGAAAACTCATTGAACTTCATCATTCCAATCTGCGCTGCTACATGGTTTGGCCCTTCAGAAATGAGATATATTGGAACATTGGGGCTGGTCAATTGAGAGATTGCTATTCCTTCTCTCTCAGCCCAGCTCATCATCTCTTTTCCAACGCTCTTCAATTGTTCAATGTCCTGACCAAGATTCTTTTCTGACTCGTCAGTAATTCCTGCTGAAACGACCAGCAAATATGCCATCGCTGTTGTAGTAGGTGCTTGAGGGCTCGTGTTATAGGTTTCAACCCCTGACTTGGTTACCCACACATAATCTGCATCTTGAGAAGCAGCTCCATTCTTGTTATCAGTAAGTACAATGCTTGTCGCACCTTCTGATCTAGCCTTCTGAAGGGCTTCTATTGTTACAAGACTTCTTCCTGAGGCAGATATTCCAATCACAACTGTGTCTTTGCTCAGACGGAGATTACGAATCTCATCAGGTGACACAACAAGAGCATTGAGCCCAACCCTCCAGAATGCCCACTTACCATAGTCCGCCACTGCATAGGAGTCCCCACATCCGATAAGGATAATCTGTTTCTTGCTCCCAATGATTGATGCTGCTGTTTGATCCACAGCATCCATTGTTCTTGGGATTGCTTGTTCCTGTTTTTTCATTGAATCATAGCATATGTCTAAGAACTCGGTCATCTGACATCATCTCCTATCTATAACATATTGACATCTGGAGGTTCTAGTCCTTTCTGCCTGATTAAACCTATCAAGAAGCCTCGATGGTGGGTTTCATGAGTGGTCATATGAAGTAGAGCTTTGGCCACTGTAAAACTAATTGTCTGATTGCCTGATTTTATACTCCTAACATGATGGAGTTGGTTCTCTGCAAGGTCTTTGATGAAGTTCTCTGTGTCACTAGAAACTCTTGACCATGCATCTCTGATACTCTGAATATCTGGAAAATCCTCATACTTGAACATCTCAGTCTTGACATCTTTCAGAAATGCTATCCAGAATCTCTCCGCATTCATGATATGAACCAAGATATCCCGCACTGATCCTTTCCCGGCTCCCGTAGGCTTCAAGAACTCTTCTGAATCAAGCTTTTCCAGAGTCTGAAACAGTGGATTTCTGCATACAAGATTGTGGTTAACCAACATCTCAATGATTGTCAACATAGTCTGCTGAACATTTCATTGCTCCTTATCTGAATCTCGATATAGGAGGAAATTCAATGAGGCAACATGTATAAAATATAAAGAACACGCACTATTCGTCTGGTATGGTGGGTGATAATTGTCAGACGAATCTCATAACGAAACAACAGACACTAAACGACTTGAAATGCAGATCGAAAACCTTCGTTGTTCGATTATCATGCTAATTATCGTTGTTTCGTTACTATCCATCTACATAATTATTCAAGCGATTCAGCAATATTCCTTTTCCTTCTTCATTAATGTCGGATTGTTTTTGGTCATAGCTCTTGGCATTCTTCTTCTATGTGCATATTCTTATGCAAGCGACAAAGGATGAAAAGAAGTGGCTCCTCGCCGGGACTTGAACTCGGGTTACAATAGATGCAAACCCATCAGTCTGAATGAAGTCCACTATACGGGTTCATATGTATGGGTTTTTATCAAGCGAAAGTTATCTCTCTTTAAATTGCCTTAGAAGTGTTGTAGATGACATCATTAGATGATTTTAACATCACAGTTGATATTCCCATTGCTTGGGGCGATATGGACGCCTTTAAACATGTAAACAATACACTATTTTTCAGATACTTTGAAACTGCCCGTATCAAATACTTTGAGGAGGCTGGGTTCATTGAAACCATGGAGAAGGATTCTATTGGTCCGATTTTGGCTAGTATCTCTGCCAAATTCATTAAACCCCTGTTCTATCCTGATATAGTAACTGTGGGCACTCGTGTAACCTCTGTTGAACCAACCCATTTCATAATGGAGTATATCATCGAGAGTAAATCCAGTGGGATCGCTGCCATCGGCGAATCTAAAATGGTGGCATATGATTACAAGTCTTCAAAGAAAACTTCCCTTCCCGATATCGTCAGAAACAAGATCAGAGAAATTGACTCGATTTAGATTTCATACTTCATTCCTTAACAAGAAGTAACGTCTTCCGGGACTTTAATTGAGAAAACTCATTGAAACAATATGTATAAGGACCCATGAACCAGCACAACTTGTCGGGTAGTGGTGAGGCGAAATTGTCGAAAAAGCCACAGGAAGATGACACAGACCTAAGCCATCTCGAAACACAGATTAAGAATCTTCATGATACTGTAGGTGCTTTAGTCTGCGTTGTGTCAATACTAACAGTCTACATGATTGTCCAAATTTTTCAAGACTACTCCCTCAACTTCTTCATACCATATGGATTGGCAATCGCCATCATTCTAGTTCTTCTCCTAATATGTGCCGGAATGTCGTTTTTTGATATTTGGTGAAAAGAAGTGGCGCCCCCGCCGGGACTTGAGAAACATTAGTAGCTCATGAAAATCTCACTTCTCATTGAACTAATGGATTATACTCTGCACAACGACTCCGAAGAACAACGCCATTATCACAAGAGCTATCACCTTCTTTACAACACTTTTCAAAGATGCAACCGAAGAGCCAGCTCCAAGAACAGCTCCCATTACTCCGTATTCGAAAACTTGTGCTATACCCCACAGAATCAACAGCCCCAATTCAAGCGTCAAAATAGAATACTGTCCCAATACGGATGCAGCCCCCATTAAACCACCAAACATGAAACCGAATCTGAGTCCTTTCCTCCATCCATTAACTCCTATATATGAGAAGAACCAATAGACAAACACCACTTGAATGAGAAGGGACCCATAACCAAGAGGAATGCGAATAAACGCTTGTTCTGGCTCAATTATTGCTGGATTTGGGTGACTGTAAATATCTGCTAAAATCCCACCATGCCATAAGAAATCGATGCCAAGTGTCGCTGTCCAAGCAATCAGTATCAGTTTCCATGTTGATTGTCCTGTATCTATGGGACCTGGTGTGCCCATGACATCTAACCCATTAGATGAATATTGATCTCTGACCTCTCTATTACTCATAAAATCGCCTCTCTAGATGTTTAAGGTATCCGGGTGCATACTTTACCATATATGCGATCCATACAAAAACTGCTAATCCAATAAACAGAACAATTGAGAGAGATAGAATGTCTATCAACTGCCCACCCCCTACTATTAGATTGTAGATCTCTGCCCCAATAAAGACTGTAGGAATTGAAACTACCAGCATCAATAGGTAGGCCATGAATTTCAAAGCAGGCATCAATGAAGGCGGTCTCCGAATCTTGACATACTTTTCAACATCCTCCGGTAGGTCTTGTCCCAGCGAGAACATGAGATCTGCTGCAGCTTTTCCCAGTGGTGTAAGGGTATATCGCAGAGAATTGCTCTTCTGAATGAATCCGTCCATTTGTTTGAGGTGATAGTTCAATCGACCGGTTGAAAGAGATAATCCACCCAGTATATCTGTGTACGACGCTCCATCATCACCATGAAACGCCATTCTTAGAATATCCCTTCTTACTGGATGTGCAAGGACTTCAAACACAGTTTCTTCGATTTCTTTCCGCATATTTTTTCTCTCACCAAAACGTATACCAAATTTAGTAAAATATTTTTTTGACTAAAAATTCTTGACTACTTGTTTTGTCAAGAATTTCAACTGTTTCTTGAAAAGAGTCACGAAAAGAAAAGAAGTGGTGCCCCTGCCGGGACTTGAACCTGGGTCAATACAATGATGCATATCCAACTCAGGTTCAAGTATCAGCTGCACAGAGCTAAGACCTTCATATCTCACCTTTCAGCTGTTCTACACGACGCTGTTTTGAGGATTGAGTAGTGTTCTCTAACTGCGATTCCTACAAAATATTATTGAAAACATTGATTTCAGAGTTTTCCTCCAAATACAGGCATCATGCTTGCACTTCCATAGTCTTTGATTTGGTCCACATTTTTTAGGAATTCCATATCTTCTTCAGAAATTACAAAATCCACATCTGCATTATCTTTCATATGTGTAGGATTTGCAGTTTTTGGTAATGGAAGAAGATCAAGCTGAAGGACGTACCGAATAGACAATTGTGGCACTGAAACACCATATTTCTCAGCAGTTTTTGTAACTTCTTGATTTTTCAATAGTTCTCCGTGTGCAATCGGTGAATAGGCCTCTACAAGAATGCCCTTTTCCTGAGTATATTGAATGAGCTCTTTAGGTGTGTTGCTTATATGCGCCAAAATCTGATTTACCATTGGTTTTACAGAGCAGGATTCAAGGATGTTATCGATGTCTGCTTTTTCAAAGTTCGAAAGACCAATGGCACGAAGTTTTCCGGCTTCATATGCT